>CALXDZ010000117.1 GCA_944387205.1 uncultured Oscillospiraceae bacterium
GCAGTTCATGGGCTTGATGGCGTAATCCTCGCCGTCGATGACGGCAGTATACATATTCTGCTTATAGTGATCCCAGTGGCCGGAACGTTCCCACAGCTGCCGGTTGAGGATCATGGGGGTGGATATCTCCACATAGCCGTACTTTTTGTGGATCTGGCGCCAATAGTCGATCAGGGTGTTCTTCAGCACCATGCCCTTGGGCAGGAAGAAGGGGAAGCCGGGACCCTCATCCATGAGCATATACAGGCCCAGTTCCTTGCCCAGCTTGCGGTGGTCCCGCTTCTTGGCCTCTTCGATCTTGGCCAGGTACTCGTCCAGCTCCTCCTTCTTGGGGAAGGCGATGCCGTAGATGCGCTGGAGGGTCTCCCGGTTGGAGTCGCCGCGCCAGTAGGCGGCGTTGCAGGCGGTGAGTTTGATGCCGTTGCCCTTGATGCGGCCGGTGGAATCCAGGTGGGGACCGGCGCACAGGTCGGTAAAGTCGCCCTGCTTGTAGAAGGAGATGGTGGCGTCCTCGGGCAGGTCGTTGATCAGCTCCACCTTGTAGGGCTCGCCCTTCTCCTCCATAAACTTGATGGCCTCCGCCCGGGGCAGCTCAAAGCGCTCCAGAGGGATCTTCTCCTTGCAGATCTTGCGCATCTCTTCCTCAATCTTCTCCATGATCTCAGGAGTGAAGGGGAAGGGAGAATCCATATCGTAATAGAAGCCCTCGTCGATGGAGGGGCCGATGGCCAGCTTCACCTCGGGGTACAGACGCTTGACCGCCTGGGCCAGCACATGGGAGCAGGTGTGCCAATAGGTCTTGCGGTACTCGGGATTTTCAAAGCTGTAGTTCATTTCTTCGGACATAGTGCGTTCCTCCTTTTTCTGCCGAGGGAGAGGATAAAAAAACTCACCCCCGAACAAATCAGGGGTGAGATACGATTTCGTATTCCACGGTTCCACCCTGCTTGCACCCCCTTTTGAATGGGATGCCGCTCGTGTCCTCTGTAACGGGAGGTCCCGTCCCGGTTTACTCAGGTTTCCCCTTTCAGCGGGCAGCTCCAAGGCGGTGACCCTTGCCCCTTCCTGCCGGTTCCGTTTTCAGCCAGCGGCGGAACCTCTCTGACACATTTCAGGGCGGGCGTCCTTTTCCAAGCCTTTTGCTTGATTGCCTCCCAATATAGCACCCGCCGAGGCCGGTGTCAAGAGGAAATCCCCTCCTCTCCAACACTTTTTTGCCTGCCTTCCGCCGCCCCTTACCCACAAAGCCCTTGCCTTTTCCACTCTCAGCGCCTATAATCGTGGAAGATAGAGGCTGCCATAGTGTTCACCTGTGCTTCTTTGCCGGCGGCCGTAATTTTGGAAAATGGGAGGCGCCATATGGCAGTCAAGCTGGAACTGTACCGCATTTTCCGGGAGGTAGCTGAGGCGGGGAACATCTCCGTGGCGGCCAAGAACCTCTATATCTCCCAGTCCGCCGTCAGCCAGTCAGTGAAGCAGCTGGAGACCGAGCTGCAGGTGCGATTATTCTCCCGCAGTCCCCGGGGCGTCACTCTGACCGGCGAGGGACAGCTGCTCTACGACTATGTCCGCAGTGCCCTGACCCTGCTCCAGACCGGCGAGGACAAGCTCTCCCAGACCCGGGAACTGCTGATGGGCAATCTGGTCATCGGCGCCAGCGACACGGTCACCAGCTGGTTCCTGACCCCCTATCTGGAGGCCTTTCACCGGGAGTACCCCGGCATCCGCCTCAAGATCACCAGCGGCCGCAGTCAGAAGGTCCTGAGCCTGCTCAAGTCCGGCGCTGTGGACATCGCCTTTGCCTCCTCCCCCGCCGACCCGGGCAACCTCAACACCTGGCCCTGCTTTGACACTCACGCCATCTTCGTGGCTGGCAGCAGCTATGCCTGTGACTTCCACCACATCTACTCCCTGGAGGAGATCGCCGCCTTCCCCCTGATCCTTCTGGAGCGCAAGGCCAGCTCCCGTCTTTTCCTGGAGAACTACTTCCTGCAAAACGGCCTGAAGCTCAACCCGGAGATCGAGCTGAGCTCCCGGGGGCTTCTGGTATCCCTGGCCAAGATCGGTCTTGGCGTGGCGGGCGTCACCCGGGAATTCGTGCAGAAATATCTGGACAGCGGTGAGATCCAGGAATTGCAGACCTCTTTCTCCATCCCCTCCCGGACAGTGGACATGTGCACGCTGCGAGATGTGACCCCCACCGCTGCGGCGGAGCGGTTCATGAATCTGATCCAGTCCGGCCTTCCGGACCACACAGCCTGAACAAAAACCACCGGCAGGAGCCCAAAGCTCCCGCCGGTGGTTTTTTGTGTTGAGGCGATTTTACAGGTCCTGAATGTTCATCTTGTCCAGTTCGCTTTGCTTGCGGACACGCTCCCGGCCCGCCCAGTAGATGGCCAGCAGCACCAGTGTGGGCAGATTGGACACCAGCAGCGTCACCAGAGCCATGAGGATGTTTTGCACCACGCTGCCGCTGTCTGCCAGATTGAAGAGATACAAAAGGGACACCAGGAAGGAGAGCACCGGCAAAATCAGTCCCGGCCAGCGGCTGCGCCGCCGGGAGAGGAAGATCTGCAGGCAGATACCGCCCACCACGACCACCAAAAAGAACAAAATCCCGGTTACAACCATTCTAGATGCGATCATCATACGTCATCTGCCTCCTTTGTTTTGCGGTACTCCGACACCAGTACCTTGGCCGTGTCAAAGTCCAGTTTGCCGCTCAGCGCCAGGCGCTTGATGAGGGCCACATAGGGCTCCGCCGCCCGGTCCTCGCTGAGCTGGATCTTCTGGATGAGTCGGTCCAGCCGCAGCCGCACCGTGGGGTAGCTGACACCGTACTGGCCCGCCATCTCCTTCAGGGAACCGGAGGCCAGGAGAAAACGCCGAATGAACGTCACATCCTCCTCATCCAGGTCCGCCATCCACTCAGGCACCACTTCAATGGACATGGGACACCTCCCTCTCTTGTTCTGTACTCAGTATAAGCTTTAATTTTATGAAAGTCAATATTTAATTTTATTAAAATTAAAATCAAGTTTTTTCTAAATATAGTAAAAAGGGCTGCCGCGATGCGGCAGCCCCTTTCTTCTTTTTCAGGCCAGGAAGCCCTTGAGGATGCAGTCCTCGGCCTCCTCCTCGGTCAGACCCAGAGTCTCCAGCTTCAAAAGCTGGTCTCCAGCGATCTTGCCGATGGCGGCCTCATGGATCAGCTGAGCCTCAGTACAGTTGGCGGTGATCTCCGGGATGGAACGGATCCGGGCGTCTCCCATGATGATAGAGTCACACTGGACATGGCCGAAGCACTTGGCATTGCCCACCATCCGAGGATAGAACACCTGGCTGGACTGCTCCTGAGCCACGGAGCGGGAGATGACCCGTCCTTTGGCGTCCTCCCCGTCCAGGACGATCTCCATATCGCTCTCTGCCAGCTGGGTCCCATGGGTCAGCAGCCGCTCGGTGACAATGGCCTCGGCACCCTTGCCGCAGATGATCTTGGTATAGCGTTTGGTGGAGTCCACGCCCCGGATCTGGGTGGTGTCCATCTGGATGGAGGCACCCTCCTCCAGGTAGACGATGGTCTGGGGGTTGAAGATCTTGTCGCCCTTGCCATCTCCCTCGGCATAGTGCTTTTCCGTATAGTGGACATGGGAGTTCTTGCCCACATGGAAGGTGTGGATGCCGTCGTGGCGGGAGGTCTGATCGCCGCAATTGTGGATGCCGCAGCCGGCCACGATGTCCACATTGCAGTTCTCGCCGATATAAAAGTCGTTGTACACTGTCTCCTCAATGCCGCTCTTGGTGATCAGCACCGGGATGTGGCAGGTCTCGCCCACTGTGCCGTCCAGAATGCGGATGTCGATGCCGCTCTTACCATCGGTGCGGCTGTCGATCTTGATATGCTCTGTGCTCTGCCGGCCATCACAGCCGGTATCCTTACGGATGTTGAACGCCCCAACGGGCTTGCCGATCAGGTCCGCGATCTTTTCCAGCAGCTCGCGATCCACCTGAGTCTCCATCATTTTGCAGCACCTTCTTTCGTCATCACCGGGCAGCTGCCCAGGGTATCACTCAAAATCAGGGGCAGGATCTCCTCTGCGCTGCCCCGCTGGCGGATAGCGCCGCCGGCTACCACAACCACCTCGTCCGCCAGGGAGATGATGCGCTCCTGGTGGGAGATGATGACCATGGTGGCCTTGCCCTGACGGTGGATCTGCTCAAAGGTCTCCGTCAGGCGGGCGAAGCTCCACAGGTCAATGCCGGCCTCCGGCTCGTCGAAGATCATCAGTTCGCCGTTCCGAGCCCGAATAGTGGCGATCTCAATGCGCTTGACCTCGCCGCCGGCGAGGCTCACGGCCACCTCCCGCTCCAGCTGGTCGTTGGCGCACAGACCCACCTTGGTCAGATACTGGCAGCACTGGTCCTTGGACAGCTTCTCATTGCCTGAGGCAATGGTCAGCAGCTTGCGGACCGTCAGGCCCTTGAATCGGGGGGGCTGCTGGAAACCGTAGCTGATGCCCAGACGCGCCCGCTCGGTGATGGACAGATCTGTCACATCCTGGCCGTTCCAGAGAATCTGGCCGGCGGTAGGCTTGACCAGACCCATGATGATCTTAGCCAGCGTCGTCTTTCCTCCGCCATTGGGTCCGGTAAAGACCACCAGCTTGTGGTCCGGGACCGTGAGGGAGATGTCATTGAGAATTCCAAGCTCCCCTTCCTCCGAGGAGACCTGGTATGAAATATGCTTTAACTCCAGCATATCGGAAACCTCCTTAACAGGCAAAAAACGCCCTTTTTCCCATAACTGTGTTATTATACCAGTTTGTCCCAAAAAATGCAATTCCTCTCTTATCTGTCTATACTCTACCATTTTAGTATGAAATATTCAGTTGCAAATGCCACAATTTCCATTTTCCCCGGCACATAGGAAAGGCACCCTGCATAGGATGGCGGGAAAGGGAGGCGTTTATCTATGGAATTGAGCAAAAATACCGGCGAAGACACCTTTGACTACCGCCAGTACGACCGCATCTGGCAGCGTGTGGCTCCAGAGCTGACCCCCTATCCGGAAGTGCGCCAAACAGACTCCGGTGCTGTGCCGGACGCGGCTATGGAAAGTCTGCCGGGAGCGCAGGCAGACCCCTGCTGTATGGGCAGCGCAGCCCAGGAGTCTTTGGAGGTCCTCACCGGCTTTATTGAAGAAGAACTGGCGGATTGCCGCCACTATCTGGCTCTGGCCCGGTGCGCTCCCAATGCCAACGAGGCCAGAATCCTGCGGGAGATTGCCGCCGATGAGGGGGAACATGCCAGAAGGCTGATGGCAGTCCACTACCTGATCACCGGACATTGCTATCAGCCAGCCATCGTCTGCCAGCAGCTTCAGCTGCTGCCCTGGTGCCAGGCCCTGCGGGAGCGGTATCACGCTGAGGCCTGCGGCGGCTTCAATTACATACGGGCTGCCGAAGGTACCACAGATCCATGTCTTTCCAAACTGCTCACCGCTCTGAGCGAGGCAGAGTACCGTCACGCTGACACGCTGCTTGCCATGCTCTCCCGGGCTCTGCGGCAGGCCAGGTCTTCCCGTCCCTGCTGCTGAAAGACGCAAAAGCACCTTGCACAGGAGCAAGGAAAGGACTATAATGGCTCCAAAATCCATAGGGAAAGTTATTTATACAAAGGAGAATCCGCAATGAAAGCTTGTATCGACAGAGAATCCGCTCTGGCTCTGCTGCGCAAATACAACGGCGAGCCCTTCCACATCCAGCATGCCTTGACCGTGGAGGGTGTCATGCGCTGGTTCGCCAACGACCTGGGCTACGGCAAGGATGCCGATTTCTGGGCCACCGTAGGCCTGCTCCATGACATCGACTTTGAGAAGTGGCCTGAGGAGCACTGCGTTAAGGCCCCCGAGCTGCTGCGGGAAGCCGGCTGCTCCGACGAGTTTATCCATGCAGTGTGCTCTCACGGCTACGGTCTGTGCTGCGATGTGGAGCCCACGGAGGAGATGGAGAAGGTCCTCTTTGCCTGCGACGAGCTCACCGGCCTCATCGGCGCCGCTGCCCGGATGCGTCCCTCCAAAAGCTGCCAGGACATGGAGCTGAGCTCTTTGAAGAAGAAGTTCAAGGACAAGAAATTTGCCGCTGGCTGCTCCCGGGATGTGATCCGCACCGGTGCCGAGCGGCTGGGCTGGGAGCTGGATACCCTGCTGGATAAAACGCTGAAGGCCATGTCCTCCTGTGAGGATTCCATCAACGAGCAGATGACAAAGCTGTAAGGTCTTTTCCCCAGTTAGAAAGTGAAACGCGCTGCAAGAGGATTCTTGCGGCGCGTTTTATTTCTTCTGTACAAAAATGCGGATGAACGCCATCAGGGCATTGCGCTCTTCCTCATTCAGATCCGGGAGCTGTATCGTCAAAGCATTTTCCAGTCCGGCAAGATAGTCCAACGAGGTATCCAGCAAAAGGGCAAGTTTCGCTGCATTTTCCAAGGAAGGTGACTGCGTATTGTTTTCATACCGATAGACCGTTCCCTTGCTGACTCCAAGCTTTTGCGCCAGCTCCTTTTGAGACAATCCCTTTGCATCCCGCAATTTCTTCAGCCGAAGGCCAAAATCATAGGCAAGCTCTCGTTCTTTCATGCGGCACCTCCCTTTAGATGTTTATTCTATAGAGAGGTTGTATTCGTATGCGACTATTTTTTAAAAGAATAATATCTAAATATGTTGATTTTTGGCAAAAGGTATGCTACCATCTTCCACAAGGCAGTCCCATTTTCCAGAACACAAAAGGAGGCAGCTTTATGGACAAATACCTTGTACAGAGAAAAATAGATGAGTTAGGCCGAATCGTTCTGCCGATCGATGTGCGAAAAGCATTGGATCTCCATGCAGGCGACAGTGTGGATATTGGATGGGAGGAGCCGTCCAAAATACTCTCCCTGCAAAAAAGCAATCCCATCTGCCTCAACTGTCACAGTCAGGAGGATTTAAAGGCCTTGCCGGGTGGCAAATACATCTGCCGCCGGTGTTTGAGCCAGGTGAAATAGATAAAAAAGAGCGGACGCTGTGCGTCCGCTCTTTTTCCCTGTGTCTTACTCGCCCATGGGCGCGCCGCACTGGGGGCAGAACTTGCTGTCGGAGGCCGCGCCGCACACCGGGCAGACCTTCATACCCTCGGGAACGACCACCTTTTCCTCGTCATTTTCCCGCTTGGGCTTGCTGTCCTCCAGTTCAGCGATCCGGGCCTTGGAAGCCGCCACGGCATCCACCAGATCCTTCACCGCCTCAGGGATCTCGCCCTCATACTCGGTGACAAACCACTCGCCGATGGTCCGATAATCCTTATCCAGCTCCCGCTGCTCGCTGGCGATGGCCATATTGATCTTGGCCAGCTCAGCGGCGTTCTGTGCCTTCTCACCGGCAACGGCGGCAGCGGCCTTTGCCTTCTCCGCGGCGACCTCCGCCACGGTCTGAGCCTTCTTGCCCAACTCGTCAAAAAACGCCATACTGATATCTCCTTTCCAAATTGTGCTCTTCTTTGTTTTGCTTCTATTTCCTCTCCAGGCGCAGTGTGCCCGGGAATGCAGGTTACATCCTCTGAAAATTCTGGAAAGAACTCCCACTCAAGCTTGTCCCCATCATAGCACACCGGTAGGTCTTTCGCAATGCTTGAAATGTAAACTTTCTTCGACGTTTTTCCCGTTTTACGCCTCGATCCAGCCGCCGGCACGCTCCACCGCCCGCTTCCACTGGCGGTAGTCCGCCTGGCAGGCACTCTCCTCCCTCTGAGGCAAAAAGACATGCTGGCTCCGGCGCAGGGCCCGTAACTCCTCATATCCGCTCCACACGCCCACAGACAGTCCTGCCAGAGCCGCCGCGCCAAAGGCAGTGGTCTCCACCTGGGACGGCCGGTCCACTGGGATCCGCAGCAGGTCCGCCTGGAACTGGAGCAGCGGGTCGCTGACGCTGGCGCCGCCGTCCACCCGCAGGCAGGTCACCGGCAGATCCTGCCGCATGGCCTCCATCAGATCCGCCACCTGGTAGGCGATGGACTCCAGCACAGCCCGGGCGATATGGGCCTTGGTGGTGCCCCGGGTCAATCCCACAATGGTGCCTCGGGCGTACATATCCCAGTAGGGTGCCCCCAGGCCGGTGAAAGCCGGGACCACGAACACGCCGCCGCTGTCCGCTACACTCTCCGCCAGCCGGTCGCACTCCGGCGCGCTGGAGATGAGCCCCAGCTCGTCCCGGAGCCACTGGATGGTGCTGCCGGCATTGAACACACTGCCCTCCAGGGCATAGGTGGTCTCACCTCCCATGGACCAGGCCACAGAGGTCAGCAGTCCCGCCCGGGACCGCACCGGCTGCTGCCCCACATTCATCAAAGTGAAGCAGCCCGTGCCGTAGGTGTTTTTGGCCTCGCCGGGAGCAAAGCAGGTCTGGCCGAACAGCGCCGCCGCCTGGTCCCCGGCGCTGCCGCAGACCGGGATGCCCGCCAGGTCCTCCAATCCCGGCAGGCCCGGCGCCACCGTGCCATAGGGCCCGCAGGAGGGCACCGGCTGGGGCAGGATGCACATGGGCACATCCAGCAGCCGGCACAGCTCCTCGTCCCAGCAAAGACGATGGATGTCAAAGAGCATGGTGCGGGAGGCGTTGGAGTAGTCGCTGACATGGGCCTTGCCCCCGGTGAGGTTCCAAATCAGCCAGGAGTCCACCGTGCCGCACAGCAGTTCCCCCCGCTCTGCCCGGGCCCGGGCGCCGGGGACATGGTCCAGGATCCATTTGATCTTGGTGCCGGAAAAGTAGGCATCGATGAGCAGTCCGGTGGTCTTGCTGATGCGCTCCCCAGCGCCCTCCGCCTTCAGCTGGTCGCACAGTGGTGCCGTCCGGCGGCACTGCCAGACGATGGCGTTGTACACCGGTTCCCCGGTGGCCCTGTCCCAGACCACGGTGGTCTCCCGCTGGTTGGTGATGCCGATGCCCACGATGTCCTTGGGATCGATGTGGGCACTGTGGACCGCCTGGGCCATGGCCCGCCGCTCCGTCTCCCAAATCTCCAAGGGGTCATGCTCCACCCAGCCGGGCTGGGGATAGATCTGGTGGAAGGGATGCTGGGCCTTGGACACCACCTCGCCGCCGGTGCCGAACAAAATGGCCCGGGAGCTGGTAGTCCCCTGATCCAAAGCCAGAAGATAAGACGCCATAGAAAACTCCCCCTATCTTTTTTGGTGGGTTCATGGTAGAATTCTACCAAGCATCATACCACAGGAAGGACGGTTTTTCCATGATCAAAAAAGAATTTCACTACCCCTCCGCCGACGGCAAAACCTCCATCCACGGCATTCGCTGGATCCCGGAGAGCAAGCCCCGGGCGGTGCTGCAGATCTCCCATGGCGTGGCAGAATATATCGATCGGTACGATCCCTTTGCCCGCTGGCTTTGTGAGCAGGGCTTTGTGGTCACCGGAAACGACCACATCGGCCACGGCACCTCTGTGGCTCCCGGGGCCGCCAAGCTGTATTTCGGCCCCAAGGGCAGCTGGGAGACAGTGGTACAGGACATCCATGGTCTTTATGGTATCACCCGCCAGAAGTTCCCTGGCCTTCCCTATTTCCTGATGGGCCACTCCATGGGCTCCTTCCTGGCCCGCACCTATCTCATCCGCTATCCCGGCACCGTGGACGGGGCCATCCTCATGGGCACCGGCCATATGATCCGTCCCATGGTCTCCGCCGGACTTGCACTGGCAGCGGTCTACGGCCGGCAGACTGGCTGGGATAAGCCCAACGGCATCGTCAACCGCCTCTCCTTTGGCTCCTACAACGCCATCTTCGCTCCCAACCGCACCGGCTTTGACTGGCTCTCCGCTTATGAGCCCAATGTGGATGCCTATATGGCCGATCCCTTGTGCGGCGGCAACGCCTCCATAGGGCTGTTCCGGGAGATGCTCCGGGGCATCCGCTTCCTCACCGACCCCAAAAACATCCGCAAGATGAACCTCAATACCCCCATTCTCTTTGTCTCCGGTGAGATGGATCCGGTGGGCGAGTGCGGCAAGGGGGTTCGGCGAGCCTTCGACGCCTTTCAAAAGGCAGGGATGCGCAGCGTGGAGCTCAAGCTGTATCCCGGGCTAAGGCACGAGATCCTCAACGAGGCCCCGGAGGACCGAATGAAGGTCTATGATGATATTGCCGCATGGCTGGAAGCTCATATACCTCGGGAAAAGGCAGGCGCCAAATCATGAGGCCTACTC
>CALXDZ010000118.1 GCA_944387205.1 uncultured Oscillospiraceae bacterium
GCGCAGCGCCGCCGAGTTGCAGGACAGGACCCGGGTCTGCTCATCCACTGCCACCAGACCCTCATTCATGTTCTCGGTGATGGCGGTGAACTCCTCCTGCTTCCGGCGCAGTTCCTCGATCTGGGCCCGGATCTGCCGGTTCTGGCTGTGGATCTTGCTCAGCAGCGGAGAGAGCTCGTCATAGGTCTTGGCCGTCTCCGGATGCTGCAGGTCCAGTGCATTGATGGGCTCGATGATCTGCCGGGACAGCCGCCCCGCCAGAAACAGCGCCAAAATCAGCGCCACAAACAGCACCAGTGCCACCGGCTGCAGGATCTGGAGCACCAGCACCCAGACAGTGTACTGCAGGTTGGACACCCGCAGTACCGTACCGTCAGAGAGACGCTGAGCGTAATAGACCTGCTTTTGGGACAGAGTCTCAGAATAGCGGATGGAACTGCCGTGTCCGGTCAAAAAGGCCTCTTGGATCTCCTCCCGCTGGGCATGGTTTTCCATCCGGGAAGCGTCCTCATCGCTGTCATAGAGCACTGTGCCGTCGCTGTCGATCCAGGTGATGCGGCTGGCGCCGGAGTCCAGACTTTCCAGGTAGTTGGTGCCATCCAGCAGCACGCCCTGGGCGATATAATTTGTAGTGTTTTTCAATTCCGTTTCCAGCCGCTTTTCAAAGTAGCTGTACAGTACCCCCATGATCAGCACCGCGCTGGCCAGTAAAATGACCACCGCGTTGAGGACCATGGAGCCAAAAATTCGTCTCCTCATGTTCTCACACGTCCTCGCTTATCTTATAGCCGAAGCCCCGGACGGTGCAGATATACTCCCCGCATTTGCCCAGCTTCTGACGCAGGGTGCGGATATGTACGTCCACCGTGCGGGTCTCGCCGTCGAAGTCATAGCCCCAGACCTTGGAGATCAGCTGTTCCCGGGAAAAGACGGTGCCCCGGTTCTCCGCCAGCAGGCACAGCATCTGGAACTCCTTTTGCGTCAGCACCACATCCTCGCCGCCGCAGCGGACGATGTGCTTGGCGGGACACAGGTACAGCTCTCCGATGTGGAACTCCTCCGCCTTGTGCTCCGTGCGCCGCAGCAGCGCCCGGATGCGGGAGAGCAGCTCCAGCATGCCAAAGGGCTTTGCCACATAGTCGTCCGCACCGGAGTCCAGGCCCAGCACCTTGTCATATTCGCTGCTCTTGGCAGTCAGCAGCAAAATGGGCAGCTTTTCTGTCCGGGCAGATTCCCGCAGACGCTTTAGAATATGCAGCCCATCCTCCTCCGGCAGCATCAGATCCAGAATCACCAGGTCCGGCAGCTCCTGGTCCATAGCGCTCCAAAACTCGGAGGGCAGGCCAAAGCCCGCCGCCGGCAGGCCCTGGCTGTTGAGCGTATAGATGACAAAGTCACGGATGGAGTCGTCATCCTCCACAAGATAGATCACAGGCCATCCTCCTCAAAGAAAAATCAGAGCCCGGTGCCTGGCCCTCCGGCCCGGCCCGGTCCTGTCACATCAGCTGCTGCTCGTTGATCAGCAGCCGGAACTGCAGCCCCAGCTTATCCGCCGCCTTGCGGCACAGGATCATCCGCTGGAGAAAGATCTCAAAATAGTCCATCACTGAACTGACATGGGTGTCCACCGACAGCTTGAGCTTGATGAGGGTATGCTCCTCATTGATCTTCAGCACAGACTTCTTCACCGAGTAGTTCACCCGGTCATGGATGTCGAAGAGCTGCGGGTCAGGATTTCGCACCCGGCTGCTGCGCACGTCGGACTTGTCCGCCAGGATCAGCGCCGCAGCCACCGCGTTCACCGGCACACCGGTGCCCTCGTCATGGTTGCCGATGGCGGTGACGATGGTGGCAATATCCTCCGGGGCGCAGTTGCGGTGGTCCAGCAGCCGGAAAGCCATAACAGCCCCGGACTGGGAGTGATCCACCCGGTTGACCAGATTGCCGATGTCGTGGAGATAGCCGGCGATCCGGGCCAGCTCCACCTCCCGCTCAGAATACCCCAGGGTTTTGAGGATATACCCAGCGGTCTCAGACACCCGTGTCACATGGGCGAAGCTGTGCTCCGTATAGCCCAGCGCCGCCAGGGACTCATCCGCTCTTTCAATATAGGTCCGGATCTCCGCGTCCTGTCGGAGCTCTTCATAACTCAGCACAGCTCTCGCTCCTTTCTTCCATACAATTTGTTTTAGAGTCGGCTTTACAGATTGGGATGCGCACCGGTCAGGGAATATTCCACCCACTCGGCGATGTTGGTGGCGTGGTCGCCGATGCGCTCAAGATACTTGGCCACCATCAAAAGATCCATGCCCAGCTCGCCCTGGTTGGCATCGGCAGAGATCAGCTGGATCAGCTCTCGTTTCACCTGGTCGAACAGAGCATCCACCTGGTCGTCGGCGGCCATGACCTTCCGGGCCAGGTCCAGGTCCTTTTTCACAAAGGCATCCACGCTGTCGGTGACCATGACCACCACCGCCCGAGCCATGTCGCCGATGTGGACCATATCCACCGGACCGGCCTCTCGGGTAAATCTTGTCAGCTCTGCGATATCCTCCGCTTGGTCACCGATGCGCTCCATATCGGAGATCATCTTCAGCGCCGAAGAGATTGTCCGCAGGTCACGGGCCACCGGCTGCTGCTGCAGCAGAAGGCGCATACAAAGGGACTCGATATTGCGCTCCTTCTGGTCGATCTCCCGCTCCAGCTCCTTGGCATTGTTTGCCAACTGTACATTGCCCTCCAGCAACGCCTTGCAGGCATCGGAAATGGCCTCCTCGCACAGCGCGCCCATGCGGATGAGCTCCACATTGAGCTGGCTGAGCTGGCCATCAAATTTTGTTCTCATAATAGTTGCAAGCCTCCTCTTTTAACCGAACCGGCCCGTGATATAGTCCTCTGTCCGCTTGTCCTTGGGCATGGAGAAGATCTGCTCCGTGTCACCAAACTCCACCAGCTCGCCCAGCAGGAAGAAGGCGGTCTTATCGGAAATTCGAGCGGCCTGCTGCATATTGTGGGTGACCATGATGACAGTATACTTGTTTTTCAGCTCCATCGCAAGGTCCTCGATCTTGGAGGTGGAGATGGGGTCCAGCGCACTGGTGGATTCATCCATCAGCAAGATCTCCGGCTCTACCGCCAGAGCCCGGGCGATGCATAGACGCTGCTGCTGACCACCGGAGAGGCCCAGAGCATTCTTCTTCAGCCGGTCCTTGACCTCGTCCCAGATGGCCGCGCCCCGCAAAGAGCGCTCCACGATCTCGTCCAGCTCCAGACGGTTGCGGATGCCGTGGGTACGGGGGCCGTAGGCGATATTGTCGTAGATGCTCATGGGGAAGGGATTGGGCTTTTGGAACACCATGCCGATCTGCTTGCGCAGCCAGGTGGTATCCACGCTGGGGGAATAGATATTTTGTCCGTCATAGTTGACCTCGCCCTCGATGCGAATGCCGGGCACCAGGTCGTTCATGCGGTTAAGCGTCTTGAGGAAGGTGGACTTACCGCAGCCAGAGGGGCCGATGAGGGCGGTGATCTGGTTGGCGGGCATCTCCACATTGACATGGTGCAGCGCCTGGTGGGTGCCGTACCACAGGTTCAAATCCTTTACTTCAATGATGGTTGACATTGAACTCTCTCCCATTTATTTCTTCAGTCTCCGGCCCGCCAGCGTAGCGGCCAGGTTGATCAGCAGCGTCAGCAGCATCAAAATCGTAGCAATGGCAAAGGCCACCTTCGTTTCGCCCCGCTCACTGTACATATAGAGCGCCACCGTCAAAGAGCCGGAGGCTGCCTGCAGGGATGTGAAGAAGTCATTGAGCACCACACCAAATCCGGCAGTATACAGCAGCGCCGCACTCTCACCCACGATACGGCCCACGGACAAAATGCAGCCGGTGACGATGCCGTCCACGGCATTGGGCAGTACCACAGTCCGGACCATGCGCCATTTGCCGGCACCCAGGGCCAGGGCGCCTTCCCGATAGGACTGAGGCACGGTTTTCAGGCTCTCCTGGGTGGTGCGCACGATAGTGGGCAGGATCATCACCACCAGCGTCAGGCTGCCGGCCAGCACACCGGTCTTGAGTCCCATCAGCTGGGTGAAAAACAGCATGCCCACCAATCCGAAGATGATGGAGGGGATACCGGTGAGGGTTTCAGTTGCAAACTCAATGATGGCCACCAGCTTGCGGCCTTCGGCATATTCTGTCAGGTAAATGGCCGCGCCCACGCCCAGAGGCAGGACGATGACCATGGACAGCACCACCAGATAGAGAGTATTGAGGATATTGGGCAGAATCCCGATGGTATCCTTGATATAGCTGGTCTGGGTGCTCAAAAGCTCCCAGGTGATATTGGGGATCCCCCGGAAAAAGATATATCCGATGATGAGCACCAGCAATGCGCAGGTAATAAAGCCGCACAGATACAGCAGGATCCGCAGGCCCCGGTCATACAGCCGGCGCCGGGGAGAAAGGGGATGGGTTTCCACGGCACTCAGCCCTCCTTTTTATTCTTGATGAAAACATTGAGGAACACATTGATGAGCATGATGAACAAAAACAGCACCAGTCCGATGGAGAACAGGGCATTGCGGTGGAGAGAACCCACGCCGGCGTAGGCCATCTCCGAAACGATGGCGGTGGTCAAAAACCGCACCGGCGTCAGCAGGCCTGGCATATTGGCCACGTTGCCCGCCACCATGATGATGGCCATGGCCTCACCGATGGCGCGGCCGATGCCTAAGACGATAGCGGTGGCGATACCGCTGCGGGCAGCGGGGACGCTGACCCGGAACACAGTCTCAATGTGGGTGGCACCCAGAGCCAGAGAGGCCTCCTCGTACTCCTGGGGTACTGCCCGAAGGGCTGTCTCCGACACAGAGATGATGGAAGGCAGGATCATCACTGCCAGCACGATGATGGCAGCCAAAAGCGTAGCACCGGAAGCCAGATCAAAGGCATCCCGGATGGCAGGCACCAGTAAGATCATGCCCACCAGGCCATATACCACGGAGGGGATGCCGGCCAGCAGTTCCACAGCCGTGTGGATGATCCTGGCGATTCGGGGCGGTGCTACCTTAGCCAGAAAGATAGCGGTCATCAGTCCGATGGGCACGCCCACCAGAATGGCTCCGCCGGTGCCGGCAAAGGAGGTCAGGATAATGGCAAAAATGCCGAAATCTCCTGTGGAGGCGTACCATTTCTTTCCGAAGAGGAAATCGATGGGGCCGATCTCCGCGATGGCAGGCAGGCCTGAAATCACCAGGTAAATACTGATGACCAATACGAAGGCTACGGCGATCATACCGCAAATAAAGAAAATCAGATTCATCACCAGCTCCAGCGCTTCCCGGGGATTGTTGACCCGAAAGCTGGGCAGATGCAGGCCTGGCTTCTTCTCCGCCTTCCGAGGCTGAGCCGAGGTGCTGCCGGCCTGAGACAGCGGCACTTGTTTCTCCATTACGTTTCTCCTTTGCAGCATTCAGTGGAACAGCCGCCGCCCCTTGCAGTGGGTACGGCGGCTGAACACGTTACACATTCGTCTTTGATTCTTGCTTATTTGGCAACGGGCACGGCACCGGCAGCGGCGATCAGGTCGTTGGCATCGGTGGAAGTGGCGAAGTCAAAGAAAGCCTGGGCAGCCTCGCTCAAAGCCTCGTCGGCACGGGTGACGAAGACAAAGGGACGCTGAATGGCATAGGTGCCGTCCAGAACGGTCTCCTCAGAGGGGGCCACACCGCCCACGGTCAGCACAGTGATACCCTCCTGGCCTTCCACAGCGGACAAAGAAGCATAGCCGATAGCGCCGGGGTTGGAACGGACAGCCTCGATGACAGCGCCGGTGGAGCTCAGCTCCTGATCGCTCAGGCAGGCATCCTCCGTGCCGGTGATGGACTCAAAACCATCGCGGGTGCCGGAACCGGACTCACGAATGACCCGGGCAATGGTGCCGGCAGTGCCGTTCACCTCGGACCAGTCATTGATGGCGCCGGTGTAGATGTCGGCGATCTGCTCAATGCTCAGGTCGGTAACAGGGTTCTCAGCATTGACGATCACAGCGATGCCGTCCAGAGCCACAGTGGTCTCAGTCAGGCCGGCAGCCTTCTCCTCATCCTTCAGAGCACGGGAGGAAAGGCCGATGTCGCAGGTGCCGTTGGTGACAGCCTCGATGCCGGCGCTGGAACCGGTGGGGTTGTAGGTGACGGTCACACCGGTGTCAGCCAGGAACTGCTCACCCAGGGCGCCGATGACCTCCTCCATGGAGGTGGAGCCGTCGGTGGCAACGCTGCCGCTGAGCTGGGGCTCGCCGGTGCTACCGCCGTTGTTGGAACCGGTGGTCTCAGTGCTGCCGCAGCCGGCCAGCAGGCCGGTAGCCATAGTCAATGTAAGGACAATGCCCAAAAACTTTTTCATCTCAATGTTTGCTCCTTTTTTGATTTTCTTGTTCTCTAGTTTTCCTCGTTGGAACGGTTTTAGTATAATGTGAGACAAATTAAATCCACTACCCTCAAAAAGTTAAATGTATGTAAAATCCTTTCCTCTTTGTAAAATCTGCCGCTGGAAAAGTAAAATCGCTCTCTTTTTGAGCAAATTCAACGCAAAACCTCCGTTTCCTTTTGAAAATTCACCTTCTTTTCTCTCACTTGACAGAAATACTGCCTGCGGAGTAAACTGAAACCTGTGGCAAAAATCACACAGGAAAGAGGGAACCGCATTGCTTGAAAACTTTTTAATGGTAGGCCAGCAAGCGCTTATTCTTTTTATTTTGATGGGGATCGGATACTGCTTCGGCAAATCCAAACTCCTGGCTCCGGAGGCTGTGACCGGCATCACCAATCTGGTCTTATACCTGGTGGTCCCCTGCTCCCTGATCTCCGCTTTTCAGCTGGATCTGACCGCGGAGACACTCCATGACTTCCTTCTCTCCATGCTGCTGGCCTTTGTCATCGTCCTGGCCTGCTTCTTCATTCCCTTTTTCCTGCTTCCTGAGAAGGACCCCATCCGCAAGCGCATCTTTTGTCTGGCCATGGCCCTGACCAACTGCAACTTTATGGCCTTCCCTCTTCAGACCGCCCTCATCGGTCCCACAGGCATCTTTTACGGCTCCGCCTATGCTACAGTGTGCCCGCTACTGTTCTGGACCGGCGGTGTGGCCTACCTCACAGGAGATGCCAATTCCTTCTCCTGGCGCAAAGCACTGTGTAATCCCGGCATCGCCGGTATCGCTCTGGGGCTCTTTTTCTTCTTCAGCGGCATCAACCTGCCTCCTGTTCTGATGACCGTGGTGGACGATATCTCCGCCATGAACATCCCCCTTCCCATGCTGCTGATCGGCTATCAGCTCTCCCAGGCGAACCTGCACCATGTGGTGGCGGACCGGATGAGCTGGGTGTGCGCCCTGCTGCGGCTGGTACTTCTCCCCCTGGGTGCCCTGATGGTCATGTATCTGGTGGGCGTCCGAGGCAGCGTGCTCATCGCCACCACTGTGGCTGCCGCCTGCCCTGCCGGCACTCTGGTGGCCATGATGGCAGAAAAGTGCAACAAGGGCGCCCGGCTGGCAGCGGAGCTGGTCTCCTTCCAGACACTGCTGTCGGTCATCACCATGCCTCTGGTGGTGGGTCTGGCGGAAACGCTGGCCTGAAACGCTTTCCCCCTGGAACCGCAAAAATGCCCCCGGCGCACTGCGCCGGGGGCATTTTTCTTTTCTATTCCTTGGTCCTTTGCAGATACCGGGCCGTGTAGGGGCAAACCACAAAGCACTGGCCGCACAGGTCCGTGTCGATGCCGGTCCGCTCCCGCATCAGCTCCCTCTGCTTTTCCCAGCAGGTCTCGCGGCAGAAGAGCTCCTCCCGGTCCATTCCGGCCTCCCACAGGGCGCCGGTAAGAGCACCGGCAGGGCAGGCCTCCACACATCGCCGGCAGCCGCCGCAGCGGGAGGTGGTTATGGGTTCCGCCGTGGGCAGAGGTGCATCGGTGACCAGGGAGGACAGCCGCACCGCGCCGCCATATTCCGGCGTTACCAGCAGGCAATTCCTGCCGATCCAGCCTAAAGCCGCCCGGGTGGCCACCGTCTTGTGGGGCAGCGGCGTGCGCCAGGTCGCATCCTGAGTCACCGCGTCGGTAGTCTGGGCCCTGGCCCGCCAGCCCCGGGCCTCCAAAAAGGCGGCTCCGGCGGTAACGATGGCGTTGAGTTTGGCATTGAGGGCATGGTAGGCCTCCAGGTAGGCCAGTGTAGGCCCCTCCGCGATGCCCTCCAGCACATCCGGCGGCAGGGGCACCACCACAGACACGCCGGTGGTCAGCGGCGGCGGACAGATGCCGCCAAGATCTCCGAATCCCACCAAGGCAGCCCCTGCCTCACGCAGGGTCTGCTCCAGTCCTTGGGCCAGTCTCTTCTCCTCTTCCATGGTCTTTCCTCCTCAGCACTCCTTCTCCCGCCGGGCACGACGTGCCTTCCACCAGCTTTCCGCACGCAGACACAGCCACCGGGCCACGAAACCCAGCACGGTGCCCAGCACCATTCCGGCCAGCACGTCGCTGGGATAGTGGACATACAAGTACAGCCGGGAAAAGGCGATCAGCAGCGACAGCACCGCCGCCGGGATCCACAGCCGGCTTCCGCCGGCATAGAGGGCCGAGGTGGCGGCGAAGGAGGCAGCCGTGTGGCCCGAAGGGAACGAAGCGTCCCCGGGAGGCGCCACCAGCAGCTCCGGCGCCGAGGGGTTGAGCACAAAGGGCCGCACCCGGTCCACCAGAGGCTTGATGGTCAGATTGCACACCACCAGATCCAGCACCAGAGAGCAGGCGCACAAAATTCCCAGGCGGCGGTAGCGCTTGGTACACAGCAGCACCACCGTCAGCAGAATCCAGAAGATTCCTGCGTTGCCCAGGGCGGTGAGAACGGGCATCACCCGGCCCAAAAATTCGCAGCGGATGTGGAGCTGCATCCAATCCAATATAGCAAGGTCCAGTTGGGTCATGGGTCTCTCCTTTGCTCTTTTTTCATAGGATGCCCCGAAATTTCCCGGACAGCAGCGCCGCCTTTCCAAGCGGCGCAGAAAAAGCCCAAACTTTTTCTCAGCGGAACATCACAGACGGATAAAGGCAGCATCTTTCTCCGGCAGTATTGGTTCCTGAGGCATACCCGCAGGCGGGGATGTTTCCTCCCCATCAGGAACTTCAGCGGGGTCTTCCGGCAAGCTCTCTTCCGCCGGGGTCTCCTGGGGCGCAGCTGCTTGAGGCAGCTCTTTCTCCGGCTTAGGCGCAGGAGGCCGATAGGTGCCTGCCAGCTTCCGCTCCACCCTTTGGGCCTGGGTGCTGTCCGCTTCACAGAGGGTAGGCTGATAGTCATTGCGGTCCATGCGGCTGCTGACAGAGCAAGGATGCGTCAGGACCTGTGAAAGTACCACAGAGCCATCCGCCTGCCGCTCCACCTCCACTTGGATGACAACCGTGTCCTTGTCCGAGGGGTTGCGGTTGCCGCCGAAAGAGAAATTGCCCAGGCTGTAGAAGATCACGCTGTCTCTATAGTGCTCCACGGGCTGGAGCACATGGGGATGGCTGTTGTAGACGATATGGGCCCCGCAGTCGGCGGCATAGCGGAACATATCCTTCTGACGGGCAGTAGGCGTATAGGATCCTTCCGCCCCGGAGTGAAAGGCGGCAATGATGAGCTCCGCCCCCTGGTTTTGCAGCGTTTCAATGCCCTGGCGGATCTGGGGCCTGTCAAAGTGATAGGCGGTATAGACGCCGATCTTCAGGCCTCGGGAGGCGGTATAGAGGAAGGTCTCCCCATCGCCGCCGGCGGCCACACCCAGGTCCTTCAGCACCTGCCGGGTCTCCTGCAGGCCGGTCTTTCCATAGTCCAGGGTATGGTTATTGGCCAGGGTCACCGCCTCCACGCTGCCCTCTGTCAAAATGGCACCGTAGGACGTGGGACCCCGGAACCGGAATTGCTTTTCCGCCGGCACCGTATGGGAGGTCAATGTTCCCTCCAAATTGACAAAGGTAAAGTCATCCCGGGCAAAGAGGCTTTGGACGCCGGCAAAGGGATAGGCATAATTCTCCCCCACCACTTCCGGGAAGGTGCCGCTCTTGCCCCAGCTGCCGTGCTCGGTACCCAGGGTACAGTCTCCGGCAAAGCTCAGAAGAAAGTGTCCCTCCTCCCGCTGGGCTCCGGTGGGCTCAGACTCCGCGGGCCGAGCCTCGGTCAATGGGATCAGCTCCTGCTCCTTAGGCTCTTCTCCGAAAACCTTCTCCGGCAATCCAACGCCCCGCACCAGCATCAGGCAGGTCACCAATGTCACACCGGCGGCAGTCAAAAGGATCTTAGGCGCTCTCCGGCGCTTTTTTGCAGACTGGAGCCGCTTGCCGCCCCGGGCAGGACGTTTTTCTCCCGTGCCGCCTACCACCCGCCGGCCGCCTCCGCTGTATACCCGCATCTCCCTGTCTCCCTTCCTCGCCGCCGACTCTTTTTCTCCGGCGGCTTTCAGGTCAAAAGGCGGTGCTGCCGCCCTTATGTTCTGGGGCTATTGTACCGTATCTGCCCCGGGGGTCAACAACAAAAGGATTACAAACTGGCAACTTTCCCCATTTTTCCAAAAAAATTGAGACGTTTTCGCAAAAAACACCCCGTATCCCCCCTTCTTCCGTCTCCCAGCCGCCGGCCCCCCTCCTCTTGCGCCGAAAACGGACAGGAGGTATACTGAGGGCAGAGAAAATTCCCATCCGCCTTCAGGGGAGGAAGGGACAAAGGAGGCATGGCCATGCTGGCTTATACCTATATCAAAGAGGGGCAGTTCCGTCTGCTGGACAAGCCCAAGCCTGTGATCCAGGACCCTCGGGATGCAGTGGTCCGGGTGACCCTTTCCAGCATCTGCACCAGCGATCTGCACATCAAGCACGGCTCCGTACCCCGGGCGGTGCCGGGCATCACCGTGGGCCACGAGATGGTGGGCGTGGTGGAAACGGTGGGCAGCGCCGTCTCCACGGTCCGTCCCGGCGACCGGGTGACGGTGAATGTGGAGACCTTCTGCGGCCAATGCTTTTTCTGCCGTCATGGGTGGGTCAACAACTGCACCGACTCCAACGGCGGCTGGGCCCTGGGCTGCCGCATCGACGGCGGCCAGGCCGAATATGCCCGGGTCCCCTATGCCGACCAGGGGCTGACCAGGATCCCCGACTCGGTGACGGACCGCCAGGCCCTCTTTGTGGGGGACATCCTGGCCACCGGCTACTGGGCGGCGGACATTGCGGAGATCTCTCCGGAGGACACGGTGCTGCTCCTGGGGGCTGGGCCCACAGGCCTGTGCACCCTCCAGTGCGTGCTGCTCAAAAGTCCCAGACGGGTCATCGTCTGCGAGCAGGACCCCCTGCGCCGGGCCTTTGTGGCGCAGCACTTTCCCCAGGTGCTGACGGCCCCGCCGGAGGGGCTTTTAGACTTCGTCCGCTCCCACAGCGACCACGGCGGCGCCGACGCGGTGCTGGAGGTGGCGGGCAGCCCGGACACCTTCCGCCTGGCCTGGCAGTGCGCCCGGCCCAACGCGGTGGTGACGGTGGTGGCCCTCTACGACGCTCCCCAGACCCTGCCCCTGCCGGAGATGTACGGCAAGAACCTGACCTTCAAAACCGGCGGCGTGGACGGCTGCCGCTGCGCCGAGACCCTGGACCTGATCGCCGCCGGCAAGCTGGACACCACGCCCCTCATCACCCACACCTTCCCCCTCCGGGAGATCGAAGCCGCCTATGACCTCTTTGAGCACCGCCGGGACGGCGTCATCAAGGTGGCCATTACGGGAGCGGAGAGCTGAGCCTTAAAGCAGTTGAGTCCGTGGCCTCCTCCGGAAAGCAGAGGCCACAGTAAACTACATCGGAAAGGAAGAATACCATGCGATACATCCAGAAATCCACCTGGCCCCGGGCGGAGCTCTTCGACTTTTTCTCCGCCGTCTCCTTTCCCTTTTACAGTGTGGCCTTTCGGGTGGATGTGACCGCCCTCCATGCCTACACCCGGGCCCGGGGCCTCTCCTTTTACTACGCCATGGGCTATCTGGTGACCCAGGCGGCCAACGGGATCGAAAACTTCCGCTACTTCCTCCGGGACGGAAAGATCGGCCTCTGGGACGAGCGTATCCCCAGCTTCACCGATCTGCACCCGGGCAGCGACCTCTTCCATATCGTCACGCTGCCCTGCCGGGGGACCTTGGAAGAGTTCTGCCGGGCAGCCCGGGAGCGGAGCCGGAGCCAACAGACCTTTCTCGATCAGGAGCAGGAGACGGAGGACCTGCTCTACCTCTCCTGCCTGCCCTGGGTGGATCTGACCAGCTGCACCAACGAGCGCAATCTGGACCCGGACGACGCCATTCCCCGCATCGCCTGGGGCAGGATCGTGGGCAGCGGCGGTTGGGAGACCCTGGGGATGTCCGTGGAGGTGAACCACCGCTTTGTGGACGGCGTCCACATCGGGCGATTCTATGAAGCCCTCCAGGTCCGCATCGACGCCCTGGAACCCTGAACGGGATGCAACAAGCGTCCGGAGCCACATGGCTCCGGACGCTTGTTTTTCTGTCCTTCACAGGCCTCATCTCAAGCCGTCAAAATGGTGTAGCCGATGGAGCGGTAGTTTTTGTCCAACAGCAGCACATAGGCCCAGATGTCCTTGCCGCTGCTTTGGGGCATGAGCTGGTCCAGATCATCCACAGACTTGCAAAAGCGCTCCTTTCCTATGGACTGCTCCCGGCTCCACAAACCGTACTGCTGCACACCTTGGGAAAAGTTTCCATTGTCGCTGAGGTAGAAGGCATCGATGCACCAGACCGCGCCGCTCCCGGGCACCTGGTCCGGGTCGATGTACTTGGGCGGGGCAGCCCGGTCAAAGGCCTTTTTCTGCCCTTCATAGAGGCTGGAGAAGTCATAGTCGCACAGCACGATGTCCATGCGCCAGGTGTTCCCTCCCACATGGCTGGGCGTCCCGATGTAATAGCCGCAGAGGGTGGTGGGGTCGCTGTAGAGCAGCAGGGCCCGGAACGGGGCCTTTCCGCCCTGGACGGAGAACCGCCCGGAGGTCTGGTTCATGGTACGGGTGCCGCCGGAGGCCACCATCCAGGTCATCTGGTCGCTGACCTTCAGATGCTCCTCCAGGCTGCCCAGGTCCGGCACCCCCCCCCCCGAAACTCCATGAACTGGGTCTGGGGCACTGCCCTTTGCACCTGCTCCAGCGTCAGGGGGCAGTACTCCCCCTCCGCCGTCAGGTCCAGAGAGACGGTGCCGTCGTAGGTGGAAAAGCCCGATGGGAACGTAAATTTCATGGCGGCCACCCGCTCCCCGTCGGTGACGGTCACATAACCCATGTACTGCATGGAGCCATCCAGCAAAAGATAGTCGTGGGGCCGTTCCGCCGTGGCCCACCGGGCCGCGTTGGGCAGATCGGTGATGGGGCAGCAGAACCGGCTGACATAGGGGGACGTGCCCCGGCTCCACAGGCTCTGGAGCCGCACCCGGTTGGTGAAATCGTCGCTGCCGGAGAGCTGGCTCACCGGTTCGATGTAATAGACCGCGCCGCAGGAGGCAATATCGTCCTGAGAGATCTCCGAAAACTGGGACATGGCATTGTAGCCCGGGGACTGCTCTTCGTAGAGAGCGGTGAAGTCATAGTTGCACAAGGTGATCTCCATGCGCCACCGGCCGCCCCCCAGGTCCTCCGGGGCGCCCACAAAGTAGCCGCACAGCGTGGTGAAGTCGCTGTAAAGCAGCAGGGTGAAGATGTGGTTTTGTGCCAGATTCCAGGTGGCGGAGGAGTGTCCGCCCCGCTCCCGGCCCTGAGAGGTCACCAGCCAGGCCATGTGGAGGCTGTCGGTCACATAGGCCTTCACATCGCCGCTCAGATCCGGCACGAAGCCCTCGAAGTTGAAAAATTCCATCTCCGGCACGATCTGCCGCAGCTTCTCCTCCGTAAACTCGCAGTTTCCGTCGCTGTTCTCCTCCACGATCAGCTCCACGGTGCCAAGGGGCGTAAGCTCCGTGTTGGCGGCCTGACCGCCGCCTCCCGTGGAGTCCAGCATGGTGTAGCCCAGCAGCTGATAGTCCTTATCCAGGAACAGGAAGCACCGCCATCTGTCATCCCGGGGCAGCCGGTCCTGGAGCCGGTCCATCTCCCGGCAGTGCTGCTCCACATAGGGCGAGGTGTACTGAGCCCAGAGGTGATAGGTCTGGGCATCCCCGGGCAGCAACGTGGGCCCCCGGCCGGTGTTGTAGCCGGTGAGGAAATACTTGGCGCCGGAGTCCTCAATGTCCTCCGGGGCGATATAGTTGGCGAATGTCTCCTCCCGCTGGGCTTCAAATTCGGAGAGCTGCTCCTCATAGAGGTCCGTGAAATCATAGTCGCACAGCGTCACCTCCAGCTGCCACTGTCCGTCTCCCGCCGCTTCCGGCGCGCCTACGGCGTGGCCCATCAGGTGGAACTTGCTGTCATAGAGCAGCAGGCACAGGGGGCTATCGGGGTCACGGTTGGCGTCGAAGCTGCCCCACTCCCCTTCAGAGCCGTATTCTCCCCGGCTGGAGACCAGCATGGCCATCTGGAAGCTGTTGATGAGATAGGGGTCGATGTCGTCCCCCATGTCGGGCACGCCGTCCAGATTCATATACTCCACCCCCGGGATCTGATCCCGGACCAGCTCCGGCGAGACGATGCACACGCCCTCGTCGTCCTCCTCCACGGTGAAGACCACGGTCTCCCCGTCGCCGGGGGCGGTGACATGGAGCTCCCGGGCTCCGCCGATGCCGGTGCCGATGCCGGTGCCGGTACCGCCCAGCAGCCGGGGCAGGAAAAAGAACCCTGCCGCTGCCAGCAGCGCCACCACCGCAGCGATCCCCAAGGCCTTTTTCCTCTTCCGGCGGGGTTTGGCCGCCGGGGCGGGAGCGGTTTTCTCCCGGAGCTCCGGCGCCTCTTCCGGCGTGGGCGTCAGCGCGTCGGCGTTCGCTCCCTGCGCCGGGACAGACGCTTCCCGGGGCTCTGAAGCGGGCGCCTCCAGGGGCTCCGGAACAGTCTCTCCGGTCTCCCGGGGAGCCAGAGGCTCCACCGTCTCCTCTCCGGGCGCTTCCGACGGAGCAGAGCCCAGGTGGAACCGGACCTTGAGGCCGGAGAGCTTCTGCCGGGCGGCCTCCTTGCGGGCCTCGGCCTGGGCCCGGGCCTCCTCCCGGCGCTGGGCCTCCTCCTGGGCCAGGCGGACTGCCTCCTCTTCCCGCTCCCGGAGCACCTGCCGGAGCCCATCGGCGGTGGCCAGGCGCTCCGCCTCCTCCCGGGCGCAGCCGCAGCGGTGGCAGACCGCCTCCGCCTCCTGGTTCACGCCGCCGCAGGGGCAGTACCACAGCCCCCGGTCCCTGCGGAAGGCATACCGGTTCCGGGGCAGCAGGGCGCTCAGGGCCAGCAGCTCCGGCTGGGCTACCGCCTGGGCAAGGGGCACAAAGGCGGGCAGAGGCGCCCACTGGGCGTCCTCCGGCGCCGTCCAGATGGTGCCGTCGGAAAAGGCGGCGGACAGGGCCCGGACCTCCATGGACTGCTGAGGGCCCCAGGGCAGGACCACGGCGGTGTAGACGCCGAAGGTCTGGCCCCGGTCAATATGCAGATCGGAATAGGTGAACACCGTCTCGTCGATGTCCTCCGGGCACTTGACCGCCACGGTCAGGGTGGTCAGGGTCCCGGGGGCGATGCTCTTCCATTTCAGCTGGGCCACCAGACGGGGCATTTTGGTGTCCTCCAGCAGCACGCCGGCGGAGAGCACCACCGGAGCGGAAGCCGTATACAGCCGCTCCGGCAGGGCAAAGCGCCGGATATAGCGATCACTCATGGCAGCCTCCCCTTACAGCTCCGGCAGCTCGTCTGGGTTTTCCTGGGCAGCGGAGGCCTTGGGCGCGGCAGAGCCGGTGCCCTCCGCCTCACCTGCGGTGCCGGAGGCACGGACGCCGTCCTGGCGGATGGCGTGGAGATCGGCCACGATCTGGCCGAAGGCGTACAGAGGCCAGGTGCTGACTGCCAAGAGCAGCGCACTGACCACGGCGATGAGGCCGCTCAGGGTCAGGGACAGGGGCTCAAAGTAGGGGGAGAGCAGGCCAAAGAGCTGCAGCAGCAACAGCAGCACGCTCAAAAGCATCATCACAACGCCCAGGAGTCCCAGGATCAGGCACACCACACCGCTGATCTTGGCCAGCAGCTGCAGCTTGCCGCCCACATTGGTATAGAAGCTGCCCACAAAGCCCTTGAAGCCCCGGCTGTACTTGTCGCCGTCCACCTTCCAGGCCTTGGGCGGGGCCTGACGGCCCTCCATGGCCAGGTTCACCAGCACCAGCCCCAGGGGCAGCAGGGCATACAGAAGTAGGTTCAGGATCATGTTGAGGTTCAGGCTGGTCACAAGCCCGAACATGGATTGGACCCGGCTGGCCAGGACCCAGATCCCGTTGACGGCCGCCAAAACCGCGGCGATGACATTGAGCAAAGGCACCTGCCGCCTCTTGCCCACAGGCCGGTTCCAGGTAAAGCCCACGGCCCCCAGCAGCATCAGCAGCACCCCAAGGAAGAGCAGGGCCGCCGCCTGGATCTGCTCCATGACTGCTCCGGAGTCGGAATAGAGACCCACTTGCCGCAGTATGATAAGGGTCCGGAACTGGCAGACGAGCAGCAGCGCCGCGGCCACCAGGGTCCACCGCTCCCGGTTGGTCCGCAGCAGCAGCATGACGCCTGCCGCCACCACCAGCAGCGGCCAGAGCAGTCCCAGAGGGGACGCCGCAAAAGAGTCACTCCGGAACAGCTGCATCAGCTGATCCACCCCGTCGCCCACCAGGAACAGCGCGCCCAAAATGGTCAGGGCACCCGCTTTGGGGACAGAGCGATAGCGCACGCCCTTCTCCCCCGGCACCCAGGTCTGGGCGCTCTGGGGCAGATAGGTCCGGGGCTCCACATTGACGCACAGCAAAAGCGCGCCCACAAAGGAAAGCGCCCGGGGCAGCAGGTACAAAGGGGATATACGATACCGCAGATCCAGCAGGATGGTCAGCAAAAGCACCACCGCAGCCACCAGATTCAGCACCGGCATCCGGAACTTCTCCGGCAAAAAGCCAGGCACCTTGTTCCAGGAGGTGCCCAGAGCGGAGACTGCCCAGGCGGCCACGGCCACCAGGATCAGTACGCCATTGGCCAATACGGCGGCACCGAACAGCGCCAGAGCTCCGCCGACGGCATCGTTGACCCGCCTGCCCCGGGACGTCAGCAGCAGCACGCCGCCGGCCACGACCAGCAGGCAGTAGAAAAGCGGGATGGAGGAATAGTAGTTCTCCACCACTCTGCCCAAGATCCAGCTCACCATCGGTCCCGCTATCAGCAGCACGGCGGATACCGTCAGCAGCACACTTTTCCGGGGCACGCCCCCGGTCCGCTCTTTCTGTACTTTCGGTTCCATCAAAAACGCTCCCTCTTTTTCTTATATTCTTCCAAAGAAATTCCTGCGGCAGACAGGATTTTCCTCCTCAAACTATACCTCTCTCCGCTGGAAAAAGCAATCCCCCGAAGCCTACCTCTCCCTTTCCCGGGCAAAACTTTCCTGTCTGATTTGCCAAGGCCGTCTGTTTTTGCCCATGTGCTTTTCGTCCAAAAGGGAGAAAATTCCCCTATCCTGTCACAGTGTCATTGACAATTGTCCGCGGCGTGTTGTATGGTGAAAGCGGCTCATATGACTGACGGAAGTGGATGGACCACATGGAGTATGAGACCGGAATCGCCGACCGTCTGGGCACACTTTTTCAGGTGCCTGGGCGGTATTTTTATACCCTTTTCCAGGCGGAAGGGAGGGTAATATGACAGGACGCATCCACTCCATCGAGTCCATGGGACTGGTGGACGGGCCCGGTGTCCGGTCTGTGGTGTTTTTCCAGGGCTGTCCCCTGCGGTGCCTCTACTGTCACAACCCGGATACCCAGCGGGGCGGCGGACAGGAGATCTCCGCCCAAGAGCTGTGCCGGCGGCTGGTGCGCTTCCGCCCCTATTTTGGAGACAGCGGCGGCGTGACCTTTTCCGGCGGCGAGCCCCTGGCCCAGCCGGAATTTCTGTTGGAATGTCTCAGGCGTCTCAAGGCAGAGGGAATCCACACCTGCCTGGACACCTCCGGCGTGGGGCTGGGGAACTACGGGGAAATTTTGGCCCACACGGACCTGGTGCTCTACGACGTCAAACACTTTGACCCCCAGGGCTACCGGGCCATCACCGGCAGGGACATGGACGCCACCCTGGCCTTTGTGGAAGCGGTGCGGACGGCAGGCGTGCCCATATGGGTGCGCCATGTGGTGGTGCCGGGCCTGACGGATGGGGAGGACCATCTCACCGCCCTGGGCGCGTACATCGCCACCCTTCCAGGGGTGGAGCGGGTGGAGCTGCTGCCCTACCACACCATGGGAGTGGAGAAGTACCGCAAGCTGGGCATCCCCTACGCCCTGGAGGGCGTTCCCCCTATGGATGGAACAAAATTGGAGAAATGGAACCGGCGGCTCAACGAGATCTGCCGCCGGGGCACAAAACAGGAAAGGAATGAGAGCTATGAGCATTGATGTCAACTGCACCGCCTGGAATGGATTTCGCACCGGCGAATGGCGCCACCTGGTGAATGTGCGCAACTTTATTCAAAAGAACTACACCCCCTACGAGGGAGACGACAGCTTCCTGGCTCCCATCTCCTCCAAGACTGCCAAGGTCTGGGAAAAGGCGGAGGCACTGATTCTGGAGGAGATCCAAAAGGGCATCATCGACGTGGAGACCCGCGTGGTCTCCGGCATCGACAACTTCGCCCCCGGCTATATCGACCGGGACAACGAGGTCATCGTGGGATTGCAGACCGACGCCCCCCTCAAGCGCATCGTCAACCTCTACGGCGGCATGCGCATGGCCACCTCCGCTCTGGAGCAGTACGGCTATCACCTGGACCCGGAGGTGGAAAAGCACTTCCGCCTCTACCGCAAGACCCACAACGACGGCGTCTTTGACGTCTATCCCCAGCGCACCCGCCTGGCCCGGTCCGCAGGCCTGCTCACCGGCCTGCCCGACGCCTACGGCCGAGGCCGCATCGTAGGCGACTACTGCCGGGTGCCCCTGTACGGCACGGATTTCCTCATCGAGGAAAAGCGCAAGGACCTGGATATGCTGGACGGCCTCATGACCGACGAGCGCATCCGCCTGCGGGAGGAGGTCCAGATGCAGATCCGGGCCCTGGAGGAGATGGCCTCCATGGCCGCCAGGTACGGCTGCGACATCACCCGCCCGGCGGAAAACGCCCATGAGGCGGTACAGAACCTGTACATGGCTTATCTTGCCGGCATCAAGGAGAACAACGGCGCTGCCACCTCCCTGGGCCGCACGGCCACCTTCCTGGACATCTACATCCAGCGGGACCTGGACAACGGTGTGCTGGACGAGCAGGGTGCCCAGGAACTCATTGACCAGTTTGTCATCAAGCTGCGTCTGGTGCGCCACCTGCGTACCCCGGAGTACAACGAGCTCTTCGGCGGCGACCCCACCTGGGTCACCGAATCCATCGGCGGCATGGGCGTGGACGGCCGGACCCTGGTGACCAAGAACTCCTTCCGCTATCTCCACACCCTGACCAATCTGGGCACCGCCCCGGAGCCCAACCTGACCGTGCTGTGGAGCAAGAATCTGCCCCAGGCCTTCAAGGACTACTGCTCCAAAATGAGCATCCAGACCGACTCCATCCAGTACGAGAGCGACGAGCTCATGCGGCCCCTGTACGGCGACGACTACTGCATCGCCTGCTGCGTGTCCGCCATGGCCGTGGGCAAGCAGATGCAGTTCTTCGGCGCCCGGGCCAACCTGGCCAAGAGCCTGCTCTACGCCATCAACGGCGGCGTGGACGAAAAGAAGGGCATGGAGGTGGTCCCCGGCATCGAGCACGACCTGGACGAGGTGCTGGACTACCCCAAGGTGCTGGGCAACTACAAGAAAGTCCTGGCCTATGTGGCGGAGCTCTACGTGGACACCATCAACATCATCCACTATATGCACGACAAATACGCCTATGAGAGCAGCCAGATGGCCCTTCACGACACCCTGGTGGAGCGGCTGGCGGCCTTCGGTGTGGCGGGCCTCTCCATCGCCGCCGACTCCCTCTCCGCCATCAAGTTCGCCAAGGTCCGTCCCATCCGCAACGAGGCGGGCATCGCCGTGGACTTTGCCATTGAGGGGGACTTCCCCAAGTACGGCAACGACGACGACCGGGTGGACGACATCGCCGTGGAGCTGGTGTCCTACTTCTCCGCCGAGCTGAAAAAGCACCCCCTGTACCGAAATGGCATCCACACTCTCTCTGCCCTGACCATCACCTCCAACGTGATGTACGGCAAAAAGACTGGCACCACCCCCGACGGCCGCAAGGCCGGGGAGCCCTTCGCCCCCGGCGCCAATCCCATGCACGGCCGGGATGTAAACGGTGCCCTGGCAAGCCTCAACTCCGTGGCCAAGATTCCCTATCGGGCGGTGTGCCAGGACGGCGTGTCCAACACCTTTACCGTCGTCCCCGAAGCCCTTGGCAAGGACGACAGCCAGCGGGTAACCAACCTGGTGGCCATCCTGGACGGCTATTTCTCCCAGGGCGCCCACCACCTCAATGTGAACGTGCTGCACCGGGAGACTTTGCTGGACGCCATGGAGCATCCGGAGAAGTACCCCAGCCTGACCATCCGGGTCTCTGGCTACGCGGTGAACTTCAACCGCCTGAGCCGGGAGCAGCAAGAGGAAGTGGTCCGCCGTACCTTCCACGCTGCAATATGACCGGCTCCCTCACCACAGCAAAAACCGGGAGACACACAAGTGTGTCTCCCGGTTTTTGCTTCTAATATATATCAGAGAGTTTAAATTTTCCCCGCGCCCTTCTGCAGGGCGATGATTCCTGTGCGGGCCACCTCCAGGATGCCGAAGGGCCGCATCATATCCTCAAAGGTGTTCACCCGGTCAGAGGTGTCGGAGAGCTCCATGGTCATGGAGGTGGGAGAGATATCCGCCACCTTGGCACCGCAGATGCCGCAGATGGTCATGATCTGCTCCCGGCTTCCCTTGTTGGCGCTGACCTTGATGAGCATCAGCTCCCGGCCGATGAGGGTGCTCTCATCCAGCGTACGGACCTTGATGACCTCGATGAGCTTGTTGAGCTGCTTTTCCACCTGCTCCACCACGCTGTTGCCGTTGTCCACGATGATGGTGATGCGGGAGAGGGAGGGATCGTCGGTGACGCCCACTGCCAGAGAATCGATGTTGAAGGCCCGACGGGAAAACAGGCTGGTGATGCGGTTCAAAACACCTGCCCGGTTCTCCACCAGCACGGAAATGGTCTGTTTCATATCCTCTCCTCCTCTTTAGTCATTGGTCCCCACATCCGGATGGACCTCACAGATCAAAATGCAGCTGCCCTCTGTGCCCAGGAAACGCTCCAGGGTCTCGGAAATCCGGTCCTCGTCGTCCAGTACCAGACTGGGAATGCCGTAGGCAGCGGCAATCACGGTGAAGTCCGGAGAGCCGTCCAGGTCCACGCCCACCGGCCCGTGGTAGGGCTCGGTCTTCTGGATCTGATGGACCAAACCCAAGGTGTGATTCTGGAACACCAGGATCTTCAGATCCATCCCGGTGCAGCGGACTGCCGCCAGTTCATTCATAGCCATCTGGAAAGAGCCGTCGCCGCAGATGGCCACCACCTGCCGCTCCGGCTGGGCGATCTTGACGCCGATGGCCGCCGGAACGGCGTAACCCATGGTGCCAAGTCCGCCGCTGGTCAGCAGCCGGCCCTTCTTCTGAGGCAGATACTTGCAGGTGAAGATCTGGTTCTGGCCCACGTCCACGCACACTGCCGCGTCGTCCCTCAGCTGGCGCCCCAGCTCCCGGAGCACCGTGCCGGGGAACACGGAACCCTCCCGCCGGGGGAAGGTGCGGGTCAGCTCGGCCTGGCGGTATTCCTTGAGCTGTCTGCGCCAGTCCTCAGAATCTGGTGCCGGGGCGTCCAGCTCCAGCAGCTGGCGCAAAATGACCTTCACATCGCCCACCAGAGGGATGGCGGCATCCATATTCTTGCCGATCTCCGCCGGGTCCACATCGATGTGGATGGTGGCCATGCGGCGCTGGATCTCACTGGGGGAGAGGATGGTCCGGTCCGCTGCCCGGCAGCCCACCATGATGAGAAGGTCTGCCTTCACCAGGGCCTTGTTGGCGCAGGCGTTGCCATGGGCGCCGATCATGCCCATGTTCAGGGGATGGTCCGTGGGCATCAGAGAAATACCCATCATGGTCTTGACCAGGGGAATGGAGTAGCGCTCCGCCAGCTGCAGCAGCTCGTCCCGGGCGTGAGCCAGCCACACGCCGCCGCCAGCGCAGATCAGGGGCTGGTGAGCCTTGGAGATGACCTCCGCCACCCGGCGGATCTGCCTTTCATTGCCCCGGATGCTGGGATGATACCCCCGGATCTCCACCTCCTCCGGGAACTTCACATCCTCCACCTTCTGTTCCTGAATATCGATGGGAACGTCAATGAGCACCGGGCCAGGCCGGCCTGTGGAGGCGATATAGAAGGCCTCCTTCAAAATCTGCGGCAGCTGGGCGGCGTCCTTGACCAGATAGTTGTGCTTGGTAAAGGGCGACACCGCTGTGGTGATGTCCACCTCCTGGAAAATATCCCGGCCCAGCAGTCCAGAGGGCACCTGGCCCGTAATGGCAACCATGGGGATGGAATCCATATAGGCCGTGGCAATGCCAGTGATGAGGTTGGTGGCACCGGGGCCGGAGGTCACTAGACATACGCCCACCTTCCCCGTGACCCGGGCGTAGCCGGAAGCCATATGGCCTGCATTCTGCTCCGTGCGGACCAGTGTGTAGCGAATCTGCGGCGTGGCCTTCAGCGCATCCATCAGCGGGCAGATGGTGGCACCGGCATAGCCGAACAGCTGCTCTACGTTCTCACGCAGCAGTCCCTGCACCAAAATCTCAGCACCTGTCATTTCCATGAACCTTACCTTCTTTCCAAGCAATTTGGGGAATAAAAAAGTCCGTGACCCTGTGTCGGATCACGGACTTTCAAGAATTCACCCTTCAGCGGCGTTGTGTCGCCTGAACCCGGCAATCGCCGGCGGATACCTTCCTGTTCACTGCATGACCAAACACACTATCCTGTTTCCCTACCAGCAGTACCAGTACCAGAACCAGAACAATGTGCAATACCAGAGTATTCAGCAGAGCGGTCAGCATAAACATGGAATTCTCCCTTAACGCAGATATGGTTTTGCGCGCCCCCGGCACGCTTCAGTGAAAGCACGGCCCGGGTTTTTTGCCATTATAACCGCCTGCCTCCCAAAGCGCAACAGCCAATTGCAGTCCCCGGAAAAACTTCGGAATTTTTTTACAAAATACCCGCCATTTTACAGGGATATACTGTGCATATTCACATCGTTTTTATAAGTGCCTCCGAGGTGTTTTCAAGTGTCTTTCGCGCGAAAGCAAAAATTGCCTTTCAGCGGCGGCCATCCTGCAGAGGCAATTCGTCAAAATGCAAAAAGCGAGGCGCACTTTGCAGCGTGCCTCGCTTTTGGTCCTGTGTAAACTGTATGGGTGCCAGCCAAAGCTGGGGCCCCGCACAGCGGGGCGGCGCTTTTGCGCCGTACGCGCGTTTTGGCCGCAGGCCAAAACCTCGGCGGAGGCGGAATTCATTTCCGCCGAGCATTTTAAAAATCTCCAGGTATCCAAAAAGAAACACCAGCCAACAGGCTGGTGTTTCTTTTTGTCTTGTCCATAAAGTATAGATGCCGCTGCCAGATCTTCAGACGGCCCTTCTGGGCCGCGCCGCGAATGCGGCGTGAATTCGGAGCGCAGCGGAGAATTGCGCAGGGGCGGCTTTGCCGACCCCGAGCATTTGAATCTCCGAAGGGTGGAGGTGGCCTATGGCCGCCGGAACCCAAAAAGAAAGACACGCTTTGCAACGTGTCTTTCTTTTTGTCTTGTCCGCAAAGTTTAGATGCCGGACAAGACTGGGGCCCCGCACAGCGGGTCGGCGCTTTTGCGCCGTACAAGCGTTTTGCCGCAGGCAAAACCTTGGCGCAGGGGCAATTCACTTGCCCCGAGCATTTGAAATATCTCAGGATTCCATAAAAATAACCACACCTGACGGTGTGGTTATTTTTATGGAGGTGACACCCGGATTTGAACCGGGGAATGAGGGTTTTGCAGACCCTTGCCTTACCACGTGGCTATGTCACCGTTTTCAAAGCGCAGAGACGATCCCCACGCTGTATTGTATGCTCCCCATTTGAAAATAGTCACACAAATTTTACTGTGTGACTATTTTCAAATGGAGCGAGCGACGAGGCTCGAACTCGCTACCTCCACCTTGGCAAGGTGGCGCTCTACCAGATGAGCTACGCTCGCGTGCGCGCAATCGGTATTCAATTGCGCGTTGGTGCCTCCGGTCGGAATCGAACCAACGACACGAGGATTTTCAGTCCTCTGCTCTACCAACTGAGCTACAGAGGCAAATGGCGACCAAGATGGGGCTCGAACCCACGACCTCCAGCGTGACAGGCTGGCGTTCTAACCAACTGAACTACTTGGCCATACTTCACTTCCGGGGCGGGCACCATCCAATCCAGGATTAAAATGGTGGGAACAACTGGACTCGAACCAGTGACCCCCTGCTTGTAAGGCAGGTGCTCTAACCAGCTGAGCTATGCTCCCGGAATTCGTTCGTGACCCGAACGGCAAGGGTTATTATACTAAAAGGTTTCCCATCTGTCAACCTTAAATCGCAAAATTTTTCAGGTTTTTTTATTTTTTGTAAAAAGTGGGAAAAGGGCCGCCTCCGGCCCTCTTCCCGCCGGGGCTCTCACTTCCTCCCGATGCCGTCCACCAGAGCCTGAAGCTCCTGGGCGGTGAACCGGTGGACCCGGTCACAGAACTGGCAGGTCAGCTCCGCGCCGCCCTGCTCCCGGATGATCTTCTCCAGCTCATCGGCTCCCAGGGAGATCAGCGCCTTGGTCACCCGCTCCCGGCTGCAGTAGCAGCGGTACTCGATGGGGCTGGTCTCCAGGATCTCCAGATCGAAGTCCGACAGCACGGTCTTGAGCATAGTCTCCGGGTCGGGATTCTTGTCCAGCAGTCCGGTGACCTGGCCGGCGGCCAGCACCCCCTGCTCCACCCGGGAGATAATATCCTCCCCCGCGCCGGGCAGCAGCTGGATGATGTAGCCTCCCGCGGCCCGGACGCTCTGGTCCCGCTCCACCAGCACCCCCAGGGCGCAGGCGGTGGGGATCTGCTCCGACTCCACAAAGTAGGCCGCCAGATCCTCGGCGATTTCTCCGCTGAGCAGCTCCACACTGCCGATATAGGGCTCCTTGAGTCCCAGGTCCCGCATGACCGTCAGTGTGCCGTCACCGCCCACGGCGGCGCCTACATTCAGTTTTCCGTCGCTGCGCAGGGGCAGATCCACCTGAGGATTCTGCACATAGCCCCGGACGTTGCCCTCGCAGTCCGACACCGCCAGGATGCTGCCCAGGGGCCCGCCGCCCTTGATCTGCAGCGTGACACTGCCCTGCTGCTCCTTCAGGGCGTTGCCCAGCATGGAGGCGGCAGCCAGGGTGCGGCTCAGGGCCGCCGTGGCCACCGGCAGGGTCTTGTGGATATTCCGGGCCCGCTCCGTCAGGTCCCGGGTGGAAACGGCCACCGCCTTCACCATACCATCGGAGGTGATGGCCCGTACCAGTTGATCACTCATGTTGTATTTACGCTCGCTTTCTTTTCTGAGTTTTTTCCGTTTGGGGCTCCAAGCCCCGGATGGCGGTGAAGATCAGGCGCTGCTCTCCGGGCGCCGGAGGCGTATGCTTCAAATCGCCCCAGACATGGATGTCCGTAAACCCGGCGGCGGTGAGCTGTTCCGTCAGTTCCTCCACAGACCAGGCCCGCTCCCGGTGCTCCTCAGTGCTGCGCTGCCACATCTGGCCCCGGCGCTGGAAAATGTCCATACCGTAGGTGAGGATGCGGCTGCGGCGGCTGTAAGAGGCCCGCCAGACGCAATATACGTCCTCCTGCTCATCCAAAAACACCTGGCCGTCCAGAGTCTCCATCTTCTCCACCGAGTTCACATCAAACACCAGCAGCCCGCCCGGCGCGATAAACAGGTGCAGACGTTCCAGTGTCCGCTTCAAATCCCGCAGATCGGTGAGATAGTTGATGCTGTCCAGGCAGGACACAGCGGCCTCTACGGTGCCGTAGAGGTCCAGCTTGGGCATGGTCTGATGCAAAAACAGCGGACGCTCGCCCTTCACGTTCATGGCCTTGGTCTGGGCCTGGGCCAGCATGTCCTCCGAGCCGTCCACGCCGATCATCTCATAGCCCATCTCCGCCAGCAGGCAAGTCAGCGTCCCAGTGCCGCAGGCCAGGTCCAGCACCGTGTGGACCGGCAGGCGGCTCTTTTTCAGCAGCCGGTCCAGATACTCGGCCCGCCGGCGGTAGCCCACATCGGTGGTCAGGGCGTCATAGGACAGGGCCAAGGCCTGATAGCTGCTCATTGCCCCTTCTCCTTTTTCCCGGACTTCTGGTTTTTAATGTGTTCAAAGACCTTTTCATAGCCGCCGGCGCCGTAGCTCAAAGAGCGATTGACCCGGCTGATGGTGGCACTGGAGGCGCCGGTGCGCTCCAAAATCTCGTTGTAAATGAGCCCCTCGTCCAGTAGCTGAGCCACCTCAAAGCGCTGCTCCATGGCCCGCAGCTCTGAGACGGTGCACAGGTCCTGGAAGAAGGCATAGCACTCCTCCTCGTCCTTCAGAGTCAGAATGGCCCGGTAGAGGTTGCCGTTCTTTTCCTTCTTACCAATCTTGACCACCTTGTCACGTCCTTTCCTTGGTGTGCTTTACTGCTTTACAGCATAGCATACTACCTTATGAAAGTAAATAGCCATTCACCGCCCTGCCGCCCTTTTTCTCACCGCTCCCTGTCCCACCGCATAGATTGAGATTGACGAGGCAGAGACATAAGGGAGAAAGGCGGGCTTTCATGGGTGTGGAACGACTGGAGACAGTGGAGGAGCTCCTGGAGCGGGAGTGGACAGTGGATGGGATCCCGGTGCTGTCGGCCCGGGTGTCCCTGCCCAAGCTCAAAGCGCCGGAGATGGATCGCCATCTGCGGCGGATGGACCGGTACTACCGGCAGTTTGCCCGCAGCTATCTGCGCTACTGCGGGCGATTTCTCTTTCCCCAGGCTCAAGCGGAATTCCGGCAGGCGGCGGCCGCCGGTGCCCCTCTGCCCCACTTCACCGCCGCCATGGACTACCGTGTCACCTGGAATGAAGGCGGGGTGTGGAGCCTGTATGTTGATGCCAGGGAGCGGGGCGGACTGCCGCTGACCATCCGGCGGGGGGATACCTGGGACCTGCACACCGGCACGCCCATTCCCCTGTCCGCCTTTTTACCCGCCAGGGCGCCGGTGCGGCGCCTTTTGACGGACCTAGCGGCCCAGGAGATCCGCCGGCAGCAAAGTGCCGGTGTGGCGGCCTATCGGGAGGACTGGCAGCGGCGGCTGCGGCGGGAGCTGTGCACCGGCAACTACTATCTCACAGCGGAGGGCATCTGTTTTTTCTATCAGATGTACGCCCTGGCCCCGGCGGCGGAGGGGACCCCGGTGTTCTGCCTGCCCTGGGGTGCCCACGGCACAGCGGCGCCCCGGACACCGGAACCGGAAGAGGCAGGCTGAGGCCCGCCTCTTCCAAGGCGTCAAAAAAGGAGAGGCAAACGCCTCTCCTCTTCTTTTTGCTGGGAAATACCCTCTTACAGGCGGCACACCAGTTCCTCCAGGGGCTTACGGCTGGCGTGGAGCTTGGCAGGATGGGCTCCCTCCGCCGGATAGCCCAAGGGCAGCACGGCAATGGGGATCAGATCCTTCATCTCCGGGAAGGTCTCCTGGAACTTCACCGGGTCGAACATACCCACATAGGTAGTGCCCAGACCCAGATCCGCCGCCTGGAGCATCATCTGGGTTGTGGCGATGGTGGCGTCGATCTCGCCGTGATTCTTGCCGTCGCCCTCCCGGTTCCAGGCCTCTTTGGGATCATAGGCCACCACCAGCAAAACCGGAGGATGGAAGTGGCAGAACATACAGCTGTCCGCCTTCTCCAGGGCCTCCGGACTCTGGATCACAAAGATGCGCTGGGGCTGCAGATTGTGGGCGGTGGGCGCATTGCGGCCCGCCTCCAGAATCAGCTCCAGCTTTTCCGGCTCCACCGGACGGGCATCAAACTTGCGCAGGGAGTAGCGCTCCTTTGCCAGCGTTTCAAAATCCATGGCGGTTACACTTCCTTACTACTTTTAAGATGATAGAGGATTGTACCACACTTTCCCTCCCTGCGCAAGCGCCTGCCTCAGCTGTTCCGGTTCCAGCCCGCCTGGCCCAGGATGGCATCGCAGGCATCCCGGCGGGCGGTATCATAAAACTCAATAAACTTCAAAGAATAGATATCGCTGACGATATACCGGTCCCGGGGCTGCTGGTAAATGGTCACATAGTCATTGCCCACGTCAAAAAGGACTCCCTCCCAGGACACCATGTTCTGGGTACCCACCAGGAAGGTGGCCACCACATAGTTGCCCTTGTAGCGGCTGAGCATAGCCTTCAGGGACCCCTTGTAGACCTCCTCCCGGGAGACAGGATTTTCAATGACCTCACTGGGGAGCCCATTGGGCATCATAGGCTGACTGGTCATACCCATGCCCCCTGTCATGGTCATCCCGCCGCTCATGTTCTGGGGGACACCGGCAACGCCGGTCTGAGGCACAGCCGTTCCCGGCATCGCCGCCCCCTGTGTATAGGGCACCACAGTCTGGCCCTGGTTTTCCAGGCGGCGGATCTCCTGAGCCCAGCCGCCGTCCGGCAGCTCCGTGGTCACCGGAGCGCTGTTGGGAATTCGATTCATCATACTCACTTACACCTCGTCAGGTCTTAAAATAGGCATCTGTAGGATTGTAAAAGCAGTGATCTCCGATGCGCGTTTGCCAATAGCCCACGTCGGAGGGAAAGAAAGAGCGGCATTTGGGCCCAAAGGGATTATAGAACCACAGAGACTCCGCCACGTCCGGCAGGCGATTGCCCGCAATGGCCCAGTCGGCGATGTCGTAGTGGATCTGCTGGGGCCGCATATTGTAGATGTTCTGCGGGTTGTAGGCCCCGCCCTCTGTTTCGCTGGCGCAGACGAACTGACCTGGCTGCATGATGATATTGCGGATGCTGCCCTGGCCTACCCGAGCATACTCTCCACCGGGAGCATTCACCCGGTTCATCACAACGCCTGCCACCGCTTTCATGCCATTCTCTCCCTCTCCGCCCGCCTCGCACTCGATCAGACGCGCCAAGAGTTCGCGATCAGAATAAGCCATATGTCAACACACTCCTGTTGGGTGTTCCATCCTATGCCCGCCGCCTCGTCCGGGTGCAAAAAAAGAGCGGACGGTTTCGTCCGCTCTCTTTTTTTGCTTTTATCGTTCCGCTTTTTCCAGCATCCGCTCCAGGCCCTGGGCCAGCTGATCCGGGCAAGAGGTAGATTTGTAGCCGCAGCGGATGCCCTTGAGCTTCTCCACCGCTTCCTCTGCCCGCATTCCTTTGACCAGGCGGCTGATCCCCTGAAGATTTCCGTTGCAGCCGCCATAAAACTCCACGTTGCGGATGATGCCATCCTCCATCTCCACATGGATGTGCTGGGAGCACACGCCCTGAGGTGTGTAATCATAAACCATTGTGTAACTTCCTTTTTGTCAAAATTTCTGCAACTGGCAGAATATCATAAAAGGAAGCTCCTTGCAAGTCCTTTCTCTTCCTGCGCTCAAGCGCGGCGGCCGCTGCGCAGGCGCAGCTGCAGCCGGTCAGCGATCATAGCGATGAACTCACTGTTGGTGGGTTTTCCCTTGGTGTTGGAAACGGTATAGCCAAAGAATTTCTGCAGCGTCTCCAGATCACCCCGATCCCAGGCCACCTCAATGGCGTGGCGGATGGCTCGCTCCACCCGAGAGGGTGTGGTGGCAAAGCGCTTGGCCACTTCCGGATAAAGCACCTTGGTGACAGCATTGATCACGTCCATATCCTTCACGGCGATCAAAATGGCCTCCCGCAGGTATTGATAGCCCTTGATATGAGCGGGTACACCGATCTCATGGATGATATCGGTGATCATATCCTCCAGCGCCGGCTCATCCAACGCCGGTAATTCCGCCTGTCCGCAGGCCCGGCGCATCCGTTCCAGCAGCGACTCCTCCGTACAGGGCTTGGGCATGAAATAGAACACACCCAGTCCGCTGGCCTCCTGGATCACCTCGGGCCTTGCAAACGCAGAGAGCACAATGACTCTGGGTCTTGCCTCCGCCGGCAGCTCCGACAGCCGCCGCAGCACGCCCATTCCATCCAGTCCCGGCAGTACCAGGTCCATGACAACCAGGTCAGGCTTTTGCTCTCCCACCAGACGCAGCAGCTCCATGCCGTCTCCAGTGGTTCCCACCACCTGAAATTCTCCGGTCTTTTCCACCGTCTGCCGCAGCAGCGCGCGGAATTCCTCGCCAGCGTCCGCCAGTATGACTTTCTTCTCCATACAATCCGTTCCTTTTCCCAAAAGTAGGCGCCGCCGACCGCGCGCATTTGTCGGCGGCACCCCACAGATTATGCCATCTTGGGAGGACTCCTCTCTCCCGTTTTTGCGACCGATTTGCGAAGCTTCATGTGTCGTTACCTATAAACTAGCATAATCGGACAGGATTTTCAATATGGAAACTGTAATTTTTTTCCATATTATTTCGACGTTTTGCACGAAGAACCTTATGGTTTTCGGGGGAAAATAACTGTGTTCCCTCTTTTTTGACGGGCTTTTCTTCTCTTTCGGCTACTCGCCCCAGACAGCCTCTACCATATTTTCCAGGAAAATGCCATAGCCGCTGGTGGGGTCATTGAGGAGCACATGGGTCACAGCTCCCACAAATTTCCCATTTTGCAAAATGGGACTTCCGGACATTCCCTGAACAATGCCGCCGGTGGTTTCCAGCAATTTGGGGTCGGTGACAGTCAGCAGCAGATTTCGATTTCCTGTTTCTGAAAGGACTTGGGTGATCTCCACCTCATATTCCTCCACTGTGTCTCCGGCCACATTGGCCAATATGGTGGCCTTACCCTCCTGGACCTCCTCCGGCTTTGCCACGGGCAGGGCTGTTCCCAGTTCCTCCCCAAAGGCACCTGCAGGTACAGTTCCAAACACACCGCTTTCACAGTTGGTATTCAGGGTGCCCAGATCCGTTGTCAGGTCGAAGTCCCCTCGCAGCTCACCAGCCGCACCGGTCTCTCCTTTTTTTACGGCCTTCACCCGAGACGCCATGACGGCTCCCTGGGAAAGCGGCATCAGTTGTGCTGTATCCACATCGGTGATGCCATGGCCCAGCGCGCCAAAGGTGCCGCTTTGAGGATCATAGAAGGTGACGGTCCCAATACCCGCCATACTGTCTCGTACCCAGGCACCTAAGCGGTAAGTGCCATCCTCTCCAGCCTCAGGTTCCGCAGTCAGGTCCATAGTCTTGCCTGCCCGCTGGACGTGCAGCGTCACCGGGTCTCCGCCGGATTCCTGCAGCATGGACTGGAAGTCCTCCGTGGAGTCCACGGCACCTCCATTGCACTGCAGAATCTGGTCACCGGTTTTCAGTCCGCAGTCCTTGGCAGGGGTCTGTCCATCGGACAGCTGCACCACCAGAAGGCCTCTGGAAAACAGCTTGATGCCTACCGTGTGGCCCACAGGCACCAGGTATTGAGGGGCGGTGTCCTCACCAAGGGTGGCAGCCTTCGCGCCGACGGTCAGTGATGACACGCTCAAAAGCAGGGCCAGGGCCAATACCAGCGCCGCCCCGCCCCGCAGCCATGGTTTCGCGTTTTTTGACGATTCATCCATTGAATCACCCCTTTCTCAAACGCAAGCCGGCGTCGAATTCCGCCGGCAAAACTACTGTCTGCAAAATCCGGCGAAATCCCCCTTCTAAAATGCGGCAAACTTCCATGGCCAACCTTTCCTCCCGCTGAAATTCTTGAAGAAAACGCTGCGCTACCAATTAAAATCTGGGCAACCTGGAAAAAAACGGCTTTTTTCTCTCCCAATTTACCCTTCCCTTGACAAAAAACGACAGATGCGGTATTCTATCAAATAGTTTGTTTCAAAACTATTTTAGGGGGATGAAATTCTTGTCGGAGTTGGAATTGCACCGCCTGCTTCTGCTGGCGTTTCATCGGTCCAACCGAGCCATTGTCACACAGACCTGCCGCTTTCCTCTTCTGCCAGGGCAGCCCAAGATCCTGGACTTTCTCTGGGGCCGGGAGGGCTGCACCCAGCGGGAGATCGGACAGGGCTGTGCCCTGGACAAATCCACTGTCACCGGTCTTTTGGCCCGGATGGAGGAGCAGGAGCTCATTCGCCGGGATACTCAGGACACGGATCGGCGGATCTCCAGGGTGTTTTTGACCGATGAAGGCCGAAAACAGGCCCAGCGGGTACGGCAGGTCTGCGCTCAGGTGGATGAACAGGCCTGGCGCGGCATTTCGGAGCGAGACCGGCAACGGACAGTGGCTGTTCTTGAGCACATCCTCCAGAATCTGGAGGAGGTGAAAAAGTCATGAAACGTCATCTTGTCATCCGGTATCTGTGGGCATTGGTGGGCATCTGCATCAACTCTCTGGGCATCGCTCTTATCACCAAGGCCGCCCTGGGTACCTCGCCCATCTCCAGTCTCCCCTATGTGCTCAGCTTCCGCTTTCCCCTGAGCCTGGGGCAGTTCACTTTTTTGATGAACCTGCTGTTTATCCTGCTGCAGATTTTGCTGCTGCGGCGAAATTTTCCGCCCATCCAGCTTTTGCAGTTGGCAGTGAATGTGATCTTCAGCGCCTGCATTGACTGGGGTATGGCGCTGCTTGCCTGGTTTGAGCCCGCCTCTCTGGTGGGAAAGCTGCTTTCTCTGCTGCTGGGCTGTGCCGTGCTGGCCCTGGGCATCAGCATCGAGGTGGCACCCGGTGTGCTGATGGTGCCCGGCGAGGGCGCTGTGAGCGCTCTGGCCCAGGTCAGCGGAAAGCGTTTCGGCATCGTCAAGATCTGCTTTGATGTCACGCTGGTGTCCATCGCATTGATACTGTCCCTCCTGTTTTTCCATCGGCTTCAGGGACTTGGGCTCGGCACGGTGGTCTCCGCGCTGCTGGTGGGACGGTTTGTGATATTCTACAACCGCTACCTGCCTTTGCTGTCCCACATTTCCTCGTTGAAAGAGGTTCCGTGCTGATCTTAGCGACACAGCATAAAAGCCCTCTGCTTTCCCCAATCGTCAGTTGGGAAAAGCAGAGGACTTTTGCGTATTCAGGACCGCTGCTCCTGCTCCACATCCACCACCGTCAGGCGACCTTTGCCCACGGTGAAGCGCACGTTGCAGCCGGCAAAGGCCATGCCGTAGACCCGCTCCGGATCGTCCTGGTAGGAGGGGCGGGGGTCCCGGGCCAAAACGGCCTGCAAAGCGCCCCGGTGGGCCTCAGGCACCCGTTCCAGCAGCATCTGGGGGAATACCACCTCCAGCGGCACTTCCTCCAGGGGCGCCGTAAAGCCCGCCAGAGCCTCCGGATGGCTGTCGGTATAGGGCAGATAGGGCTTGATGTCAAAGATGGGCGTACCGTCCATCAGATCGGCCCCCGCCACCACCAGGGATGGCCCCTGAGGGCCCTCCCGCTCCACCTCCAGCAGCCGCACGGAGGACAGCCCGATGGGGTTGGGCCGGAAGGGGGATCGGGTGGCAAAGACGCCCATACGGGTGTTGCCCCCGAGCCGGGGCGGGCGCACCGTGGGGGACCAGGCCTTCCCCACCGCCCGGGAAAACTGCCACAGCAGCCAGACATGGGAAAAGCCCTCCAGGCCCCGCAGGGCATCGGCGTTGCGGAACTCCGGCTCAAACACCACCCGGGCTCTCAGCTCCTCCACCAGGCCGCTCTGGCGGGGGATACCGAATTTTTCAGGAAACTCACTGTGGATGCGGGCAATGATATGCAGGGGGAACGTCTCTCCCATGCTGACACCTCCAGACAGACTTTTGAAAAAAGGCCGGGGCGATGTGCCCCGGCCTTGCTGTTTTGTTTCTCAGGAGAACGCTTTCCCGCCGCCGATGCGGCAAAGAGGCATAGATTCTCCTCAGTCCTTGCGGTTGAAGATCTTGAAGATGTCGGCAAAGGGATCGTCATCCTCCGGCTCCTCGATCTTCTCCTCATCCAGGTCCAGGGGCTTGGGTGCCGCAGGAGAATTGGAGACAGGATCGTTTCCGCTCTTCTCCTTCTCCTTGCCGCTGTCCTGCACCTTCGGCTTTCCGTTCTCCTCCTCAAAGCCGGTGGCAATGACGGTGACCCGGATCTCGTCGTCCAGTGTCTCGTCGAAGGTGGCACCGAAGATGGTGAGGGCATCGGGATGGACAGCCTGCTGGACCAGAGAGGCAGCCTGTTCCACCTCTTCCAGGCCAATATCCATGGAACCGGTGATGTTGATGAGGACACCCCGGGCGCCAGCGATGGAGGTCTCCAGCAGGGGGCTGGAAATGGCCATCTTGGCGGCCTCTTCCGCCTTGCCCTTGCCAGCCGCCCGGCCCACGCCCATGTGCGCCATGCCCGCGTTCTTCATTACCGCGGTCACGTCGGCGAAGTCCAGGTTGATAAAGCCGGTATCCCGGATCAAATCGGAGATGGACTGCACCGCCTGGCGCAGCACATCGTCGGCGATCTCAAAGGCATTGGCAAAGGTGATCTTCTGATCGGTGGCGTGCTTGAGTCGATCATTGGGGATGATGACCAGGGAGTCCACCCGGTCCTTGAGTTCCTCAATGCCTGACTCAGCGGCCCGCATCCGGCGGGCTCCTTCAAAGCCAAAGGGCTTGGTGACCACAGCCACTGTCAGGATATCCATCTCCTTGGCGATCTCCGCCACGATGGGTGCGCCGCCGGTGCCGGTGCCGCCGCCCATGCCGGCGGTGATAAACACCATATCGGTATTCTCCAGCGCCTTGGCGATCTGGTTGCGGCTCTCCTCGGCGCTCTTACGGCCCACCTCAGGGTCAGAGCCGGCGCCCTGTCCATGGGTCAGCTTCTCGCCGATCTGGATCTTATAGTTGGCACTGGACACATTCAGCGCCTGCTTGTCCGTATTGATGGCCACAAAATCCACGCCCTTGGCGCCGGATTTCACCATTCGGTTCACCACATTGTTTCCGCCGCCGCCAACGCCGATGACCTTGATATTGACTACGGTATCGGGACCGGTCTCCAACCCAAATGCCATGCTGGTTCCTCCTACTATCATTGGTGTATCGGAGGGAGTCCCTCCGCATAATTCCGCAAGATAAAGTATAATTTATTGTATTACGCTTTTCCCCCCAGGTCAAGCCTTACCAGGGATTTTACCGCTTTTTTCTTCTCTTGAAAAGAGGCTGTATTACTTCGCCGGGATGAAAAATGTCTTTTCTTCGTCGTTCATGTTGAAGGTACCCGTCTCGTTGGTCTCCAGCTGGGAGATGGCACTGCTCAACTGATAGAGCTTCTTGGCGTAATCCGCCCCCCGGGGTAGCTCCACGGTGAAGCGGTCGGCATAATCCATGACCACCATGCCTGCGTCATCCAAGTGGATGCCGCCCATCTGATCCATTACGCCCGCATTCTCCAGGGCCGCCAGCAGCGCGCACAGTTCCGTCTTGTCGCTTTCCTCCTCCATCTCTACCCAGCTGCCTACCGCCGGGTCCACCAGCACGCAGCCGTCCACCCGGGGCAGATCGCTGGTAGTCTTCTTCTCCACGATCTTACCTTGGGGACTGATCAGCCAGTAGGAGCCGTTCTGGGCAATGGCCGCCACAGCGCTGCACTCCGTCACCTCGATCACCAGGGTATCCGGCGGCTGGCGGTTGATGCGAACGTCCTGCACATAGGGACATTGCTGATAGATATTTGCTGATACCGTATATTTATTTAAGAGGTACAGGTTGTCGCCTGCGGAAACGCCGGCGGCCTCCAGAATGGCAGCCTCGGAATAGCGGGACTCGCCAATGACCTCAATGTTCTCCACCTTAAAAAACAGTGTCAGGGCAGCTACGATGGCAGCGCAGATGATCAGCACGGACAAAAGCTTATAGAGAAAGGTAAATCTTCCTCTTCTGCGCCGTCTGCTGCCGTATCGCTTTCTTGCCATGTCTGTCCTCACCTCGCCTCTCCCCCGCAGGAGGCATGCTCCCACGGGGATTGGTCTCTTTCGTCTTGGGCGGGCACAGCCGCCTTACGCCTGGATTCGGCGTATTTTTGCACCCAGGGCCGTCAGGTCCCGGGCCAGGTCCTCATAGCCCCGGTCGATATGCTCTGTGCAGGAGATAGTGCTCTCCCCTTGGGCACTGAGGGCCGCCACAGCCAGGGCAGCACCGCCCCGCAGATCCGTGGCCCGCAGCACGGCGCCCCGCAGGCTCTCCACGCCGCACACCACCGCCACTCTGCCCTCCACCCGGATGTCAGCGCCCATGCGGATCATCTCGTCCACATGGCGGTAGCGGTTTTCAAATATGTTCTCCACAAACACTGTGGCTCCCTGGCTGCGCAGCAGTGCGGCCATCAGCACCGCCTGGGCATCGGTGGGAAATCCAGGATAGGGAGCCGTCCGCACCGGCCGAATGGCTCTCAAACGCCCGGCCCGCTCAATGGCGATGCCCCGGGGCTCGCTGCGGATGCGGCATCCCGCCTCCGTCAGCGCGGCGGTGACCGTGGAAAGCTGGCGGTAGTCCACACCGGTGAGGCGGGCCTCTCCGCCTGCTGCCGCGGCGGCGCACAGATAAGTGGCCGCCACGATCCGGTCTCCCATACAGCGGTGGGCGCAGCCGTGGAGCGTCGCGCCGCCCTCCACCATTATGGTGGAGCTGCCTGCTCCACGGACCCAGGCGCCGCAGGCATTGAGGAACCGCTGGAGGTCCACGATCTCCGGCTCCCGGGCGGCATTGCAGATGATGGTGGTGCCCCGGGCGCCCACAGCCGCCAGAATGGCGTTCTCCGTAGCCCCCACACTGGGCAGCGCCAATGTCAGCTCCGTACCCTGCAATCCGGCAGCCCGGCAGCGCAGACAACCGCCCCGGTCCTCGATCTCCGCCCCCAGCTCCCGCAGAGCCCGCAGGTGCAGATCGATGGGCCGGGGTCCCAGCTCGCAGCCTCCAGGATAGCTCAACTCCGCTGCCCCCAGGCGGGCCAGAATGGCCCCCAGGAAGATAACGGAGGAGCGCATCTCCCGCATCAGGTCGTCGGGAATGTCAAAGCGGTCCATGTTCGTGGTGTCCGCCACCAGAGCCCCGTCCTCCCACCAGGCAGTACAGCCCAAGTGGCGCAAAATGCGAACGGATGCCTCCACGTCGCTGAGACGCGGACAGTTTTCAATAATACATACGTCACGGGTCAGCACCGTGGCGGCCAAAATGGGCAGCACGCCGTTTTTTGCTCCCTGCACGTCCACCTGGCCTGAGAGCCGATTTCCGCCCTCGATCCATAGCTGAGTCGTCATACTTTCCCCTCCGCATACTGGTTTTCTGCCCCATAGTATGCCGGAGGGAAAAGAAAGGGTTACCTGCCGATGGAGAGGATGGTGGAGCAGATGCGCTCCGTGGCGTCTGGGATGCCCAGATCAGCCATGGCCCGGGACATGGCGCTGTGCCGCTCTGGATCGTGGAGGATGGCGGCGGTCTTTTCAAAGAGGACCTTGCCGCTGCTGTCCTTTTCCAGGATCACACAGGCCCCGCCGTGGTCCTCCAGGACTCGGGCGTTTTTCTCCTGGTGGTTGTTGGTGACATTGGGAGAGGGCACCATCACCGCCGGGACCCCCAGGGCCGTCAGCTCGCTGATGGTGGAGGCGCCGGCCCGGCACAGCACCAGGTCCGCCGCCCGCATGACCACAGCCATGTCGTAGATATACTCCCGCAGATGCAGCGCCGGGTGGGCCTTCAGGTCCACGCCCCGCCGCTCCAGATCCGCCAGCAGATTGGGAAAGCCGCTCTTGCCCGCACCGTGGATGTGGTGAAAGGGCTCCCTGGCGGCCTCCAGCTGAAACATCTCCGCCATCTGGCGGTTCATCTCGCTGGCGCCCAGAGAACCCCAGAAGGAGACCACCAGAGGCCGTTCGTCTGTCAGTCCCAGCTTATCTCGTGCCTCCTGCCGGGTACACTGGAAAAAGTCGCCCCGCACCGGCGTGCCGGTGACAACCACCTTCTCCGGGTGCTTATAGTGACGGCGGCAGTCCTCAAAGCCCACCATGATCCGGTCGGCAAAGGGCTCCAGCATCTGAGTGGTCAGGCCCGGCACCATATTGGACTCGTGAACAGCAGTAGGGATACCGGCCTTGGCCGCCGCTTTCACCATGGGAAAGCTGGCATAGCCGCCGGTGCCCACCACGAAGTCAGGCTGGAACGCCTTCAAAATGGCATTGGCCTCTCCCGGTGCCCGCATTAGGTTATACACCGACACAAAGTTATGCCGCAGCTCCGCCGGACGGACGGAGCGGTGAAAGCTGGAGATATGGACCGTGCAAAAGTCGTAGCCGGCCTTGGGTACCAGGTCCTTCTCCAGGCCCCGCTCCGCTCCTACGAACAGTACCCGGCACTCCGGGTCCATCTCCCGGAACCGGCCCGCCAAAGCCAGGGCAGGATTGATGTGTCCGGCAGTGCCACCGCAGGTAAATAGAATACGCATAGTAGCATTCAGCTCCTTTTATCCCTTTTGTATTGGGATTGGAGGAAATTTTCCACATCCGGGGCTGTACCCCGCAGGTTTCTGCAATAGATCAATTCGTCTAGGAAGGGGGTGCCTTCATCTGCCGTGAGACGGATAGGACCACGCCCATCTCCGCCAGCTGGATCATCAGTGCGGTGCCGCCGTAACTGAAAAAGGGAAGGGAAATCCCAGTGGTGGGTACTGCACCAGTGACCACAGCGATATTCAAAATGGTCTGCATGGCGATCAGGGTAGTGACGCCCACCGCCAGGAGGCTGCCGAAGCGGTCCCGAGCGTTGAGGGCAATCCAGTATCCCCGGAGGACCAGAGCAGCGAAGAGCAGCATAATGAGGGCCGCACCGATAAGTCCCAGCTCTTCGCACACCACAGCGAAGATGAAGTCATTGTGCTCCTCAGGCAGGTAGAGATACTTCTGGCGGCTCTTGCCCAGGCCCACGCCCAACAATCCGCCGGAGCCGATGGCCAAATAGCTCTGAACCATCTGATAGCCATCACCTTGTGCATCCAGCCAGGGATTCAGCCACATAGAGAGGCGTGAGTGGCCGTAGCCCATGACACCCAGCACCAGATAGGCGCCCACGGCCGCCAGCAACAGTACACCGCCCACCCATTTCCACCGGATGCCGCCCACCAGCATAAGGACGGCACCGATGCCCAGGATCAGCACAGTACCTGACAGATGGGGCTCCAGCATCATCAGCAGCGCGATGACGCCCAGAATCACCACATAGGGCAAGATGCCCTGGCGAAAGGTCTGCATTTTATCTTTTTTTCTGGAAATATCGTCGGAGAAATAGAGAATAACACCCAGTTTTGCAATCTCAGAGGGCTGAAAGGTGAACAGGTCTCCTATGCCCAGCCAGCGGGTGGCATTGTTGCGGGTGACGCTGAGGGGATTGCCGGGGATGATGACCAACACCAGCAGCACGATGGAACCATACAGGGCCAGCTTGGCCAAGCCCCGGAAGCGCTGATAGTTGATCTTTCCGATAACCACCATGGCCACCAATCCGCCCACGGCAAAAATGCCCTGACGGACAAAGTAGTGTGTGGGGTCGTTGTTGATGTAGTAGGCGGAGGGAAAACTGGCGGAGAAGAGCATAATAAGGCCGATAGCGGTCAACACCAGCACCAGCACCAGGAAGGGCAGATCCAGAGGGCCTCTGGCAGCCTCATAGCTCTCCTTGCGCAGCTGGCGGATGTGCTCCCGGTGGGCCTTTTCCTGCTCCCGGCGCTGCCGCTCCCGCTCCCGGCGCTGCTGGCGCTGCCACTGCTCTCTTGTCATGGCGCTCCCTCCTTTCTGCCGCTGTGCGGCCCAGTTCTTCCGGCTCTCCCGGGGAGAGCTCTTTTATCCTGGGAAACGCCCGGAAATTCCCCACAGAGCCAGGGCGCAGCACACCACGGTGATGCCGGCGAACACGCTCACCAGCTTCACCTCGCTCCAGCCGCACAGCTCCAGATGGTGGTGCAGCGGTGCCATTTTGAAGATCCGCTTGCCGTGAGTGAGTTTAAAATAGCCCACCTGCAGGATATCCGACATGGTCTCGGCGATGTAGATGATGCCCACAGGAATGAGGATCAGGGGCATATCATAGGCGAAAGCCATGGCGGCCACGGCGCCGCCCAGGAAAAGAGACCCCGTATCACCCATAAAGACCTTGGCGGGATGGAAATTGTAGATCAAAAAGCCCAGCAGGCCGCCCATAAGGGCGCCAGAGAAGATGCCCAGCTCCGTATAGCCCCACCAGGCAGCCGCAATGGTGAAGAACAGCGCCACCGGCACAGTGACGGAGGCAGCCAGACCATCGATACCATCGGTGAGGTTGACAGCGTTGACAGCGCCCACGATGACAAAGGCCGCAAAGACCAGATACACCAGCCAGGGCAGCTCCCAATAGACATTAAAGAAGGGGATGTACAAGCTGGGACTCAGCAGGCCCTCATACCGCATCAGGCACAAAAAGGCCACGGCGGCGGCCAGCTGCAGCAAAAACTTTTGCCGGGCAGTAAGGCCCAGGTTCTGGTGCATCCGCACCTTCCGATAGTCGTCCACATAGCCGATGGCGCCAAAGACCAGGGCAAAGAGATAGACATAGAGATGGGAAAAGCTGCCCGAAAGCATAAAATTCCATCCCAGCGCCACCGTAGCCACGCCTGCGCCGGCAATGAACATCAGTCCGCCCATGGTAGGCGTGCCCTGTTTGGACATATGCCAGGTGGGACCATCCTCCCGGATGCTCTGTCCCGCCTTCAGCCGGCGCAGAAAGGGCACCAGAAAGTGCCCCACAATAGCTGTCACCACAAAGCTGAGCACACAGGCCAGTATCATTTCCATGATTTCCTTCCTCTCCACACGGCCGCCTCCCCGGCGGCCGCGCTTTTGTAATCACGGCTCTCCTCCCCGGAAAGCCGTCTCCTTATTTTTCAGCGGCCAGGTGTGCCGCCACCACTTCTCTCTCATCCAGGTGGTGCTTGATGTGGTTGATCTCCTGGTAGGTCTCATGACCCTTGCCGCACAACACGATGACGTCGTCCTTGCAGGCGTGGTCCATAGCCCAGCCAATGGCCTCCACCCGGTTCTCCACCACCGTATAGCGGTCCTCGGCTCCCGCCATGCCCGGCAGGATCTCGGCGATGATGGCCGCCGGGTCCTCGGTGCGGGGGTTGTCGGCGGTGACCACGGAGAAGTCCGCCAGGCGGGCCGCCACGGCGCCCATCTTGGGCCGCTTGGTCCGGTCCCGGTCTCCGCCGCAGCCGAACACCGCCACCACCCGGCCCTTGGCAAAGCCCCGGACAGCGGCGAGCACATTCTCCAGAGCATCGGGGCTGTGGGCATAGTCGATAAGAATGGTATAGTCCTTTCCGGGGGTAGGGACCACCTCCACCCGGCCCTTCACATGGGCGCTGCGGCCCAGAGCGTCAGCGCTCTTGTCCAGGGGAATGCCCAGAGCCAGAGCCGCCCCCAGCACGCCCAGAGTATTATATACCATAAAGCCGCCAGGAATGCCCACCCGGACCCGGACCCGCTCCGAGGCCGTGACGGCGTCAAAAGCGACGTGGTCCGCGGCCAGCTCGATGTTCTCCGCCCGTAAATCTGCCCCAGGGTGCTCTCCATAGGTGAACAGGCGGCAGGTAGCCTCAGCTGTCAATCGCTCCATCCAGGGGTCATCCCGGTTGCACACACCCACGGCGCAGTTGCGGAACAAAATGGCCTTGGCGTCGCAGTAAGCCTCCATGGTCTTGTGGAAATCCAAGTGGTCCTGGGTCAAATTGGTGAAGATGCCCACGGCAAAGGGCACGCCGTAGACCCGATCCAGATACAGGGCATGAGAAGAGCCCTCCATGACCACATGGGTGCAGCCGCCGTCGGCCATCTGGCGGAACAGGCGCTGGACCTCAAAGGACTCAGGGGTGGTGCGCTCGGTGGGGATCACCTGAGCGCCGATCATATTTTGGTTGGTGCCGATGAGGCCCACGGTGGCCCCTGCCTCCTGCTCCAGGATGTCCTTGAGCAGATAGGTGGTGGTGGTCTTTCCATTGGTGCCGGTAACGGCAATGATCTTCATCTGCTCCGCCGGATGGCCGAACCCGTTGGCGGTAAGCACAGCCAGAGCCCGGCGGGAATCCTTCACCCGCACAAAGGGCAGTGCTGTTTCCACCGGGTGCTCACACAGCACGCACACGGCCCCTGCTTCCGCCGCCCTGCCCACGAAGGTGTGGCCATCAGTGGCAAAACCGGTCATGGCAACAAACAAATCTCCGGGCGCCGTGTGCCGGGAGTCATAGCTGACACCCCGAATCTCCATGGCAAGGTCGGCGGTGGTCTCCTGGATCTCGATCCCCTGCAGCAAATCCTGTAAACGCATTGGTGTTCATCCTCTCCCGCCGCCTAGGCGGCGCATCGTATCTCCAAAGGGAAAGCTCCCTTTGGCGTCTGGGGGAGGCGTCCTTGAGACTCCTCGTCAGGCAGGCCTTATTATACAATACGCTTTTCCCAAGTATATGGAATATTATGCCTCTTTTATTGCAAAAAGTGTCTTTTCTTAGTCCAACATAGAACTGTCGCCGAACTGGACAGTGACCACGGTGCCGGCCGCCACCTGGGTGCCGGCCGCCTCAGACTGGGAAATGGCCAAAACGTTGCCGGAACTGCTGGAAGTGGTGCCGGCCACTTTTAGGATGAGGCCCGCATTGGTCAGAGCTACATTGGCCTGCTCCGCCGTCTTGCCCACCACATTGGGCACGGTGCACAGAGCATCCGGCTTCTCCGCACCCATATAGAGGATGATGGTGGCAGTGCCGGGAACAATGGCGCCGCCCACCGGGGTCTGGTCGGTGACGGTGGCACCGGAGCCCACGGTCTTATAGGCGAAGCCGCTCTTGCTCAGACGCTCCTTGGCCTCCTCCAGGGTCATGCCCACCACGTTGGGCACGGTGGTATCGGCGCTGGCCAGGTCGGTACTGGCATAGTCCGGCTGGATGCCCAGCTCCGGCAGCACCTCTGCCATGATCTTACTGGCGGTGGGTGCCACCATGTTGCCGCCGGAGACATAGGTTCCGGTGGTACGGCTGGGAGTGTCCATAGTCAGCAGCATGATGACCTCAGGATCATCCGCAGGCGCAAAGCACACAAAGGAGACCACCACATCGCCGGTGCCGGTCTTATCGGCGGTACCGGTCTTGCCGCCGATGCGGTAGCCGGCCACCTGGCCGTTTTTGCCGGTGCCGGAGGACACCACGTATTCCAGGCACTCCCGCACGGTGGCGGAGGTGTCCTCACTGATGACCTGGCGGACAGGGGTGGAGCTGTCGTGCTGGAAAACAATGTTGCCGTCGTCGTCCAGGATCTGCTCTACCAAATAAGGCGTGCGCAGGTAGCCGCCGTTGACACAGGCTGCCTGGGCAGTGATGAGAGCGATGGGAGTAACATTGCAGGTCTGACCGAAGGCATAGGCCGCCAGAGAGACCACGTTCTTACCGAAGTCCTCCTCGCTGGCAAAGATGCCGGCCTGCTCGCCGTTGAGCTCGATGCCGGTGGCCTCCATGAGGCCAAAGTCCTTCATATATTGATAATAGGTACTGGTGCCCAGCTTTAGGCCCATAGTGATAAAGGCCGGATTGCAGGAGTTTCCGGTGGCCACCTTCAGGGTCTGAAGCCCGTGGCCCGCCCGCTTGGAGCAGTTAATGGCCTTGCTCCAGCCGGGCACATGGATGGAGCCGTTGCAGGTGAACTGGGTGTTCATGTTCACCACGCCCTCCTCCAGGGCAGCGGAGAGGGTCAAAATCTTGAAGGTGGAGCCAGGCTCATAGGTGTCGTTGACGTTCTTATTCCGCCACTGCTTATTTTGGGCAGCGCCCTTGGCGTCGGCCAGGGCATCTCCCTCCAGCCCTTCCAGACTCTCCAGAAGCTTTTCGTCCTGAATAGCCCAGGGATCGTTCAGATCATAGTCCGGCAAAGAGGCCATGGCCAGGACCGCTCCGGTATTGACATTCATAATAAGGCCACATGCACCGTTGGCGGCATCGTGCTGCTCCACCATCTCCTTCAGACCGCTCTCCAGATAGTACTGGACAGTACTGTCGATGGTAGTCACCAGGTTGTTGCCGTTTTGCGCGTCATAGTACTGCTCATACTGATAGAGCATATCAGTACCGGCGGCATTCTTGGCGGTGACCACCAGGCCCGAGGAGCCGGTGAGCTCATCATTGAAGATCGCTTCCAGGCCGTAGGCACCCACGTTGTCGGCGTTGACGAAGCCGATGACCTGGGAGGCCAGGGAGCCGTAGGGATAGTGCCGCTTGGAATCGCTCTCCATGTAGATGCCGTACAGGCGCTGATAGTCTCCATTCTCATCGGGCTGGAGCTCATTGCCCTCGTCGTCGATCTCGCCGTTGATGAAGCGGCGGATCTCATCGGCAATGTCCTGATCTACTTTCTTTTTCAAAATCTCATACTGGGAGGAGGTCTTTTCCATGTGCTCCAGAATGGTCTCCTCCGGGATCTCCAGGATGCGGCTCAGACCACGGGCAATGTAGTCGGCGTCCTGGTCCTCCTCGTGCTCCTTGATCTCCGCCGGAGAGATGAACACTGTCTCCGCCGTGGCGGAGATGGCCAGCACATTGCCGTCCCGGTCAGTGATGCTGCCCCGTGAGGCAGTGATGACCGTGCTGCGGGTCTGCTGGGTGACGGCCTGCTCCTGCAGGTCCTTGTGGCGGATGATCTGCAGATAGTACAGCCGTCCCAGCAACACTGCAAAGGCTGCCACGCCCAAAAGTCCCATCACCAGCATGGTGCGAATGCGGATGGTTCGGTTGGCCCGGCGGGCCTCTTCACTTTTGCGTTTGGGATGCTCTTTCACTGTGGTTCCTCCAATTACACCGGAAAGTCCCCGGCTCAGAGACCGGGCAAACAGGTACACAAGGCAAGCAAGGAGTAAGAAGTCTCCCTTCTTACTCCTCGTTGTCATCTATATGGCCGCAGTCAATCGAAATATTCCACCACGGCATAAATGCCATGGCTCAGGGAGGTAAAGACACGGCTGAGGACGCCGGCCTCCTGCCGCTGGTAGACCACCGCATTGTCGGAGCCGGACATATCGATGTAATAGATCTGGCTGCTGCTGGGCTTGCTCATGCCGGCCGCCTCCGCTGCCTCCTTGATGGTGGACAGGTCAAAGGTCTGCTCATACTTGGTAGTCAGAGACACGTTCTCCGTCTGAAGCTCGGAAAGCTCGCTTTGCAGCTTTACCACCTCCGAGGAGATGACCGTCAGCTGCACATACTGGCTCAGCGTCACCACCGCCAGGGCAGTCACCGCCAGAAAGCCCAGCACAGACACCACCGACAAATGCTGGCGCTGTCTGGCCCGGGGAGCTGTTACACTGCGGACCTTGGGAGAAGGCACCGCCTCCCTGCGCACATCCTCCCCGGCGTGGCGCAGGGCATACTCCCGGCTCATGGCGTCCAGATCATAGGCCAGGTCTCCATATGTGGTTCCTCTGCGCTCTTGGGCGCGGAGTGCTCTTGCGCTGGCAGCCATGGGCCTCCATCCTCCCTTTTGTACAAATATTTTTCTCCCGACCTTTGCTATTGGAAAACAGGCCACACACCGGCTCCGTCTTTCCTCCGGTCAAATTCGCTCCGCCACCCGCAGCTTCGCACTACGGGCCCGGGGGTTGTCCTCCAGCTCCGCCTCCTGAGAGACGATGGGCTTGCGGGTGATGAGCTTTACCTTGGGTTTTCTGCCGCAGACACACACAGGAAACTCCGGCGGACAGATACAGCCTCGAGAGAGCTCCTGCATAGTCTTTTTGACGATGCGGTCCTCCAGAGAATGGAAGGAGATCACCGCCAGGCGGCCGCCGGGCCGCAGGCCGTCCGCCGCCGCCTCCAACATGGGCGGCAGAACATCCAGCTCGCCGTTCACAGCGATGCGGATGGCCTGGAAGCTGCGCTTGGCCGGGTGCTGCTTTTCCCGCAGCGCCGCGGCAGGCATGGCGCTTTTGATGATGTCCACCAGTTCAAAGGTGGTCTCGACGGGCCGCTCCTCCCGCCGGCGGCAGATGGCCCGGGCAATGGCGGGAGCATAGCGCTCCTCACCGTATTCATACAGGATCCGCCGCAGCTCCTCCTGGGGCCAGTCATTGACCACGTCCCGGGCACTCAGAGGCGCGCGCTCATCCATGCGCATATCCAAAGGCGCGTCGTGCATATAGGAAAATCCCCGGGCCGGGTCATCCAGCTGGGGCGAGGAGACACCCAGATCAAAGAGCATCCCGTCCACGCCGTCCACCTGAAGCTCCTGCAGGATCTCTCCCAGATGGGAAAAATTGCTGCGGACCAGGGTGACCTTGTCCATATAATCTGTCAGCCGAACCTGGGCCGCCTCAATGGCAGCAGCGTCCTGGTCAATGCCGATGAGCCGTCCAGTGGTTAGTCGCTTGACGATCTCCAGCGAGTGGCCTGCCCGGCCCAGGGTGCCGTCCAGATAGGTACCCTCCGGCCGGATGGCCAGGGCCTCCAGGCACTCCTCCAGGAGGACCGGCTTGTGGCTCAATTCCATTGTCCGTCCCTCTCTCCTGGGGCTCAAAAGCCCATCTCATCCATGGCAGCAAACATATCCTCGGTCTCCTCCTGCTCCATGGCCTTCCAGCGCTCGCTGCTCCAGATCTCCGCCCGCTTGGCCACACCGATGACGGTGACATCCTTTTTCAGTCCCGCGTAGGCCCGCAGCTTGGCAGGGATCAGGATCCGCCCCTGGGCGTCGGGCTCGCATTTGGCGGCATTGGCAAACAGAGGGCGAAGGGCCTTGGCTTTGGAATAGGGCAGGCTTTCAAACTGCTCCGTGAATTTGGACCAGCTTGCCTCAGAATAGACGGAAAGGCAGCCGTCAGCACCCATGGCGACATAAAACGTGTCCCCCAGGTCCTCCCGCAGTTTGGCAGGGATGAACAGGCGGCCCTTGGCGTCGATGGTATGGTTATAGGACCCATAGAGACCGCTCATGCCTGCCACTTCCCTTCCGTTTTGGGCAGCGAATGGGTTTTTCGTGGCACTTGGCACCACTCATCCCCACTTTCCACCACCGCTGTTCACAAGTATAAGCGAATTCAAAAAAGTTTGCAAGGAAAAGTTTCCGAGCGCAAAGTTGAAAAAACCCCCTTTTTTCTACAAAAAATCCCTTTTTTCGGAAATAAAACGCATGTTCTATTTTTTTAATTGTGGAAAACAAAAGAGCCCCACCACAATATCTTGTGGTGAGGCTCTCATGCAAGTGCAATTTACATAACAAATTTTCCCCATCGCACTCTGCGAAACGCCGGGCGCAAAAAGCATATTGTGATTTTCCACAATATATCGCCAGAAATTTTGTTATTTTTTTTCTGCATCCTCCTGCAACTTTTTCTGCTCCTGAAGCATTTCCTTTTGCTGCTGCATCTTCTCCGCAGAGGCAGCCCGGAAACTGGCCCGGGACTGACGGATCTCCTCCAGAGCCATGGTGATGGCCTCCTCGGTGCGGCGGAGGGCATCCTCGGTGTACTCGTTGGTGACCCGATACATCTCCCGGGAGCGCTCCTCGGCGTGACGGATGATGTGGTGGCCCTTCTCCCGGGCGGCATTGAGCACCTCGCTCTCAGAGACCTTGGTCTTGGCATCCAGCTCCGCCTGGCGCATCATGCGCTCCACGTCCCGCTTGGCGGCCTCCACATACTCATCCCTAGCCCGCAGCAGCTCCTGGGCCCGCTTGAGTTCGATGGGCAGCTGGGCCCGCACCTCGTCCAAAAGGTCCAGAGCCTCATCCCGGTTGATGGTGCATTTTCCCTGACCGAAGGCGGCGCTCTTGGCCTCGTCGATCATGGTGTAGAGCATATCGATCAGATGATTGACATCGTTTGCCATATTGGTTCCATCCTCTCCTGTCAGGTCCGCTGTGGGACCGGGTTTACTGTTTTTCCTCCATCATCCGGCGCACCAAAGGCACGATCTGGATGGGCAGGTAATTCTCCAGCGGCTGATGATACCGGATCATCTCCCGGGCCATGGTAGAGCTGAAGTATTGATACTCGGGAGCGGCGGGCAGAAACAGCGTCTCCAGCTCCGGAGCAAGGTTGCGGTTGATCAGGGCCATCTGCTGCTCGGCGTCAAAATCCGTGGCATTGCGGATTCCGCGGATGATGGCCGTGGCGCCATGGCGCCGGGCGAAATCCACCAGCAGCCCCGGCCACAGCTCCGCCTCCACGTTGGGCAGCGGCGCCACCGCCTGGCGCACCAGCTCCAGCTTCTGCTCCGGGGTGAACATCTGGTTCTTTTTTTCTGCGTTTGGGACCACGCAGACACACACCTGGTCGAAGCAGGCGGCAGCCCGACGGATGATATCCGTATGGCCCAGGGTAATGGGGTCAAAGCTGCCTGAACAGATTGCAGTTCTCATTGGGGTGATTCCTCGTTTCCGGCCCGGTGGTATACGGTCAGGCCGATCTTTCCGTACCGGTAGGTGCGGTGAATGAAATAGGGCGGCGCCAGGGCTGGAAGGACCCGGTCCGCCGGATGCTCCGCCACAATTATACCATGGGGGGAGAGAATGTCAAACCGGGCGATATGAGCCAGTGCCGGCTCCAACAGCCCCGCCTCGTAAGGCGGATCAAGGAAGATCAGGTCAAAATGCTCCCGCAGGCTGTTGAGATATTCCTGGGCATCTCCCTGGACCACGCGGGCCCGGTCCTGGAGACCGGTAATGCGCAGATTCTCCCGGATCAGGGTGACAGCGTCCTTCCGCCGGTCCACCAGCACCGCCGATGCAGCGCCCCGGGACAGGGCCTCGATGCCCAGCTGCCCGGTGCCGGCAAACAAGTCCAAAACCCGTCTGCCCTCGATATCAAACTGGAGGATGCTGAACATTCCCTCCTTCACCCGGTCAGTGGTGGGGCGGGTCTCCTGCCCCTCCAGTTCCTTGAGACGACGGCCCCGGGCGGAGCCAGTGATGACGCGCATGGAAGGGTTCCTCCTTTGTGCTTTCCGCGGCCGGCTGTACGTGGGAAGCGGCCGTTTTTCCCTCTCCCGCCGGCATTTCAGGGAAATCCGGCGCGGAATGTTTCCATTTTAGGCCATAACTTTCTTTTTTTCAATATCCAAAGCAAATTTTTCGGGAAAAGTTCCCCCTCTTGGGCGCTAAACTTCCTTTTTTGACTTGTACTCCAATGCGAAATCGTATATAATAGATTCCTATTAAATTGTAAATTGCCCACAAGATCAAGGGGGACGGAGGACTGTCTCCGCCGCCTGCTCCAATCTCAAACGGAAAGGACGCTTTTTATGATAAAATACGCAACGGACCTGGGCGAGGTCTCCGTCAGCAGCGCCGTGTTCTCCAACATCACCGGCATGGCTGCCACCAACTGCTTCGGGGTCAAGGGCATGGCCTATCGCTCCATGACCGACGGACTGGTGCACCTGCTGCGGCGTGAGGCCATGAGCAAAGGCGTAAAGATCACCTATAACGAAGACGATTCCATCTCCATTGAGCTGCACATCATTGTGGAGAACGGCGTGAACCTCACCGCGGTCTGCCGCTCCATCATGAGCGAAGTGCGCTATGTGGTCAACAAGAACACCGGCGTCACCGTCCGGGACGTGAACGTCTGCGTGGATTCCATGACCATGTGAGGAGGACGAGAGAGATGAACGAACAGCTGACCGGCTCCGTCTTCAAGCAGATGGTGCTGCATGGCGCAGCCGCCATCACCGCTCAGAAGCAGAGCATCAACGATTTGAACGTGTTCCCTGTCCCCGACGGCGACACGGGCACCAACATGAGCATGACCATCAACACCGCCGCCGCCGACCTGCGCAAGAAGGATCCCCAGTCTCTGGAGCAGGCCGCCTCCGTCACCGCCTCCGCCCTGCTGCGGGGTGCCCGGGGCAACTCCGGCGTCATCCTCTCGCTGCTCTTCCGGGGCCTGAGCAAGGGCCTCAAGGGCATGGAGACCTGCGACGGTGCCGCCTTCGCCAACGCCATGCAGGAGGGCGTGGCCTCCGCCTACAAGGCGGTGATGAAGCCCGCCGAGGGCACGGTGCTGACTGTGTCCCGTCTGGCCGCCAAGCGGGCCTGCGAGGTGGCCGAGGAGGGCGGCAGCCTGGAGCAGATCCTGGAGGCCGCCATCTCCGAGGGCTACACCACCCTGGCCCAGACCACGGACATGAACCCGGTGCTGAAAAAGGCCGGCGTGGTGGATGCCGGCGGCAAAGGCTACCTCATCATCCTGGAGGGTATGCTGGCCGCCTATCGGGGCGAGCCCATGCCCGAAGTGGCAGAGGAGAGCGAGATGGACAAGAACAAGGCCGACTTTGTTGCCCTCTCTGCGGAGGAGATCACCTTCGCCTTTGACACCGTGTTCATCGTCCGCAAGAATAAGCCCGACGTATGCCTGGACCCCCTGCGGAATTACCTCAACAGCATCGGCGACAGCCTGGTGATCGGCGAGGACGACGAGGCCTTCAAGGTCCACGTCCACACCAACATCCCCGGCGACGCCCTTACCGAGTCCCAGAAGTACGGCACCCTGGAGCTGGCCAAGATCGAAAATATGCGCACTCAGGCTGACGACCTGGCCGCCGGCAGAAAGGCCCAGAGTACCGACGATCTGGACGCGGTGGAGGCAGAGCTGGAATCCGGCGAGGCCTGCGGCCATGTGGTGGCAGAGCCCACTAAGCGCTACGGCTTCCTGGCCGTCTGCGCCGGCGATGGCCTTGCTTCCCTGTTCAAGGATCTGGGTGTCGACGGCGTGGTCTCCGGCGGACAGACCATGAACCCCTCCACCGAGAGCATTTTGGACGAGATCGACAAGATCCCCGCGGAGATCGTCTTCGTGCTTCCCAACAACTCCAATATCATCATGGCCGCCCAGCAGTGCCAGGGCCTGACGGAGAAGCAGGTGGTGGTCATTCCCACCAAGACCGTGCCCCAGGGCATCACCGCCATGATGAATGTGGACTTCGAGGCCGCAGACCCCAAGGACATCGAGACCGCCATGACCGACTCCCTGTCCTCCGTCACCACCGCCCAGATCACCTATGCCGCCCGGAACTCCGACTTTGACGGCTTCGAGATCAACGAGGGCGACTATCTGGCCCTGGAGGAGGGCAAGCTCTTCGGCACCGACCGGGACATCACGGCGCTGCTGCGGAAGCTGGCCCAGGAGGCCAACGGCAAGGAGGCCGCCTTCGTATCTCTCTTCTACGGCGAGGACGTATCCGAGGCCGATGCCCAGGCTGCCGGCGAGCTGTTCCAGGAGGCCTGTCCCGAAGCGGAGATCTCTGTGCTCCCGGGTGGACAGCCGGTATACTACTATATCATCTCCATCGAATGACCTATCCCAGGGGCGCCGAAACGGCGCCCCTCTTCTTTTGCCAAGGAAGGCCACCCTAAAAAAATGCGCAAAAAGAGCGGACGCCAGAGGCGTCCGCTCTTTTTCATTTTGCTTTTCAATTCCGCCTTCTCTGCAGTCCTCTGTCCCATCAGACGTTGAACCGGAAGTAGATCATGTCGCCGTCCTGGACCACATACTCCTTGCCCTCGCTGCGCAGCAGGCCCTTTTCCTTGGCGGCGTTGACGCTGCCGCAGCGGATCATGTCGTCGTAGGCAATGACCTCGGCCCGGATGAAGCCCCGCTCGATGTCGGAGTGGATCTTTCCGGCGGCCTGAGGAGCCTTGGTGCCCTTGCGGATAGTCCAGGCACGGCACTCGTCCTTTCCATAGGTCAGGAAAGAAATGAGACCCAGCAGGGCGTAGGAGCACTTGATGAGCCGGTCCAGACCGGACTCGGCAATGCCCAGCTCCTCCAGGAACATCTGCTTCTCCTCGCCCTCCAGCTCGGCGATGTCCTGCTCCAGCTTGGCGCAGATGGGCAGCACCTGGCTGCCTTCAGCGGCGGCCAGCTCCTCCACCTGCTTGAGGTAGGGGTTGTCCGCCTGGTGGGCGAAGCCCTCCTCATCCATGTTGGCGGCGTAGATCACCGGCTTGAGGGTCAGCAGCTCAGAGGTAGCCAACAGCGCCGCGTCCTCCTCAGAGCACGCAAAGGTCCGGGCCAGCTTGCCCTCGTCCAGGTGCTTTTGCAGGGCCGTGAACAGCTCCACCTCGTGGGCAAACTTCTTGTCGCCCTTCATGGCCTTGGTGGCCTTCTCCACCCGGCGCTGGACCATCTCCAGGTCCGCCATCACCAGCTCCAGATTGATGATCTGGATGTCCCGGAGGGGATCGGTGCTACCCTCCACATGGATGACGTTCTCGTCGTCAAAGCAACGGACCACATGGATAATGGCGTCGGTCATGCGGATATTGGAGAGGAACTTATTGCCCAGGCCCTCGCCCTTGCTGGCGCCTTTGACCAGTCCGGCGATGTCCACAAACTCGATGACCGCAGGGGTCTTCTTGTCGGGCTCATACATTTCCGCCAGCTTGTCCAGCCGCTCGTCAGGAACAGCCACCATGCCCACATTGGGGTCAATGGTGCAGAAGGGGTAGTTGGCAGACTCGGCTCCGGCGTTGGTGATGGCGTTGAACAGCGTACTCTTGCCCACGTTGGGCAGGCCCACGATTCCTAATTTCATCAAGGAAGTCTCCTTTGCTCTTTTCTAACGAGAAATTGTATCATGTTCCGCCCAAAAGCGCAAGGCCTTCCGCCCTCACTGCCGTTCCAGATACCAATGCAGAAGCTCCGCCGCCTCTGCCCGGGTGGCCTTGTCGCCAGGCCGCAGCAGCTCCTTGTCATTGGCAGAGACAAAACCCAGCCGCTGGAGGTACTGCACCTCCGGCCGAGCCCAGGCGCTGACCCGGAAGCTGTCCTCGTACACCGGCACTTCTCCGCTCTGCGGTGCCTGCACGCCCTGGCTTTGGAGCAACCGGGCCAGGAGCACATACAGCTCCTGCCGGGTGATAGAGTCATTGGGGGCGAACCGCTTCTCCGTCTTTCCCTGGATCAGTCCCGTCTCCCGTCCCCAGTCCACCGCTTTGGTGTACCAGCTGTAGGGTGAAACATCCACAAAGCCCGCCTTTGTCTTTGCCTGCGGTGTGCCGCAGGCCCGCCACAGCGTGGTGACCGCCATGGCCCGGGTCATGGTCTTTTCCGGGTGCCAGCCGGTACGGTCCCCGGTCATGATCCCCTTGGACTGCACATACTGGATATCCTTTTGGGCCCAGGAGGTATTCTGTTTGGCGGAGGCGGCCGCCGGCGCCCGCTTGTAGATCACGCCATCTTTCAGATCCACGCCCCGCAGGCGGAACAGCTCGCTGACTGTGACAAAATCAAAGCCCTTGGCCCGCAGGGTATCCAGAATGGGTCCCACCGCGTCCAAATTATACTGAGTGGTATCATGGAGCAGGATGATGTCCCCGTCTCGGGCGCTGGAGATGACTTTCCTCGCCATCTGGTCTCCGGGCACCTGATTGCCCGCTGCCGGATCGATGCTCCACAAAATCAGCGGCGCCCCCAGATTCTTTAACACTGAGTCCTTCCGCACACCAAAGGGCGTACGCACCAGAAAATCCAACAGCCCTGTGTATGACGCCAATGCTTCCTGATTCTTTTTGATCTGCTCCCGCACCTGAGAGGGTGCAGCATCGGTCAGGTTCACATGGTCGTAGGTATGGCTGGCGATCTCATGCCCCTCCGATACCATCCGGTCCAGCAGCGCCTGCTTCCCCGGCAGCCATTTGCCCACCATGAAAAAGGTGGCCTTGACGTTTCGCTTGTCCAGCTCATCCAGCACCTGGGGTGTATACACCGGACTGGGCCCGTCATCAAAGGTGATGGCCAGCAGCTTGGCCGCATGGACCGGCCGAACCAAGCACAAAGACAACACCAGCGCCAGCAGTACCAGCGCCGATACTCTGCATTTCATGGAGCAACTCCTTTCTTCTGCCTTGTAAGCTCTCCGTTTTCTCTTCGGGAGAACCGCTTCCCCATTGGGGATTTTTGAATGGTATACATTTGTCTACTAAATCATAGCAAAGAGGTAGACGGATGTCAACCTCTTCTTTTTTCGACAGCCTTCGGCCGCTCCTCCCAGCTTTCCCACCTTTTCGCTGGAATATACACAAAAAAAGGTGCCTGCCGCTTTTGCGGCAGGCACCTCACTGCGTGCAGCATCTGCAAAACGATTACGGCTCTGTAGCCGTGCTTTCCACTTTTTTCAGCAGATACAGATTCTCCACTCGGTTTTCCGTGTCGAAGAGATTGTTGTACTGGACCTTGTCATAATCTGCCACCAGATCGGCATAGGGGGAGGTCTTGTCGTCGATCAAGTACCACTGGCCGTCGTCGCCCAGATAGCCATTGGCATTGATGACAGGGATCTTCGTGTGCAGCTGAGACAGGTACTGCTGGTAGTCCGTCAGAGGCAGGCCCGCCACCTCCATCAGAAGGGTAGACAGGTAGTTGGCGCTGATGGCCTCGACCTCCTGCTCCTCGATCTCATAGTTGGCCCAGATGATGAACGGAGTCTGATACATCTTCTGCCGCTCCTCCAGAGTTAGCTCATTGAGGGACTTGCCGAAGATCTCCTCATAGAACCCGCTCTCAATGGAAGGCTGATGATCACCGAAGATGCAGATGATGGTGGGCTCACTGACCTGACTAAAGTAAGAGGTGAGCTGCTGGAAGGCATCATCGGTGCGCTTGACCAGGGACAGATACTGGTCGGCCTTGGGGTACTTGCCCTCCATGTCGCCGGTGAGCCAGACCTCCTGCTGGAAATTGCTGGAGGTGCTGGTATAGCTGGAGTGGTTCTGCATGGTCACATTGAACAGGAAGAAAGGCCGCCCCTCATCCCGTTCCTCATACATCTGCTCCACCTGGCGGAAATCAAACTCATCGCTGACGTAGCGGCGCAGGAAGGTCACCTGGTCAGGATACATCTCCGAGACCTCCTGGCTGTAACGCAGGAAGTTGCCGTCCTCCCGGTACTTGGCCACGTTCTCCTCGCCAAAGAGATCCTCGATGGAGATGTAGTCCTCAAAGCCCAGCAGCGGATAGACCCGCTCCCGCTGCCAGTTGGCACCGTAATAGGGGTGGAAGGCCGTCTTGGAATAACCCAGAGTGCCCAAAGAGGACACCAGAGAGGGCATGGGATTGTCCACATAGGATTCATAGGCGCAGGCACCGGCAGGCAGGAACGCCAAAGAGTCACCGGTAAGGAACTCAAACTCGCTGTTGGCCGTTCCAGCACCGTACACGGACACATACAGGTTGCCCTTGACCGTGTTGTCAGACAGGGAACGCATATAGGGCATATAGTCAATGTTGGTGGTGAAATCCCCTACCACACTCAGATCCGACAGGGTCTCATCCATGATACAGATGATGTTGGGTCGCTCCTTGGTGGCGCCGGGGGCACCGTCATTGCCCGCCTGCTCTTCGCCGGAGTTGACGATCTGCTCCACCTGGTCGCTGGAGTAGCCATCCGGCGGGCTGACGATGAGATACTTGGTGTTGATCCAGAAGTGGAAAAGAGAGCCGTTGTTGCGATAGCCCCGGGCCTGATTAAAAAAGTCAGGCTTCATGCCCTGGTTGGCAAACCAGTCCGAGGTATACAGCAGACCGGAAAACAGCGCAATCACCGCCAGAGAGCCCAGGCGGATCCCCAGCTTGAGGCGTTTGCCGGGCTTGAGCACCGGCAGTCGAGTCCCCAGCACCAGAAGCGCTACAAAGAACACAGTGCCCAGCACCATATACTTATCTGGCGTATAGTCATAGGTCCCTGCCACTGACAGTCCCGTCCCCACACTGGCAATATCTGCTGGCAGCAGCGGAGTTCCCCGGAACGCAAGGACATAGTGATTGGCCACACCAAAGATATAAAAAACGGTGTTGATAACGAACCAGGAAATTCGGACGCTGCCGCCGACGGCATAGATGCCCAGGAACAGCAGCGCGGCAAAGATGTAATTTCGGAAGAAGGTCAGCGGGGACCAGTCATAGGTAAACACGCCGCCTAAGTACTCCATCATGGTCAAAGAGGCCACTGGCAGCAGCAGATACAGCACGCCGGTACACCAGCGGGCCACCCGCTGGCTGACGTTCCACTCCAAGCGGAAGGCAGCCACCGCTCCCGCCGCCAGGGCCAGCAGCACCGACAGCACCAACTGCAGGGGCCCTACCCAGACAATGGTGTCCCCCGTGGGGGACACCGCACCGGTGACAGCGTCACCGGCAGCAGGATCACCATGGGTGACAAAGGCCTGCAAAAAGATCAGAATGAAAAGAATCAGAGCTCCGGCGATCACCGCTCCGGTGATACGGCTTTTCCGGGTGCTGGACACCCGGGGCCACTCCAGCCGGAGCCTGGGCCGGACCATTTGAGGGTCACGGATTTCAACGGTAGAATTCATATTTGCTTTGTTCTCCTTATGCACAGGGCGAGATGACCTAGTTCCTCCCGCCGGGCGATTCGGATCAGCGTATTTTTTGTCGAACCGCCGTCAGTAGATAATAGCACACTTCCTTCAAATTGCAAGTCCCTTTTTACAGAGATCTTACCTGATTTTTACGCGCAGTCTTGTAAGGTATAGACGTATTTTCCCTAAAAAAAGTTTCGCATGTCCTCTCTTTTTTCGCGTGGATTCAAAAAATGGCAGGCCTTCGATGGATGCCGGAAAAGCGCTCCACAATCGTGGAGCGCTTTCCCGCAAAACAAAAGAAGAGGAAGAAAGAAGATAGGATCATCTATTTTCACGCCGCGGTGCCGGAGCCGCTGGAGCTGCCGGACCCGGAACGATTACCAAAGAAATATTCAAACAGGTCGTTGGGATCATAGTAACCGGAACCGCTCTGGGAGTTGTCCTGAACGGTATCGTTCTGTGAGGTGCTCTGAGCAGGCTCAGAGCCGAAGGTCAGCTCCACAGTGAGGGTATCTCCCTGTCGGTAGATCGTGAAGGTAGCAGTATCCCCGGCGGTGTAGCCCTTCTTTGCGGCACTCAGGTCTTCCATAGAGGTGACAGTGGTGTCGTCCACCTTGGTGATCACGTCACCGGGCTGGATGCCTGCCTTGTCGGCAGCACTGCCCTCCTCCACAGAGTAGACATACACGCCCTCTGTCAGGCCGGTCTGCTGAGCCATCTGGGCATTCATGGTGGCAGCGGTGACACCCAGGTAGGCCTTGTTGGTCACATAGCCGTTGGTCATGATGTCCTCCAGCATGGACATGACGTCGTTGATGGGGATGGCAAAGCCCAGGCCCTCCACCGTCTCGTTGGAGTAGCTGGAGTACTTGGCGGACACGATGCCCACCACTTCGCCGTACTCATTGAACAGAGGGCCACCGGAGTTGCCGGGGTTGATGGAGGTATCGGTCTGAATCATGTTGAAGGGAGTGCCGTCCACGTTGATGGGGCGGTTCACACTGGAGACCATGCCGCCGGACATGGAGAAGGTCAGCTCACCCAGGGGGTTGCCCACCGCCAGAACGTGGTCGCCCACGTTGAGGCTGTCGCTGTCGCCCACGGTGACGGCCTGGAGGCCGGTGGCGTTGATCTTGATCACCGCGATATCGTAGTCCTCGTCGGAACCGATCACCGTAGCATCATAGGTCTCGCCGGAGTACAGCGTCACCTTCACGGAGGTGGCTCCGTCGATGACGTGGTGGTTGGTAACGATATAGCCGTCCTCCGTCAGGACAAATCCGGAACCGGAGGAGGCGTTCTCCACCGTCTGGCCGAAGTAGTTGGTGGTGGCGGAGCAGTTGATGGAGACCACACTGTTGACATTGGCGGCGTAGTTCTCCGCGTCGGTCATCTTGGTCTGGCCATCCACGGCCACCTGCTTGACCTCTACAGGCTCCCGGCTGCTGACCTGGACCTCGGCGGTATTTCCACTGCTGCCACCGGCTGCCCACATGACACCGGCGCCCGCAGCGCCGCCCAGCAGAGCACAGCTTAAAGCCAAAGCGGTCATCTTCAGGGCAGCACTGTTTTTCTTGCCGCCCTTCTTTTTGGGCTCCTCCCAGGGTTCCCGGTAGGTGGTCTCCACCACGGGAGGCTGCGCCTGCTCAGGCCGCTCTGTGCCGTCCTTACGATAACTATAATGATACAGATTCTTCTCGTCGTTATACATATCGAGTCCTCCTTGCGTACTCGTTTTTCACCAGAAAGCTTTGGGAAAGGGACGCTGTCTTTTCGCTTGGCTCTCACTCTTTCCCGAACCTTTGAGTGCAGTATACGGCGTCTTTTTTAAAACAACCTTAAAGTTCCCAAAAAGTTTATGACTTTTCTGTAAACGAAATGCGGCTTTTTTTATTTTTTGCTATCTTTTCCTTACCGGAAGAAAAAAACGCCCTCTCTCCTGCTTTTTTCTCCTCTCGGCCTCTTTAGGGGCAGACAGGCTGGGGAAAAGTATGGTATACTGATAAAAATTTGAATCCGCCCGGCCTCGGCCATCCTGCGGGGCCTATCAGGAGAAAGGCGTGGTCTGCATTGCTGAAAATTGAAGGGATTCGGCTGGAACCAGGATTGGAGTCTCAGCTCCGCCGCCGGGTAGCCCGAATTCTGCATATTCCGGAAAGCGAGCTGATATCCTGCCGGTTGCTGCGCCGGTCCATCGACGCCCGGGAGGGGGTCTTTTTCGTCTGCTCCGCCCTGGCGGAGGTCCGCAGCGAGACGGCTGTCCTCCGCCGCGCTCCGGCCCATGTCAGTATCTACACACCTCGTATCTGGACGCCGCCTCAGCCTCTGTCCGCTCCGGCAGTGCCGCCGGTGGTGGTGGGTGCCGGCCCCGGCGGGCTCTTCGCCGCCCTGGTGCTGGCTCAGGCAGGTCTGCGTCCCATCCTGCTGGAGCGGGGCCGGTGCGTGGAGCGGCGGAAGGAGGACGTGGAGCGCTTTTGGCGCACAGGACAGCTGGACCTGACCTCCAACGTCCAGTTCGGCGAGGGCGGTGCCGGTGCCTTTTCCGACGGCAAGCTCAACACCGGCACCAAGGACCTGCGCCACCGCTTTATCCTGGAGCAGCTGGTGGCCTGCGGCGCCCCGGAGGACATCCTCATCGACGCCAAGCCCCACGTGGGCACCGACTACCTCCACATCGCCCTCAAGGGGCTGCGCCGGCGCCTGTTAGAGCTGGGGGCGGACATCCGCTTCGAGACCCGCCTGACGGATCTGGAGATTCAAGACAGCGCCCTCATCGCTATCCTGGCCCAGGGGCCAGAGGGGGAGGTGCGCCTGCCCTGCCGGCAGCTGGTGCTCTGCCCGGGCCACTCTGCCCGAGACACCTTCGCCATGCTCCACCGCCGGGGCGTACCCCTGGAGGCCAAGCCCTTTGCCGTGGGCGTGCGCATTGAGCACCGTCAGTCCACCGTGGACGCGGCCCAGTACAAGCGCTACGCCGGGCACCCGGGCCTGCCCGCCGCGTCCTACAAGCTCTCCTGCCATCTGCCCAGCGGCCGCTCCGCCTTCTCCTTCTGCGTCTGTCCCGGCGGAGAGGTGGTTGCCGCCGCATCGGAGGCTCAGGGCGTGGTCACCAACGGCATGAGCGAATTTGCCCGGGACAAAGAGAACATCAACGGCGCGCTGCTGGTAAACGTGACGCCGGAGGATTTCGGCGGCGGAGACGATCCTCTGGCGGGCGTTGCCTTCCAGCGGCGTCTGGAAGCGGCGGCCTTTTCTTTAGGCGGTGGGGACTACCGTGCCCCGGCCCAGCGGGTGGGAGATTTTCTCGCCGGCGTGCCCTCCACAGGCGCCGGCACTGTGACTCCCTCTTACCGCCCCGGCGTCACCTGGTGCGACCTGGGGCAGTGTCTGCCGCCCTTTGTAGCCCAGGCACTGCGGGAGGCCCTGCCGGTGCTGGGCCGGAAGCTGCGGGGCTATGACGCCCCGGACGCCGTGCTGACGGCGGTGGAGAGCCGCAGCTCCTCCCCGGTGCGCATTCCCCGGGACGAGACGTATCAGGCCCCCATCCGGGGACTGTATCCCTGCGGAGAGGGCGCCGGCTGGGCCGGCGGCATCCTCTCTGCCGCCGCCGACGGCATGCGGGCGGCGGAGCACGTCTGTGCATCCATCCAACAGGAGGTCGATCATCATGAGCCGTAATATCTGTGTATACTTGGAATTTCTCACTGACTCTCACCGCCGGGCCATTGAGCAGGCCGCGGAGCAGACGGGCTTCTCCGTCCGCTTCTTCTCCCCCGAGGAGCTGGAGGAGGCCAAGGCCTATGTCCGCGACTGCGAGGTGCTCTACGCCCACTCCCCCGAGCTGCTGCGGGCTGCGGGAACCGGGCTGAAGTGGTACTGCTGCTCCTTTGCCGGAGTGGACCCCTACTGCAAGGACGAGAGCCTCTTTGCCAATCCCCACTGCCTTTTGACCAACTGCAACGTCTACGGCGTGACCATTGCCGAGCATGTGGTCATGGTGACGCTGATGCTGCTGCGCCGGATGCCGGAGTACGGCGAGATCGTCCGCCGCCGCAGCTGGTCCAACCAACTGCCCATCCGCTCCATCCGGGACAACCAGGTGACCATTCTGGGCACCGGCGATATCGGCGTCAACGTGGCTCAGCGGATGCGGGGCATGAACATCGGCAGTGTCACCGGACTGAGCCGCAGCGGAAAGGCCAAGGGGCCCGCGGATCTCTTTGATCAGGTCCTGCCCATCTCCAAGCTGGACGAGGTGCTGCCCCAGACCAAGATCCTGGTGATGGCCCTGCCGGACACTCCTGAGACCCGGGGCATCCTCAGCCGGGAGCGCATCGCCCTGCTGCCCTCCGATGCCATCGTCATCAACGTAGGCCGGGGCCCTGCCGTGGACCAGGACGCCCTGATGGAGGCGCTGAATGGGAAAAAGATCGCCGGGGCAGCCCTGGATGTGATGGTGCCGGAGCCCCTGCCTCAAGAGCATCCCCTATGGGAGACGAAGAACCTGATCCTGACCCCCCACGTCTCCGGCAACATGACTCTGGGCTACACCTGCGACCGGAACGTGGAGCTGTTCTGCCAGGATCTTCTCAACTACGCCGCCGGCCGGCCTCTGGAACACCTGGTGGACCGTCGGCGGGGGTATTGATTCCCCGTGTCCTTATCTATATAATGTAGGTATCTTGATCCCTCTGCAGGCGGACCTCTCCCACGTCTCCGCCTTTTCAATCCACACAAAGGAGATATGCGGTATGGATAACTTTGATTTCTATTCCCCTACTTATTTTGCCTTCGGCGATGGCCAGGAAAAGCGGGCCGGTGAGCTGGTGCGCCGCTTCGGCGGCAGTCGGGTGCTCATCGTCACCGGCGGCGGCTCCGTTCATCGCAACGGCGCCTTTGACGCCATTGCGTCCTCTCTGGATGAGGCGGGCATCCTCTATATGGAGCTCTCCGGCGTGCAGCCCAATCCCCGCAGCAGCAAGGTCTATGAGGGTATCGAGCTGTGCCGCCGGGAAAACCTGGACTTCCTGCTGGCAGTCGGCGGCGGCAGCGCCATCGACACCGCCAAGGCCATCGGCGTGGGCGTGCCCTATCAGGGGGATTTCTGGGATTTCTTCTGCGCCAAGGCCCAGCCCACCGCCACACTGCCTGTGGCCACGGTGCTGACTATCTCCGCCGCCGGAAGTGAGGGTTCCAACAGCTGTGTCATCACCAAGGATGAGGGAATGCTCAAGTGGTCTATGAACCTGGATCTGATCCGCCCCAAGTTCTCCATTCTCAATCCCAAGTACACCTGCACGCTCCCCGCCTACCAGACCGCCAGCGGCGCAGTGGACATGATGAGCCACATCTGTGAGCGCTATTTCACCAACACCACCGATGTTGCCCTCACCGACCGGCTGTGCGAGGCGCTGCTGCGAACCATCATCGAAGCCGCCCCCCGAGCCATTGCCGACCCCAATGACTACGCCGCCCGGGCCGATCTCATGTGGGCAGGCATGCTGGCTCACAACAACTCCTGCGGCATCGGCCGTGTGCAGGACTGGGCCAGCCATCAGATCGAGCACGAGCTCTCCTCTTTCTACGACTGCGCCCACGGTGCCGGCCTTGCAGTGGTGACTCCCGCCTGGATGGAGTATGTCTATCGCCACGACATCACCCGCTTTGCCCAGTTCGCTGTTCGGGTCTTCGGCTGTGAGATGAACTTCGTCAACCCGGAGGCCACTGCGCTGGAGGGCATCCAGCGTCTGCGGGAGTTCTTCCGCTCTCTGGGTATGCCCGTCACCTTCGCCGAGATCGGCGCCAAGGCCGAAGACATTCCCGATATGGTAGCCCACCGGGCTCAGAAGCCCAATGGCTTCCCCTTCGGCAATTTCGTCAAGATCCATCCCGACGATATGACGGAGATCTGCCGTCTGTGCTGCCGGTAAAAACCTCCCCCATGTCAAACACGAAACATTCCGCTTTTACACGGACAAAGGCCCGCACCGAAAGGTGCGGGCCTTTGCCTGCCTAAAGGGGAGAATCGGAACAGAAGGAAGAAAAGAAACCCTGCGTTCCCCGCCGCGAGAGCACAGGGAATCCTGACAAAATGATTTAAAGGACCATATCCACGTCAAGCTTTCCCTCTAAATTTTCGGAGTCCTCATGGCTCAGAAAGCTTCCCGGAGTGCGCAGCAGGGCGCCCAGCAGACCGAACACCAGAGCGGGGACCACCCAGCCGAACCCCAAGGCCGCCAGAGGCAGTCTTTCCACCAGAGAAATGGATACACCACTCTGGTTCAGTGTCTCCAGGATGCTGAACAGCAGCGCGCCCAGAGCAGCCATACGGCAGACGTTGTTGTTGCGGATCCGACGGCCGAAATAGGCCAGGATAATCAGCACCAGGGTAGGAGGATAGACGATGCTGAGGATGGGGGAAGCGATGGACACGATCTGATCCAGGCCGAAGTTGGACAGCACCGCACTGCACACGCAAATGAAAATAACCAGTGCCTGATAGCTGATGCGGCCCTTAAAGAGCTTGACGAAATAGGAGGCAGCCGCACTGGTAAGACCCACGGCAGTGGTAACGCAGGCCAGGCCCACCACGATGCCGAAGATCACCAGACCAGCCCGTCCCAGCAGGCCTTCCACAATGGAGAGGACCAGGGTAGAGCGATCGATCTCCTCGTCAAAGAGAGTAGAGGCAGTAGCTCCCAGATAGGTCAGGCCCAGATAGACCACCAGCAGGCCCACGGCAGCCACGACGCCGGCGCCGGCCACTACCTTGCAGCTGTCCTTGGCCGTGCGGTAGCCCTTGCTCTCGGCACTCTTGAGGATGATCAGGCCAAAGACCAGAGTCGCCAGCACATCCATGGTCTGATAGCCGTTGAAGATGCCGCTGGCGGGCACGTCCGCGATCTTGGCTTCCGCCGCAATGGGCCCCAGGGGCTGAAAGACGCCCACGGCAATGAGCAGCAGCAATCCCAGGAACAGGGCCGGCGTCAGGAACTTGCCTACAATGTCCACCACAGCGGACTCACGGATGCACAGCGCTAGAATCAGCGCGAAGAAGACGATGGAGAATACCACCGGGCTGACGCCGCTGAACAGAGGCTGGATGGACAGCTCAAAGGTAGTAGCGCCAGTGCGGGGAATGGCCAGCATAGGGCCAATGCACAGCACGATGGCGGTCATCAAGATAGCGGAGGGAATCCGGCCCACACGGCGGGTAATGCCCTCTGTGCTGCCGCACTTGAGCATAGCAAACAGCGCTACCAAGGCAAGTCCAATGTCGGCAAGGTAATAACAGGCGAAGCCCATCAGCCATTGCGCCCCCGACTGCATGCCCAGGTGCGGGGGGAAGATCACATTGCCCGCGCCAAAAAACATGGAAAACAGCGCAAACCCGATGATGAAAATATCCTTCGTCTTTCCTTTCATGCCGTGAGCCCTCCTGTCTGAATTTTTTGGCCTTTTCCTGTTTTCCACAGGGGAAAATGGCCTGCTTTTCCAACCTTTTTGCCAAGGTTTTGTTTGCGTTTCCTCTTGTTTTGTGTGTTTTTATTATATATTTTCCAAAACCTCTCGTCAATATTGTTTATTTTGCACAATCCTCAAAATGGTGCTTGTAACGAAAGAAGTCTGACACTTAATTTCTTTGCAAGAAACAATCATCCTAAATTTCAAAATAAAATTTTTTTCAATTTTTTGGTGTTGTCTGCTCTCTGCTTGTCTTGTCTGTTCACATTGACCAGAGATTTTGCCCTGCCTTACCTCCTCTTTTTTTATTGATAAAAAGCATCTGTCAAAGCGTCCTCAGCAAAGCCCATCTGATGCACCATCTTCCTTTTTGGTCAAGGAACGAAACAAGGCCCCGGTATCCTCAGAGGATACCGGGCCTTGTTTCGTTTTTAGAAGTCGGCGTTGCCCACCGTGCGGGGATGGGGCAGGCCCCAGGGGGGCACGCCCCGCCGGGGACCCCCATCTCATCACTTGCCCGGGGCAAATGAATGGCCCCGGACCAAGGTTTTGGGCTGCACCCAAAACACTTGACGGCGCACAGCGCCGCCCCATCAAAAGATGGGTCCCGACGTCCTGCCCCACATACGGGAGCAGTCATCGGGACCCGATTTTCCTGATTAGAAGTCGGCGTTGCCCACCGTGCGGGGATGGGGCAGGACGTCGCGGATGTTGCTGACGCCTGTGAGGTACATGACCATCCGCTCAAAGCCCAGGCCATAACCTGCGTGGCGGCAGGAGCCATAACGGCGCAGATCGCAGTACCACCAGTAGTCCTCCGGGTTCATGCCCAGCTCCTGAATACGGCCCTCCAGGATGTCCAGCCGCTCCTCACGCTGGCTGCCGCCGATGATCTCGCCGATGCCAGGCACCAGGCAGTCCGCAGCGGCCACGGTCTTGCCGTCGTCGTTGAGGCGCATATAGAATGCCTTGATCTCCTTGGGGTAGTCAGTGACGAACACAGGCTTCTTGAACACCTGCTCAGTGAGGAAGCGCTCGTGTTCCGTCTGCAGATCGCAGCCCCATTCCACCTTGTAGTCGAACTTGTCGTTGTTTTTCTTGAGGATCTCCACCGCCTCGGTGTAGCTGACCCGGCCGAAGTCGGAAGAGGCCACGTGCTCCAGCCGCTCCTTCAGTCCCTTGTCCACAAAGGAGTTGAAGAAATTCATCTCATCGGGGCACTTGTCCATGACATAACGGATGACATACTTGATCATAGCCTCGGCGTTATCCATGTAACCATTGAGGTCCGTGAAGGCCATCTCCGGCTCGATCATCCAGAACTCAGCGGCGTGGCGCTGGGTGTTGGAGTTCTCCGCCCGGAAGGTGGGGCCGAAGGTATAGACGTTTCCAAAGGCCATGGCAAAGTTCTCGCAGTTGAGCTGACCGGAAACGGTCAGGTTGGCCTTCTTTCCGAAGAAGTCCTGGGACCAGTCCACAGAGCCGTCCTCCAAACGGGGCGGATTATTCATATCCAGCGTGGTCACCTGGAACATCTCACCGGCACCCTCGCAGTCACTGGCAGTGATGATGGGGGTATGGACGTAGACAAAGCCCTGGTCCTGGAAGAAGCGGTGAATGGCGTAGGCCGCGGCGCTGCGCACCCGGAAGGTGGCGGAGAAGAGGTTGGTCCGGGGCCGCAGATGCTGGATGGTCCGCAGGAACTCCACGCTGTGGCGCTTCTTCTGCAGGGGATAGTCGGGTGTGGAGGTGCCCTCCACCTCGATGGCAGTGGCCTTAAGCTCCAGAGGCTGCTTTGCCTCCGGCGTCAGCACCACAGTGCCGGTGACGATCAGGGCGGCGCCCACGTTCTGAGAGGCAATCTCCTTATAGTTGGCCAGAGAACCCGCCTCCATCACCACCTGAAGATTCTTAAAGCAGGAGCCATCGTTGAGCTCCACAAAGCCAAAGTTCTTCATATCCCGGATGGTACGAGCCCAACCGCCTACAGTAACGGTCTGCCCCGAGAGCGTCTCGCTGTCGGCGTAAATCGCCGCGATTTTCGTGTAACTCATGTTGCAATCACCTGTTATTTCTTGTTTTGGCGCGAAGAAAGCATCAATTAGAAGTATTATACCGCCCTTTTCCCTGTTTTACAAGAGCAAAGGCCATTTCCGCCCTCGGGAAAGTGGATTTTTCTCCCTTTTCTTCCTTCTTTTTGTCCCTCTTGTCAGGTCTATTCTACCCAGACGCTCCATCTGACCAAAAAAGCCGGGCGGCGCTTGCCGCCCGGTTGTTTCCTCTCAGGAGATAGCCTCCGCCCCCACGGTATACCCATTCCAGTGTCCGTCCACGCTGACAGCCGTACAATCGGTGAAGTAGTAAGCACCCAAGGGTGAGCGCCACTTCTGGGCATCAAAGCGGACACCGTTATACGCCGGCGCTTCTTCTCCGGGGCCCATATTCGGCAGACTGAACACCACCGGTTCCTCCTCATTCTCCACAATGGAGAAGAGGCACCCGTCTTCCCACTGGTAGAGGGCTGGCTCCTCTCCGCTCTCCTGGGCAGGAGCACTGGCGGAAATGGGGTCCAGGTAGCCCTGCTCTGCCAGCTCCTCATAGGTGCCCTCCACAGGCACAAGGCCGTGGGCTTGGCCGAACGCCCAGGCCACCGCCGAACGCTCACTGGCCGTCAGGCGGGTCTGAGACAGGTCCACTCCCAGCTCTGTGATGCCCTGGTTCAGGCCGCTGTCCACCTCCCACAGGTCTTCCAGCACCTGCAGATAGAGCGTGCACAGATTGTCAAAGCCGCCGTCTGCACCGGAGGCGGCAGACAGGGCCGTCACCCCTCCCAGCCGGGCAGGGAAGGTCTCCTCCACCATGCCGGAACAGCTGATCTCCACCAGCATCCCGTCCTCCAGATCTTCCGCCGAGGCGGAGGCACCGTCCAGGAGCACCGGGATCTGCCCCACGGAGAGGGTATAGACACCGGTGCCGTTGTAAAATCCCTCGCCCTGCTCCGCCAGCAGCAGCTCCCCCGCTCCGGCGCCGGAGACGATGCGGCAGGTTAGAAGCGCCGCGCCGCCTGAGGGGTCCGCCTCCATTCCGCTGCCCTCCTGCTGAGAGCTGCTCGGAGATGGGTTCTGCCCACAGGCCGAAAGGATGGAAAGACACACAAACAGAGCCGTCAGAGCTGCCAAAAACCTCTTTTTCATAGGACCGCCTCCTTGTTTCGTTTGCTATTTAGACGAAGCAGGAGGCGGCTTGGTTCCTTATTTCCGGTCTAATAAACCGGGAGCAGGAAGGTCCAGGGCGCGGTGACAATAGCCAGCGCCAGAGCGATCCGATGCGCTTGTCGCTCCGTCAGAAGCCCTGTTCCGGCCATAGCCCGTCGATCCAGAGCGTAGATGCACAAGCCGGAAAGCAGCACGGCAGTCAGGGTCCAAGCAAGGCCCAGGGGATGGCCGAAAGGATCGTAGGCGACATGGAGCAGAGCCTCCGCCCAGGGAACGCTGCCGCCCCAGGTGGCCAGAAGCAGCCCCAGCATCAAAAGGAGCACTCCCGCGGCGTCCGCCAGAAATCCAAGTCCCCACACCCGCCACCAAAGGCGCTTCATTACCGCAGTCCGGTTAGGACACCTGAGCGCTGTCAGCGCTGCAAAAAGCATCAGAGTATCCACCGCCAGATTTCCCGGCAGCACCACCAGCCACACCTGAGGAAAGATCCACAGCAGCCAAACAGGCAGAATGATATTGTAGAGCCGCACCGTCTTTCTCATAGGACTCCTCTCCTTTTGCCATCGTGCTTCCTCTCTATCCACGCTTTTTTCTCCGGGTCAAAAGCCCTGCCAGCATCCCCGCCAGGGCAAAAGCGGCCGCCACTCCCGTCTGGAAAAGCGCAGAAGAATTATAAAGTAAAAATACGTGCGGCACCGTCAGGATGGCGCACAAGACTCCATAGCCCAGGGCCAGAGGCACGCTCAGCCGCCGCCCGGCGGCCCAGCCGCTGCACAGGCAGAAAAAGGGCAGCATCAAAAAGGGATAGAACAGGCCCGTCAGCACAGGCACATCGATGCCCCGCTCCAAAAGCCGCAGCACCGGAGGCCCCGCCAGCTCCACCCCGACAGCCAGCAGCACATAGGGCCCCAGGCCGCCCAGAGCCGGACCGGCAGTCTTTTTCGGCATGAGGCCCAGCTCCCGGCGGATGCTCTGGAGCTCCGAGTGCCACCGCAGATACCGCAGCAGCCACACCACGGCGTAGGCGAACCAGTACAGCCCCAGCACCACCAGCCACCCCTGCCATACGGCGGGCATCAGGCCGCAGGCGGCGCACAGCAGGGCAAAGAGCCCCGAAGAGAGGATCAGATGGACCGCCGTCCGCACAGCCACCCCGCGGCCGCTGCCCTCCATGGGCGGCACTGCCAGCCCCACGGAGGCCCCGAAGGCAAAGGCCGCCCCCAGCTCCGCCGCCAGCAGCCTCTGCCAGGACCAGCCGGTGGTCTCCAGCATCCGCAGGCTCACCGTCAGGGGCGCCGCAGCCGTCTCTGTCAGTCCCGTCAGACTGTTGACCCACACCATCACAAAGGGCACCAGCACCATGGCCCCCAGGCCCAGCCCCAAAGCCCACAGCAGACGCCGGGTCAAAGATGTTCCATACAGTTCCTTCATATGCCCAGCACCTCCTTGATCCGTTTCACATACCGCCGGGAGGCATAGCACACGGTCCCATCTGTCAGATGGATGCGGATGGTGCCCGTCAGCGTCAGATCCAGAGCCTTTACCTGGCCCAGGTTCACGATCTCCGAGTGGGAGATGCGGGCAAAGCGCCACTGCTCCAGCTCCCCGGAGAGCTCATAGAGCCGCCGGCGCACGGTAAAAACGCCCTCCGCCGTCTGGGCCAGAACGCCCTTGTCCTCCCCGTAAAACCGGAGGATGTCCCGGATCTCCAGCGGCACCGCTGTGCCGTCGGGGGCAAAGCCCACCAGCTGCTGGTGTCCCTTGAGCCGCTCCAGCAGCGTCTCCACCTCCGGCGTCAGCGCCGGGGCGCGGACCACCACGGTCACCTCCTGCTCCTTCGGTTCCAGCCGCAGCTCCACCTTCATGCCTGCTCTCCCCTTTCTGGTCTTCAGTATACGGGCTTTCCTCTGCTCCGTCCAGCCTTTTGCGACCATCGGCGTCCCACCGGTGACAGGCGGTAAAATCAAGGCTTGACAATCTAAAAAGCGGCGCTATAATAAGCATTGGATTAAAAATAAATCTTTGTTTATAAGGAGGAGCCATGACACAGCGGGAACGGCAGATCCTGCAATGGATCGAAGAAAACCCCATGATCTCCCAGCAGGAGCTGGCGGACCGGGCGGGCATCACCCGCTCCTCCGTGGCGGTGCACATCTCCAATCTGATGAAAAAGGGCTATATCGCCGGCAAGGGCTATGTGCTGCGCAATGCCTCCTATGCCGCCGTGGTGGGCGCCGTCAACATCGACATCGGCGGCTGGCCCTTCCGGGAGCTGGTGGCTAAAGACTCCAATCCGGGCACGGTGCGCATCTCTCTGGGCGGCGTGGGGCGAAATATCGCTCACAATATGAGCCTTCTGGGGGTGGACACCCGTTTTCTCACCGCCTTCGGCGACGACCTCCACGCCCAGCGCATCGCCGCCTCCTGCGGTGAGCTGGGCATCGACATCAGCCAGTCCCTCCAGGTGCCTAGCGGCGCCACCTCCACCTACCTCTTTCTCTCCCAGGCGGACGGGGACATGGCTCTGGCGGTCAGCGACATGGAGATCTACCGCCACCTGACCCCGGCCTTTCTCAACTCCCGTCAGGGGCTTTTGAACAACGCCCAGCTGGTGGTGATGGACACCAATCTGCCGGCGGAGAGTCTGGCCTGGCTGGCTGAGCACGTGAAGGTGCCCCTCTTCTGTGACCCCGTCTCCACCGCCAAGGCGGAAAAGCTGCGGCCCATTCTGGGCAGGCTCCACACCCTCAAGCCCAACCGGCTGGAGGCGGAGCTGCTCTCCGGCGTGAAAATCCAGGACCAGGCCAGTCTGGAACAGGCGGCCCAAGCCCTGCTGGACACGGGGCTGCGGCGGGTCTTCATCTCCCTGGGCAGCGATGGCGTCTACGCCGCCGACCACCACGATGCAGTGCTGCTGCCCTGCCTCCCCGCCCGAATGGTCAACGCCACCGGTGCCGGAGATGCATCCATGGCTGCCATCGCCTGGGCCTATCTGGAGGGCACAGACCTTCACGATACCGCCCTGGCCTCTCTGGCCGCCGGGTCCCTGGCCATGGAGAGCGAGGAGACCATCAACCCGGCCCTGTGCGCCTCCCTCCTGCGGAAGCGGATGGCACAAGCCGCTTCTTCTGCTCCTTAACCAAGTTGAATTGAACAATATATACGATAAAATTATCAATATGGAGGTCATTATCATGCGTATGAATCCCTATCTGGACGTGGCTCCCGAGGTGTCTCAGGCTCTGGCCGAAGGCCGCCCTGTGGTGGCGCTGGAGTCCACCATCATCTCCCACGGTATGCCTTATCCCCAGAACGTGGAGACTGCTCTGCACGTGGAGCAGATCATCCGAGAGGGCGGCGCCGTGCCCGCCACCATCGCCATCATCGGCGGGCGGCTCAAGGCCGGACTGACCAAGGAGGAGATCGACTATCTGGGCCGGACCGGTTCCGGTATCCCCAAGGCCAGCCGCCGGGATCTGCCGGTGCTGGTGGCCAAGGGCATGGACGGTGCCTGCACCGTCACCACCACCATGATGATCGCCGCCATGGCCGGCATCTCCGTCTTTGCCACCGGCGGCATCGGCGGTGTCCACCGGGGCGCGGAGACCACCATGGACATCTCCGCGGATCTGGAGGAGCTGGCCCACACCCCCGTGATGGTCATCTGCGCCGGCGCCAAGTCCATTCTGGACCTGGGTCTGACCCTGGAGTATCTGGAGACCCACGGCGTCACCGTCATCGGCTACGGCACCAAGGAGCTGCCCGCCTTCTACACCCGCCGCAGCGGCTTCGGCGTGGACTATGAGCTGGACACCCCCCAGGAGCTGGCCAAGGCGTTCCACGTCAAGCGGGAGCTTGGCATGGAGGGCGGCATGCTGGTGACCAACCCCATTCCCGAGGAGTACTCCATGGACCCCGCCGTCATCAACAAGGCCATCGACGAAGCCGTAGCCGAAGCCAAGGCCAAGGGCATTCACGGCAAGGAGACCACCCCCTTCCTGCTGGCCAAGATCAAGGACCTGACCGGCGGTGACTCTCTGGACTCCAACATCCAGTTGGTTTATAACAACGCTAAGCTGGCCGCCAAGACCGCCGCTGAGCTGTGCAAGCTTGCCAAGGCCTAAATTCTCTGCTACCATGGAGCTGACCGGACACCCGGTCAGCTCTTTTTTATTTTGGGAGGACCGTTCTCATGACTCTGACCTATTTTCTTTCGGCTCCCTATCTGCCGGAGAGCACCTCTTCCGCCGCCTTTCTCTTCCTGGGCTCCCCCCGGGCACTGCTGGGGCTGTGGCTGGCGGTCATCAACCTGGTGACCTTTTTGGTGTTCGGCCTGGACAAGTGGAAGGCCAAGCGCACCCAGGCCCATCCCCGCACCCGCCGGGTGCCGGAAAAGACGCTCTTTCTCCTGGCTGTCCTGGGCGGCAGTGTGGGCGCTCTGTTGGGCATGCGGGTATGGCACCACAAGACTCTCCATCGCTCCTTCCGCTACGGCATCCCCGCCATTTTTCTGGCAGAACTGGCGCTGGGAGTGGGCCTCTGGTGGCTGTGCAGGTAGAGCTTTCCCGGCCGTGTCACCAGCTCCAACGCCCTGAATTTCCACAGTTTTCCCCATTGCAAGTCCTAAATGCGCAGAAGTTTTCTGCAAAATTTTGTGAAAAACGTAAAAATTAACATGTTTACGTAATAAAGCGTGAAATCTTACCTTGCAAAACAATTCCCATGTGTTAGAATGGAGAAACAATGAACCCCCTATCATCAACCAAATGAGGAGTGGAGAAAAATGGAAAACCTGTTCTGGATTGGGTTTGTGGGCGCCTTGGTGGCAGGCCTCTTCGCCCTGGCACAGGCCAAAAAGGTCATGACCTATTCCGAGGGCACGGAGCGGATGCAGAAGATCGCCGCATCCATCCGGGCCGGCGCCAACGCCTATTTGAAACAGCAGTACACCACCGTTTTCAAGGTATTTGTGGTGGTGTTCATCATCCTGGTGGTCATCGCTTTCGCCTCCGGCGGAAAGATGCTCTCCCAGTTCGCCCCCTTTGCCTTCCTGACCGGCGGCATCTGGTCCATGCTGGCGGGCTTCATCGGTATGAAGATCGCCACCAATTCCAATGCCCGCACCGCACAGGCTGCCTCCGAGAGCCTCAATAAGGGCCTGCGGGTGGCATTCTCCTCCGGCTCCGTCATGGGCTTCACCGTGGTGGGCCTGGGCATGCTGGATATCACGCTGTGGTTCTTCATCCTGCGCTACGGCTTCGGCATCGATGATCCCGTCCAGCTGGGCAATATCATGGTCATGAACGGCATGGGTGCCTCCTTTATGGCCCTGTTCGCCCGTGTGGGCGGCGGCATCTACACCAAAGCCGCCGACGTGGGCGCGGACCTGGTGGGCAAGGTGGAGGCCGGCATCCCCGAGGATGACCCCCGGAACCCCGCCACCATCGCTGACAACGTGGGCGACAACGTGGGCGACGTGGCCGGCATGGGTGCGGACCTGTATGAGTCCTATGTGGGCTCCATCCTGGCCACCTTCGCCCTGGGCGCCGTGGGCGGCTACGGCTGGGGCGGACTGCTGCTGCCTGTGGCTCTGGCCGTGTGCGGCATCTTCTGCTCCATCATTGGCTCCTTCCTGGTCAAGACCAAGGAGAATGCCTCCCAGCAGTCCCTGCTCAAGAGCCTGCGCACCGGCACCTACACCGCCGCTGTGCTCTCTGCTGTGCTGGCTGCTCCTCTGACCTACTTCATCCTGGACGGCCACATGGGCGTGTATGTGGCTATTCTCTGCGGCCTCATTGGCGGCTGCGCCATCGGCTATTTCACCGAGTACTACACCTCCGACACCTATAAGCCCACCCAGGAGCTGGCAGCAGCCTCTGAGACCGGTTCCGCCACTATCATCATCGGCGGTATCTCCTTGGGCCTCAAGTCCACCCTGACCTCCATCCTGATCGTGGCCGTGGCGGTGCTCATCAGCTACTTCGCCGCCGGCGGCTCCACCGTCATCGTGGACGGCTCCGGCGCTTTTACCGACGCCTTTAACAAGGGCCTCTATGGCATCGGCATCGCCGGTGTGGGCATGCTCTCCACCCTGGGCATCACCCTGGCCACCGACGCCTACGGCCCTGTGGCCGACAACGCCGGCGGCATTGCCGAGATGTCCGGCCTGCCTGAGGAGGTCCGGGAACGCACCGACGCTCTGGATTCTCTGGGCAACACCACCGCCGCCACCGGCAAGGGCTTCGCCATCGGCTCCGCTTCCCTGACCGCTCTGGCCCTGCTGGTGAGCTACGTCAACATCGTGCAGGAGAATACCACCGAGACCCTCAACTTCACCCTGACCAGCCCCACGGTGCTGGTGGGTATGTTCATCGGCGCCATGCTGACCTTCGTCTTCTCCGCCTTCACCATGAGCGCGGTGCAGAAGGCTGCCCAGTCCATCGTGGTAGAGGTCCGGCGGCAGTTCAAGGAGATCGCCGGCATCATGGACTACAAGTCCGATCCCGACTACGCCTCCTGCGTGTCCCTGTGCACCCGCGGCGCCCTCCACGAGATGGTGGTGCCCGCTCTGCTGGCCATTATCGTTCCCATCCTCACGGGCCTGATCCTGGGCCCCACCGGCGTGGTGGGTCTGCTGGGCGGCGTCTCTGTCACCGGTTTTGCCATGGCCGTGTTCATGTCCAACGCCGGCGGCGCCTGGGACAATGCCAAGAAGTATATCGAGTCCGGTCACCACGGCGGCAAGGGCTCCGAGCAGCACAAGGCGGCTGTGGTGGGCGACACTGTGGGCGATCCCTTCAAGGACACCTCCGGTCCGTCCCTGAACATCCTCATCAAGCTCTGCTCCACCGTGTCCATCGTGTTCTCCGGCCTGATCCTGGCCTTTAACCTGATGAACCTGCTGTAAAGGGAAACAAAAAAGCCGCCCTCCGCACCAAGTGTGCGGAGGGCGGCTTTTTTCTCTTTATTCATCAGGCTGCAGGATCCCGGAGATATCCACTTCACCATAGTAGTTCCGGGATTCACCGTCCACCCGGATCTGGACGCCGTCCACCGTATCCAGGGAGCACAGGGAATCCACCAGTGCCCGGATGGTAAATCGGGAAGATTCGCCGGAAGCCGCATCACACACTGACGAGGGCAGATTCACATAGCAGATGTCCTCTTCCGTCCAGATGGAGAGGATGCTGAAGTCCTCCGGCAGGGCGGAAACCAGATCCTTGCTCTGGGGACCTTCCAGCAAAGCGTTCACCAGCACCTGGGCCTGGGAGTCGCCCTCATAGAGCTCCAGCGTCCGCTGCTCCGATACCAGCGTACCGTCGGCGGCCAGGAACCACAGCGTGGCCTCCACGGTGCCCACCACATCGTCCGCCGTGGTCAGGAGCACATCCTGGGCACGGAAATTCTGATGGTCCCGATAGGCCAGCTCCTGGCCCCGGACGGTGACACTCACCACCTTGACGCCAGGCACCTGGGTCAGGGACAAGGTCAGGCAGTAATCCGCCAGGGTCAAAAATATGCCGGAGAGGCTGCTGTAGGCTCCAGACAGGTCCACCGTCAGATGGCTCCCATCCAGATCCAGTCCCAGCAGAGTGGTCCCCTGAGGGGCAACAGAGCGATATTCCGTTCCCTGTGGATCTTCCAGCAGCTGCTCTACCATGGCCCGGGCCAGAGCCAGCGGCTCCATGTCCCCGCCGCCGTCAATGACAGTGGGCACCCCGGCAATGGCATCGCCCCCCAGGCTTCCCTCCGGGTCCTGGGCAAAGTCTGTGAGATAATAGAGCTGGAAGGTATTGGCGCTGTCGCTGACAGCCTGATTGACGATGGCACAGCCGGAGAGTGCCATGAGTGCCAGCGCCAACAGCAAAGCAAGTCCTCGTCTCACGGCGTCTCCTCCTCTCGCCGGGCCAGGGGCCAACGCACAGTGAACACCGCGCCGCCCTCCGGGCGGTTATCGGCCTCCACAGTGCCGCCCCGGCGCTCCACCGTATCCCGGACGATGGCCAGGCCCAGGCCCGTGCCGCCGGCGGCCCGGGAGCGAGCCTTGTCTACCCGGTAGAACCGGTCGAACACCTTGGGCAGGTCCTCCTCCGGGATGCCCACGCCGTCGTCCTCCACCGCCAGCGTCACCCGGGACTCCCGGCAAAAGAGCTTCACCTGGGTCCGGCCGCCGGTGCCGCTGTACTTGATGGCGTTGTCCACCAGGTTGTAGATGACCTGGTGGAGCTCGTCCCGGGTAGAGCATACCAGGCACCCCTCCCCGGCCTCATAGGTCAGTGTGATGTCCCGCTCCGTGGCCACCAGCTCCATCATCCGCAGCACCTGCTGGAGCACCGGCAGCACATCCACCACCGTGGCCTGCTGCATCAGCCCGCTGTCCAGACGGGTCAGCTGGAGCAGATCCTCGGTGATGCGGGTCAGGCGCTGGGCTTCCTGGCCAATGTCCGCCACGAATTCCTTGGTGGTGGCTGGGTCAATGTTCTCCGTCTGGAGGATGGAGTCCGTCAGCAGCTGGATGGCCGCCAGAGGCGTCTTGAGCTCGTGGGAGGCATCGGAAACAAAGCGCCTACGGGCCTCCTCCGTCTTTTGCAGCCGGTCGGTAAGGCTGTTGAATTCCTGGGAGATCTCCGCCAGCTCGTCCCGGCCCCGGACCACGGCCCGGCGGCCATAGGCTCCCTCCCGGACGCTGCGGATGGCTGAGAGCAGCTCGCTGATCTGCCGGGTCAGGGCCCGGGACAGCACCGCCGACAGCACCAGCACAACTGCCGCGATCAGCAGCGAGATATTGCGCAGATTGGACTGAAAGCCCTTGAGCAGCGAGGCCTGCTCCGTGTCGTACTCATAGGCGTACACCGCTCCGATGACCTGGTTCTGGTACAGCACCGGCGCCGCCGAGCGGCTGCGGAATGCACCGCCCTGGTAGGAGATGGAGAAGGCGTCGTTGCCTGTCAGGGCCAGGACCACCTCTGTATACACGGCATATTCCCCCACAGAGCTGCCGGTCTCCCGGGTGTCATAGAGGATGCGGCCGCTCTCATCAGTGACCAGGATCCGGGAGATCCCCGTCTCCTCCACCACAGCCATGGCCTGCTTCACGTTCTCCTCTGTCAGTGTCTCCAGCCCCGCCAAAGAGGAGGCGATCACCGTGACACTGTCCTGCATGGTGCTCTGCTTGGAGCGGAACACCAGATCCTCCGATACCAGCAGCGGGTAGGTATTCATCAGCACCAGCACCGCCACGATGATACCGATATAGCTCAGGCCGAATTTATTTTGCAGACTAGCCTTTGAAATAGTAGCCCACTCCCCACTTTGTCAGGATATGCTCCGGCTCCGCCGGGTTCCGCTCCAGCTTCTCCCGCAGGCGGCGGATATGGACATCCACCGTCCGGTAATCCCCGCCGTAGGAATAGCCCCACACCACATTCATCAAATTCTCCCGGCTGTACACCCGCCGGGGATTGCGCATGAGCAGCTCGATAAGGTCGTACTCCTTGGCGGTGAGATCGATGGTCTCCCCGTCCCGGATGGCCACCCGCTGCTGGGTGTCCAGGGACAGCTCCCCCACCGTCAGCACGGTGCCCGCCGTCCGCTGGACCCCGGCGCTGCGCCGCAGGAGAGCCCGAACCCGGGCCTTGAGCTCCAGGATGTTGAAGGGCTTGGTGATATAGTCGTCTGCGCCACACTCAAAGCCCATCAACTTGTCCGCGTCCTCGCTTTTGGCAGTGAGCATGATGATGGGCACATTGGAAAACTCCCGGATGCGCATACAGGCCTCCAGCCCGTCGATCTCCGGCATCATCACGTCCAGGATCAGCAGATCGAACCGCCCCTCCCGGGCCAGCTCCACCGCCGCGGCCCCGTCATAGGCCGTCTCCACCTCGTACCCCTCATTCTCCAGGTTGAATTTCATGCCCTTGACCAGGGTGCGCTCATCATCTACCACTAAAATTCTCATTTCGTCTCTCCCACTGTGATGCTGTCCCGAATGTCCGCAAAGATAGCCTCGCCGATGCCCTTGACCTCCATGATCTCTTCAATGGAGGCAAAGGAGCCGTTTGCCTGGCGATAATCCACAATACGCTGGGCAATGACCGCTCCGATCCCCGGCAGCTGGTCCAGCTCCTCCGCCGAGGCGGTGTTGATGTCGATCAAAAGGGGCTCCGGAGCCACCGTCTCCTGGGCAGTGCGCTCCGTGGTGACTGTGTAGGTTCCGCTCTGGCCCACCTGGCTGTCCCGGTAAAAAAGGGCAGCAAGGACGCACAAGAATATCACGGTCAAAACCAGCAGATATCTCTCGCTTTTAGATACTTTTGCTCTCACAGTTGAACTCCCCTGTATTTTTTGCTATACTAAAAACCAGAAATCTGTCGAGACGCTGCGCCGGAAGCTCCGCTCCGCCCTCGCCCATACAGATATCAAAATTATAGCACAGAATGTGGGAGATGGATATGAAAAGCAAGCGATTTTTTGCGGTTTTTTTGCTGCTGGCCCTTCTTTGCAGCCTTCTGGCTGTTCCCTGCGCTGCGGCAGAAGATGGGGAGGACAGCATCCCTACTATGGAAGTAGATGCCAAGGCCGCCCTTTTGGTGGACGGGGACACAGGAGAGGACCTCTATGCCAAAAACGAAGATGATGAACTCTACCCCGCCTCCCTGACCAAGATCATGACAGCGCTGCTGGTGCTGGAGGCCGTGGATGAGGGCAAGCTGTCTTTGGATCAGGAGATCACCGCCACAGCCACTGCCTTTTCCGGCCTCAGCGATGACGGCAGCTCCGCCGGTATTGAGCAGGGTGAGACTATGACGGTGGAGAACCTGCTGTACTGTATGCTGGTGGTTTCCGCCAACGAAGCCTGCAATATTCTTGGCGAAAAAGTGGCCGGCACCGTCTCTGCTTTCGTGGAGCAGATGAACGCCAAGGCCCAGGCCCTGGGCTGCACCCACACCCACTTTGCCAACGCCACCGGACTTCATGATACCCAGCACTATACCTCCGCCTGGGACATGTACCTGATCACCAAGGAGGCTATGAAGTATCCCACCTTCATGACCATCTGTGACACCGCCCAATATACTGTACCTGCCACCAACCTTTCCGAGGAGCGGGTACTGCACACCACCAACTACCTGCTCTCCAACTGGCGGGCCATCGGCTATACTTACTCCAATGCCCACGGCATCAAGACCGGCTCCACCTCTGACGCAGGGCACTGTCTGGTCTCCTCCGCCCAGGAGGGCAGCCGCTCCCTCATCAGCGTGGTGCTGGGCGCCGGCGAAAAAGAAGTGGACGGCAAAAACCGGGTCATGAGCTTTTATGAGACCCGCCGCCTCTTTGAGTGGGGCTTTGACAACTTCTCCCGCAAGACCATCCTCAGCACCACCGAGACCGTTCAGGAGGCGCAGGTAGATCTGTCCCGGAAGATGAATTATGTGACCCTCCGCCCGGCGGAGGATGTGGAGGCCCTGCTGCCCAACAACGTCTCCGCCGAGGACATCAAACGGGAGATCACCTTGACCAACGATCCGGTACTGGCCCCGGTCACCGAAGGTCAGGTTCTGGGCAAGATTACCCTGAGCTATGACGGCCAAGTCTGCGGTGAGACGGACCTGCTGGCCGCCAGCGAGGTCCCTGCCTCCCGTCTGCTGGTGTTCCAGTACCAGCTGGGTCAGTTCTTTGCCAAGCCTCTGGTGAAGGTCCTTCTGGTAGTGCTCATCGCGGCTATCGTGCTGCTGGTGGTGTGGCGCCTGTCCAACCGGCGCCGCCGCTCCCGCTATGGCGGCAGCCGTCACTTCGGCTCCTCCCGCAACTACCGGGGCAGACGCCGGAGATAATCAAAGCAGAAACGAGGTCCGTGGTTCCCTTGCGGGAACCACGGACCTCTTCTTTTTTCTCAGGCCATCTCCCGGATCTGGCGCTGGATCAATCCACCCACAGTGTCGGCAAACTGGTCCATAGTTTTGATGCGGGCAAAATCCTGGCCGTAGATGGCCTTGGCATTTTCCACGTCATCGTCCTTGCCGGTGAACACACACAGCACGCTCACCCCCGCCAGACGGGTCAGACGGACCTCCTGGGCCGTGTCCTCCACGCCGGCCTTGCCGCCGTAGTCCTGACCCACATGCAGGGCCCCCGAGGCGGGGAATTTACCGTCGTCGTTGGGATTCACGTCCGAGAGCAGGATCAGCAGCCGGTGGGCGCAGTCGGACTGCTCCAGCAGATGCCTGGCCACCCGGATGGCCAGGCCGTCCCGGTTCCACCCTGCGGAGAAGTAGCGGAAAATGTTTCGGTTCCCGTCGCTCTCCCCATAGTCCCGGAAGAGCTTTACCACCGTGTAGCCGCTGACGCTGCAGAAGGAGTAGACCCGGGTGGGCACATCGCAGCGGGTCAGCGCCTCAGCGATCATATAGCCCTGGGCCGCCACCTGCTCCTGATTCTCCAGCTGGGAGGAGGAGCTGTCCAGCAGAATATCCACCGACAGATCTCCCGGGTCGTCCTGGTGGATCTTGGTGAAAATGCGACGGTCATTGAGCGCAATACCCCGCCAGACACGGCCCGCCGCCAGCTGTCCGGCGCTGGTGCGGACGATCTCCGGCTCATGGTAGATCAAAAGGGCGTTGCGGATGCGCTCGCTGAGGCGGAGAATGGTGTTCTCGTGCTGGTTGCGCCGCTGCTGATAGTAATCCTCGTTCTTCTGCTGCTGGGCCTGGACCTCCTGGCTCTTCTCCGTCCGCAACGGGCCAAAGTCACCCCGGGTGAAGTGAAGATGGCACTCGGCGTGATTGCCGGTGCAAAGGGTTTTTTCCAGCTCCCGCTGCCGCTCCGGCGTACAGACGGACAAACCGAAGCTGCCCTCAATATACTGCCGCAGCTTCTCCTGATTCCTCCGGCGCCGCTCCTGGAGCCAGCTGCGCCGCTTTTTCTCCTGGCCAGTGGGAGCGCCCCGGCGGTCCTTGGCGGAGCCAAAGCCCATGTCCCGCAGCTCCCGCAGAGGGCCCAGGTAGGCGTTGGCGCCCTTGCTGAAGATCACCGGCAGGTGCAGATGGCTCTGCTCCTCCCGGCCCTCATTGATCTGGAAGTAGGTTTTGAGGAATGTCTGCGCCTGCTCCGCCAGCTTCTGAGTGTCCCAGGCCGGGTCAAACTCCAGAGCCTCCAGCAGCTGCCGCTCCCGCTGGCCCAGCTTGGCCTCCTGGCCCAGGGCCCGGGCGTACCAGGCGCTCTCGATCCGCTCCACCAGCTTTTGGTCCCGCCAGTCCCGGCTGCGGGCGAGCTGGCGGCGGGCATAGTCCTGGCGCAGCTCCTCCAGCGCCGGCCGCGTCCCCTTCTCCCGCAGATAGGCACACCGCTCCAATCCCAGCCACAGCAACGCCCGGCCGCTCTCCTGCTCCGGTCCCCGGACGCTGTCCAGGACCTCCGAGAGAACCTTCCAGTCGTACTGCCGGTGGAGGATGCCCAGGATGCTGTTGAGATACAGCTCCGCCTGGCCGTTTTCATCGTAGGCCAGGACATCCGGCTGAAAGCCGTAGTCCTCCGCCCCGTTCCAGACCATATTGACGGCCCGGCGCCGCTCCAATTCCCACTGTTCCATATCAGCCCTCGAAGAGGCGGCTGCGGTCCAGGCTCTTGGGCAGTCGGGCCCGGATCACGTCGGACACCGCCTGGCGCTCGAAGTCGGTGAAGGACTTGTTGGTGATGCCCAGGGCCAGGGCCCGGTCCAGAGGCAGGCCCTTCTCCGCCAGGCGGATGGCGGCCAGCAGCCCGCGCATGTCCAGCGACTTGGAGGAGATCTCCGAGCTGGCGCACTTTTTGCGCAGGGCCTGGAACAGTGCGGCAAACTGCTCGGCATACTTCTCCCGCAGGTGGGGGAACTCGGCGTGGAGCAGCTTTTTCAGGTTCTCCGCGCTCATGGGCGGCATATCCACCACCACGAACCGGGAGCACAGGGCCTCGTTGAGCTCCCGGGTGCCGGCGTAGCCGTAGTTCATGGTGGCGATGAACCGGGTGGCCTCGTCCAGATGGATGCGGTCATAGCCCGGCACGTCGATGACCCGCCGGAAGTCCAGCGTGGCATGGAGTACCGCCAGGGCCTCGTTTTTGGCCATGTTGATCTCATCCAGCACGCCGAAGCCGCCCAGACGGGCGCACTGATACACCGGGCCCGGCCGGAAAGAGACCCGGCCCTGGTCAAAGGTGTCGGTGCCAATGAGGGAGGAGGCGTCGGTATTGACATAGAGGGAGATATCCCAGCTGGGCCGGCCAAAGGCCGCCGCCAGATTCTCCGCCAGCACGTTCTTGCCGGTGGCCTTGGGGCCCACCAGCAGCAAATGCTCTCCGCACAGCAGCGCCGTGGCTGCCGCCTCCCAGATCTCCCGGCCATAATAGGAATAGCGGGGCGTGGGAATCCGTTCCGCCGCCTCCGGCGATGCCGGGTGCTCCTTCCGGAACCGCTCGATCTCCTCTACGATATAGGGGTCAATGCCCTCTTGTTTCAAAAAGTCCAGCACGGTTTTCTGCCTCCGTCTTTTGATATCCAATGGGATTATAGCACCTTTCCGTGATTTGTCAAAATTCTCTCCCGGCCTAAAAAAGCAGGCGCCCCGCAGGGCGCCTGAGCGTCAGTTTCCACTGTGTTCCTGAAGATAGGTCTCCATGGCACGGACGTACCACTGGGCGGCCTCCCGGTTGCTCTCGATCTCCTCCGCCGTCAGGGACCGGACTACCTTGGCCGGGCTGCCCAAAATCATGGACCCGTCGGGGGCGTCCATCTTGCCGGTGACCAGAGCCCCGGCGCCCACGATGCAGTCCCGGCCGATCCGGGCCCCGTTGAGGATGGTGGCGCCCATACCGATGAGGGTGTTATCCCCCACGGTGCAGCCGTGGACGATGGCCCCATGGCCCACGGTGCAGCCCTTCCCCAACGTGACATTTTCATGGACCACGGCGTTATCCTGGATGTTGGTGTCCTCGCCCACCTCAATGTGGCCCTCGTCGCCGCGGAGGACCGCGCCGTACCAGATGCCGCAGTTCTTGGCCAGCACCACGTCGCCCACCACTACAGCCGTTTCCGCGATCATCACCTGATCGGTGCTCTTTTGTCTTTCATACATAATCTGTTCGCTCCCTTATCGTATGTTCTCACCGGGTCTTTTCCCACAGCGCCAGCAGCTCCTCCCGGGACATGGAGGCCACATAGGCCTTCCCCGGAGCGGTCACATAGACCGGGTGCATGGCCTTGCCCTGGTTCTTCTTGTCCCGGCCCAGGGCGGCGGACAAAGCCTCCCGGCCGCAGTCCATGTGGGTGGGCAGGCCCAGTTTCTCCAGCAGCGCCTCCACCCGCAGCCGCAGCTCCGGCCCGATGAGGCCCTGAGCCTCCTCGATCTTGAGCATATCCACCATGCCCGCCGCCACGGCCTCTCCGTGGGTGCAGGCGGTGTAGCCGCCAGCGGCCTCATAGCCGTGGCCCAGGGTATGGCCGAAGTTCAGCAGACGGCGCTCGCCAGTGTCCCTTTCATCCTCCACCACCAGACGGGCCTTGATGGAAAGGCAGGCGGGCAGCAAAAAGCCGTAGTCCGGCTGCTGGGCCTGCTCCAGATGGTCCAAAATGGACTCGTCGGAGAGCAATCCGTACTTGACCACCTCCGCCAGGCCTCCCCGGATCTCCCGCTGGGGCAGCGTATCCAGGCACTCTGGGTCCACCAGCACTGCCCTGGGCTGGTGGAAGGCTCCCAGCAGGTTCTTGCCCTGGGGCAGGTCCACGCCGGTTTTGCCCCCCACGGAGCTGTCCACCTGTGCCATGAGGCTGGTGGGGATTTGGATACAGTCCATGCCCCGGAACAGCGTGGCGGCAGCATAGCCCGCCGTGTCTCCCACCACGCCGCCGCCCAGGGCTACCACTGCGTCGCCCCGGGTCATGCCCCAGCTCAAAAGCACGTCGTAGAGCATATGGAGCGTGGCGTCGGTCTTATTGGCCTCTCCGGCGGGGAAGTTCACCGTATGGACGGTAAATCCGGCCTTTTCCAGGCTCTCCTTCACCTTGGAAGCATAGAGAGGCCCCACCTGGGAGTCGGAGATCAGGGCGGCCCGCCGGGCCTTGGTCACGGCGGCGATCTCCTCCCCCGCCTGGGAGAGAATGCCACGCTCAACGCGAATCTGATAGCCATTGGCAGTCAGGGCAACAGGAATGGTCGTCATTGTCGTCTCTCCTTTCACAGTCCCGGGGCGAAGTTTCCGTCCACAAAGACCGGCACCTGCTGCCCGTCCTGGGTGGTGCCCACAATGGACAGATCAGCGGTGCCCACCATGAAGTCCACGTGGGTGATGGAGTCGTTGAGGCCCCGGGCCTTGAGCTCCTCCTTGGTCATCCGCTGGCCGCCCTCCAGGCAGGGATAGGCCTCGCCGAAGGCGATGTGGCAGGCGGCGTTCTCGTCAAAGAGGGTGTTGTAGAACAAGATCTTCTGGTTGGAGATGGGGCTGTCATAGGGCACCAGGGCCACCTCGCCGAAGTAGCTGGCCCCCTCGTCCACAGAGATGGCGGCCTTCAAAAACTCCTCTCCGGTCTCGGCCCGGGCCTCCACGATCTTTCCATCTTTCACCACGAAGCGGAACTTGTCGATGATATTGCCGCTCTCCACCAGGGGCATGGAGGCATACACCACGCCGTTGATCCCCGTGCGCAGCGGAGAGGTAAACAGCTCCTCCGTGGGCATATTGGCCACGAATTCTCGGCCGGAGAGGGTCACGTCGTCGCCCGCCTCCCAGATGTGGCCTTCAGGCAGCTCCACCGTCAGGTCGGTGCCCAGGGAGTTAGTATAGTGCAGGCTGCGGAAGCGCAGAGCGTTGAGCTTTTCCTTCCGGCGGGCCAGGGTGTCCAGGTGCTCTTTCCACTTCTCCACCGCAGTGCCATCTCCGCTGATGCGGACAGAGCGGAAGATAGCGTCACCCAGCTGCTCCACCGCCTGCTCCTCCGGCACCTGGGGAAACACCCGCCGGGCCCAGCTGGGGATGGGGACGGAGGCAATGCACCAGGGGAAGCCATTTTGCATCTGCAGGCGGTTGAAGTCCTTCAGGGCCTTGCCGCTGGCCTGCTGGGCCTTTACCACCCGGCCGCTGTCCACACCCTTGAGGCTCTCCGGGTCACTGGCAGAGATGGCCAGGTAGGCCGTCCCCTCCAGGGCATAGTCATTGAAAAAGTGACGGCGCCACAGAGGCACCTCCTCAAAGACGCTCTCATCAGCCTGGAGATATTTCATCCGGCTCAGGGCGTCGTCATGCCAGTTCATAATTACCTCGCGGCAGCCCGCGTCATAGGCCTTCTGGGCACACAGCCGGGCAAAGGGCGCACATTCCACCGGCGAGGAGATGACCAGATTCTGGCCCGGGGCGAGATGGACGCCCACCTGGATCAGCAGCTGGGCATACTCTTCCCATCTGGCGTCCTGTTCCAGCTTTTTGGTTTCCATGGCAGTTCCTCCTGTTCCTTCTTTGTCCCTTAGTGTGAGACAAAGGGTACTGTTTTATTTCCATTCCCGCTCATTTTACCGCTTTTCCCACCGGATGTAAAGAAAAAGGGCCGTGCGCAGACGCACGACCCTTTTTGTTCTTCCACAGCAAACAAGCCACAGGGTTATCTTTTTTTCCACAAAGACGGGAACAGCAGCACCAGCAGCGGCACGATCTCCAGCCGGCCCAGCAGCATGGCAAAGCTGAGCACCATCTTGGACACATAGGAGAGCATCCCGAAGTTCTCCACAGGGCCCACTGCCGCCAGGCCGGGGCCCACGTTGCTCAGGCAGGTGAGCGTGGCGGAAAAGGCGGTATCAAACCCCAGGTTGTCCCAGGAGACCACCAAGGTTCCCAGCAGCAAGATCACCACATAGGCGAAAAAGAAGATGTGCACGGAGTAGAGGGTGCTCTCCTCCACCTTCCTGCCATCGCAGCGGATGACGTTGACCTCCCGGGGGTGGATCACCTTACGGAGCTCCCGGCGCAGGGCCTTGAACAGCAGCACGATCCGGGAGCATTTGACGCCGCCGGCGGTGGAGCCGGCACAGGCGCCCACGAACATCACCAGGATCAGCATGGTCTGGGCAAAGGAAGGCCACAGGGCATAGTCTGCCGTAGCATAGCCAGTGGTGGTCATGATGGACACCACCTGGAAGGCAGATTCAGAGAAAGACTTGCCCAGAGGCGTGCCGAACTCAATGTACAGATTCAGGCAGATCAGCAGCGTGGCGCCCACCGCCAGGGCGGTATAGAGCTGCAGCTCCTCACTTTTGATGACGCTCTTGAACTTCCGGTGAAGGCTGGCGTACAGCAGGGAGAAGTTGATGCCCGAGAGGAACATGAACACAATGATGATCCAGTTGATGATCTCGGAGTCATAGGCGGCGATGCTGGCATTTTTCACCGAGAAGCCGCCGGTGGAGATGGTGGTGAAGGCGTGAGTCAGGCTCTCGTAGAGCGGCATCCCTGCCAGACACAGGCAAATGGTCTCTGCCGCTGTCAGTCCCACATAGATGCCATAGAGGATCTTTGCGGTGTCGCCCACCTTGGGCACCAGCTTGCTGACCACCGGGCCAGGGGACTCCGCCTGCATCAGATACAGGGCACCCTCGCCCAGCTTGGGCATCAGCGCCAGTGTCAGCACCAGCACACCCATGCCGCCCATCCACTGGGTCTCCGCCCGCCAGAACAAGATGCCTCGGGGCAGGGATTCGATCTCCGAGAGGATGGTGGCGCCGGTAGTGGTGAAGCCGGAAACCGTTTCAAAAAAGGCGTCCACATAGTGGGGAATGGCCCCGCTGATACAGTAAGGCAGAGCCCCGAAGGCCGACAGGCCGATCCAGCCCAGACCCACGGCGGCAAAGCCGTCCCGGGCCTGCATCCGAGCATGGCCCCGCCCCAAAAAGGACAGAACCGCGCCCAGCACCGCACAGATGGCAATGGTGGCGGCAAAGCCGATCACGTCCGAGCCGCCGGTGAAAATGGCGATTCCCAGAGGCGCCAGCAGACACACCGCCTCGATCCACAGGATATAACCAAGAATTTTACAGACCAGTTTATGATTCATCTCTCCGCCCACTCACCTTTGCAGGATATCGTTCAGATCCTGGAGGAACAACGACTTGGCAATGACAATGACCCGATCTCCCTCCAGCAGCTTGGTGTCGCCGTCGGGAATGATGATCTTGCCCTCCCGCACCACGGCGGCCACCAGCAGTCCCTGCTTGAGCTGCAGCTCCTTGAGCGGACGGTTGAGGAATTTGAGGTTGGCAGCGGCGTTAAACTCCACTGCCTCCACCGCTCCATCGGCCAGCTTATAGAGCACCTCCACAGCACTGCCCTGGGAGTTTTGCAGGCCCCGAACATAGCTGGAGATCTTGTTGGCGGTGATGTCCTTGGGGCTGATGACGCTCTCCAGCCCCATGTCCTGGATCAGATCCGTATAGTTCAGTCGAGTCATCTTGGCCAGAACCTTCTGCACACCGCCTCGCTGGGCACCCATGGCGATGAGCAGATTCTCCTCATCCCGGCCGGTGAGGGAGACGAAGGCATCGGACTCATAGATCCCCTCGCCCTCCAGCAACTCCTGGTCCGTTCCATCGCCCTGTAGGATGAGGGCATTGGGCAGCTTTTCAGACAGCCGCTCGCACTTTTCCGGATCCTGTTCCACGATGCGCAGCTTCATGCCCGACCGGGCCAGGGCCCAGCCCAGATAGATAGCGATGCGGCTGCCACCTACCACTGACACGCTGCGCACCCGCTCCAGAGGCCGTCCCATCTGGTGGAACAGATGGTCCAGCGCCTCATGGCTTCCCACCACATAGGCCCGGTCTCCCACCTGGGGCACAAAGGTGCCATCGGGAACGATGATCTGATTGCCCCGGCGAGCCGTGCACAGCAGCAGATTTCCCGAGGAGAGGCGGCTGTCCTGCTGCAGGCTGCGGCCGGCCAGGCCGTCGCTTTCCCGGATGGTAAAGCCGATCAGATCCACCCGCCCGGCAGCAAAGGTCTCCACGCTGAAAGCAGAAGGCACCCGCAAAATGCGGGCGATCTCCTGGGCGGCAGCAGCCTCCGGGTTGATGACCATGTCAAGACCCACTTCCCGTTTGAGCAGCGAGGCGTCCTTAAAATAATCCGGGTTGCGGATACGGGCAATGGTGTGTTCCGCTCCCAGCTTCTTGGCAATCAGGCAGCAGACGATGTTCACCTCGTCATAGTTGGTGACGGCAATGACCAGGTCTGCCGTCCGGGCACCAGCCTCCATCAGCGTACTGATGGAAGCGCCGTTGCCCTCTACGCACAAAAGGTCCAGCGTCTTTTCCGCCCGCTGGAGAGTGGCCCGATTGCTGTCTACCAGCACCAGGTCATGATTCTCGCCGGAAAGCTGTCGGGCCAGGGTATTGCCGATCTTCCCGTTTCCGATGATGATGATTCGCACTTCCTCTTCCGTTCCTTTCTCTTTAGCGGCTTATGCCGATTCCGCCGAATGGCGGTCCACACGCAGGGAAATCAGCATTCCATTGAATTCGGCCCCCATCACCAGGGTCGTAGCGCTCATATACAGCCAAATCAGCAGCACAATGACTGTTCCGATGGAGGAATAGATCACCGAGTAGCTGGCAAAGTTCTCCACATAAAAGGAATAGCACATGGACAGGATCATCCAAACTGCCAGGGAGACCACGATGCCCGGAGCAAGGTTCCTCAGCGGCTGGCGCTGATCCTGAGACAGGGCATACAAAAGCCAGAGCAAAAACGCCATCGCCAGCCCCAGGGCCGGGAAACGCAGAGCCGTCCACAGCCGGGTAAAGGCGGGCGGAATTTGAATATGCTCCGAAAGGAGCAGCAGCACCCGGTCACCCACCGTCATCAGCACCAGAGACAAGATAATAGTTACGATCAGCAATACAGTGAAAAGCAGTGTCTTGATGACATGGGCCAGAGGTTTGGTAGGCGGTGTCAGATGGTAGGCCTTGCGCACCGAGCGCATCAGACAGTTAGCCGCCCGCATGGGGAAATAAATGGAAAACACCAGACCAAACCACAGCATCTGGCGGCTGGAGGTCTGGGAAACATAGGTGAGATAGCCCCCGATGAGCTCCGTCACTTCCCGAGGCATGATCTCTGACAGGGTCTGCAGGATCCCAGCAATATCCAGATCCAAAAGGCCCAGCAGAGAACTGATGAAAATCAGGAAGGGAAACAGCGTAAAGAGCAGATAGTAGGCCAGAGCGGCGCTGTCCCGAGCCACATCGTGGCGGAAATAGCGCCGCAGCAGCAGACTGCACCCCCGCAGAAAACGATTTCTCGGCAGCGCGCGGGCGAAAGGTTCCAGCATCCACGTCCCTCCCCTTTCCGGTGTATCCAGGATATGTCGCGTCGATGCTATAGTATATCATAGCTATTCCTGGAAATAAAGCAAGTCTTTCTCAGAAAATATGACAAGAACAAAACGACTCCAGCCCATTCCATTGACGCCCCCGCACAAATACAGCCCTTTTCGTCCCCGGGAGTCTGGAAACTGCTGTCAGACCTTCTGTTTTCCCGCTCTCCAACTTCTCCGGATTCGGTCTTGCCAAGGGGCAGCAAAGCGGGTATGATGAGAAAAACGCACGGAGGGGGCATACAAACTATGATTTATGATACCATTGACCACGCAAAGACTTACCTGGGACTTCATCCCAATTTGGACAAGGCCCTGGAATTTCTCACCCGGCCGGACCTGGCCGAACTGCCTGACGGCCGCCAGGAGATCGACGGCGACGCGGTCTTTGCCAATTTGATGACCTATGAGACCAAGCCTGCCAACGACACCCCGGAGTCTCACCGCCGTTACATCGACATTCAGTACCTGCTGGAGGGACAGGAGCTGGTGGGCGTAGCACCTTTGTCCTCTATGACCGAGGAGGTCTCTGCCAATCCCGCGGGCGACATCTGGCTCCACCGAGGAGGGCCACTCCACTATCTCCCCTTGGGGCAGGGAAAATTTCAGATCTTCTTCCCCCAGGATGCCCACGCACCGGGCATCGCTCCGGACGCTCCGTCGCCCGCCCGCAAGGCGGTCATCAAGGTCCGCCTGGACTGAGCGCTTTCGTCGAATTGTCCATCTCCCCGCCGGGCCGGCACAGATCCGGCCCGGCGCTTCTTGTGGAGTTTTCACCAAAATCCCCCCTGAGGCGGGTTTTGCTTGCCGCGGCGGCAGAAGAGGAGTATCATGAAAGCGTGCCAGGTTCTCTGGCATCCTTACCAGATAAAATTATAGAAAACGCGGAGGTAAACTGCGCATGCGTAAAACAAAAATCGTCTGCACTCTGGGGCCCTCCACCGATACCGCGGAGGTCCTGCGGAATATGCTTCTTTCGGGCATGAATGTGGCCCGGTTCAACTTCTCCCACGGCAGCCACGAAGAGCACAAAAAACGGCTGGACACCCTCAAGGCTTTGCGGGAGGAGATGGACCTGCCGGTGGCCACACTGCTGGACACCAAGGGACCGGAGATCCGTCTGCGCACCTTTGAAGGCGGCGCAGCAGTGCTCACGGAGGGCCAGGAGTTCACCCTTACCACCAACGACCGCCAGGGCGGCGTGGACGGCTGCTCTGTTACCTATCGGGACCTGCCCGGGGACGTGGTGCCCGGCGGAACCATTTTGCTGGATGACGGCCTTATCCGCCTGACGGTGTTGCGGGTAGATGGCCCCGACGTGGTGTGCCGGGTGGAAAACGGCGGCCGCATCAAGGACCGCAAGGGCGTCAACCTGCCGGGTCAGCACCTGTCCATGCCCTATGTCAGCGCTCAGGACCGGGAGGACATCCTCTTCGGCATCCAGGAGGGCTTCGACTTTATCGCCGCCAGCTTCGTCCGCAGCGCCCGGGACGTGCTGGACCTGCGCAGTATTCTGGAGGAGCACAATTCCTCCATCCGCATCATCGCCAAAATCGAAAACCAGGAAGGCGTATCCAACCTCTCGGAGATCCTCTCCGTGTCTGATGGCATCATGGTGGCCCGGGGCGACATGGGTGTGGAGATCGACTTCACCGAGATCCCTATTCTCCAAAAGCAGATCATTGAGCAGTGCGTGGCCTGCGGCAAGCCGGTCATCACTGCCACCCAGATGCTGGAGAGCATGATCGAAAATCCCCGCCCCACCCGGGCGGAGATCACCGACGTGGCCAACGCCATCTATGACGGCACCTCTGCCATCATGCTCTCCGGCGAGACTGCCGCTGGCCGCTACCCCGCTGAGGCCGTGGCCACCATGGACGCCATTGCCCGCCGCACAGAGGCGGACATCAACTACGGCAAGCGGATGCGGGCAGCCGCCGCGGAGAAGCACCTGAGCATCGCCGCTGCCACGGCCCACGCCGCCTGCACCACGGCCCTCGATATCGGCGCCGACGCCATCCTCACTGTCAGCCACAGCGGCACCACCGCCCGGCTGGTCAGCCAGTTCCACCCCGGCACTCCCATTATCGCCTGCGTGGTGGAGGAGACCGTCCGGCGTCAGCTGGCTCTGAGCTGGGGCATCATGCCTCTGCAGATGCCCTATGCCCGGAATACCGATGAGCTGATCTCTATGGCCACCGAGGTGGCCCAGAAGGCCGGGCTCATCAAGGCCGGCGACGTGGTGGTACTGACCGCCGGTCTGCCTGTTGGCGTACCCGGCACCACCAACATGATCAAAGTCCATCTGGTGGGTGATTCTCTCCTCACCGGCGTGGGCGTGGGCACCCGCACGGTCACCGGGCCGCTGTGCGTCTGCCGCACGCCGGACGAGGTGCGGCAGAAATTCCACCCCGGCGACGTGCTGGTGGTCCCCTTCACCACCAACGACATGCTGGATGCCATGCGCCAGTCCGCAGCCATCATTGCCGAGGAGGCCGGCGCCAACAGCCATGCCGCCACCGTGGGCCTGACTCTGGATAAGCCGGTCATCACCGGCGCCGCCTATGCCACCCGGGTACTGCCCGACGGGATCAAGGTTGCAGTGGATTGTGCCCGAGGCACCGTTCGCCGGCTGGCCCAGTGAGGAATGTCTCACTCCGGCGTAGTAAAACAAAAAAGCGGACCGCTGAGCGGTCCGCTTTTTTATGATGAGATTTACTGGATGGGGAAGATCCAGCCGTGGGTATCCTCCACGGTGCCCCACTGGATACCGGTGAGGGTGTCATACAGCTTCCGGGCCAGAGGACCGGTCTCGAAGTTGTTGATGACATAGTCCTTGCCATGGATGCACAGCTTGCCCACAGGAGAGATGACGGCAGCAGTACCGCAGCCCCAGATCTCCTCGATCTTGCCGTCCTCCAGATCCTTGGCCACCTCGTCGATGTCGATCTTCTTCTCCTCCACGGTATAGCCCTGCTCCTTGAGCAGCTCGATGATGGACTTGCGGGTGATGCCGGGGAGGACAGAACCGGTAGCGATCTGAGGCGTCATAACGGTGTTGCCCTTCTTGAACATAATGTTCATACCGCCTACTTCCTCCACGAAGCGGCGCTCCACACCGTCCAGCCACAGCACGTCGCCGTAGCCATCAGCCACCGCCTGGTTGGCGGCCCGCTGGGCACAGGCATAGTTGCCGCCGCACTTGGCAAAGCCGGTGCCGCCCCGGACGGCGCGGACATCCTGCTCCTCCACACGGATGGCGTTGCACTGGAGACCACCGGCGTAATAGCTGCCCACAGGGGAGCAGATGATGAAGAACAGGCAGTGAGCCGGGCCATGGAGGGCCAGATCGGGATTGACCGCCATCAGAACGGGACGGACATACAGAGAGGTACCGGGCTGATCGGGGACCCAATCCCGCTCCACGGAGACCAGAGCCTCCACGGCCTCCACGAACATCTCCTCCGGCAGGCGGGGCAGGGACATCCGCTCGGCAGAGTTGGCCATGCGCTTTCCGTTCTCGTCCACCCGGAACATCTGGATCTTACCCTCGGGGGTCCGGTAGGCCTTCAGGCCCTCAAAGACCTCCAGCGCATAGTGGAACACCAGTGCGGCGGGGCTCAGGCTCAGATCCTCAAAGGGAACGATGCGGGGATCCTGCCAGCCGCCGTCCACGGTCCAGTCCATCATAAACATGTAGTCGCTGTAAACACTTCCGAACTTTACCTTGCTGACGTCGGGCTTGAGCTTGAGGGCAGCGGCCTTTTCAAAGCGGATATTCATGCGTATACCTCCCATTTTGAATATTCATACATTTCCTCTCCCCAGAACGCAGAAAACAAAACGCGGCTTTCCCACACTCCGGTCCAAGGCGGAGCTGGCAAAAGCCGCGGTGTACAGTCCCGGTTTCCCACACTGTCCGCAGCGGTCTCCCGCTGTCAGGCTCCTGACCGGTCTCCCTTTGGGGAAAGCTACTTTTTCTTCTCCCTGTAAAAGGTTGATTGTATCAAATTTACAACCTTTGCCAGGTAAAAGTCAACGGACATTTTTCATAGACCCGCCTTGGCTCCCCCTTCCTGTTCCGTCATTTTTATCAAAAATCCGGTGCTATCGGTCCTGTCTGCCGTCACTTTTTCTGTTTCCCCTTTCTCTTTTCCTCTTTCCCTGTCTCTTGCCTCCTTGGACAAATACCTCCTCTACGGACCAGAACCGCCGCTGAACCGCCCACCGGTTTTCTCTCTTTTTCCATTCCGGCAGCCGTCTCTGCTCTCGTTCATTTTCGTTAACTCATCTCCGCCTCGCTTTTATTCCGGTCTTTCAGAGAGATGAATTTCTTTTCACGATACATCCATTTGGAAAATATTTATTTTAAAGAAACTTTGCTTATCTTTTCTGTTAATACCGAAATTTTTCTCTTTACTTCCTCTCCCCTTTCCGGTATGATAACAGTTAAGAAAATGTAAAAAAGTCTGACAGGACTTCCCCCTGTGCCCTGATACGACCAAGGAGGTTTCTATGCTGCACCACTTCATTCAGACCATCGTTCCCATTATCAGTTCCATCTGCGAACTCATTGGCATCTTTATTGTGGTCGTGACCGTGGTCATGGCATTCTATGACTATGCCAAGTGTCTGATCCGTCGGACTCCCAGCAACGCCAAGTTTCAGCTGGCCAACGGCTTGGCCACCAGCCTGAGCTTCAAGATGGCCGCTGAGCTGCTCAAGACCGTCATTGTCAGCCAGATCTCTGAATTGATCTTGCTGGGTGCCATCATCATTCTGCGGGCCATGATGGCGGTGATGCTCCACTTTGAGATGAAGCACAGCCGCCCTCTTGAGGTAGCCACAGAGGAACACAAGCTGGTGGATGAGATGGCGGCTGCTGCCATGGAGGAGTTAGCTGATGTGGTCAAACGCAGCGAAACTACGCCCCCCATCCAAGAGCGCAGTACAGATCGGAAAGTTCCCGATCTGGAGCTGAGCCGATAAACACTGTACTTACTTTTCCATCTGTATCTATCTGCTCCGGCTGCATGAACCAGCCGGAGCTTTTTTGCAAAATATCGGAAAAGCGGAGCTAAAGCTCCGCTCCTCCGTACATATTCTCTTAGAGGCCTTGATTCTGAGGAATGTCCGGCAGGGAGTCAAAGCCCTTTTGCAGCTCCTCATCCGTAGGCATATAGTCGGTCATGGTACCCGCCAGGAAGGACTCATAGGCGGTCATATCGAAGTAGCCCGTACCAGTGAGGCCGAAGAGGATGGTCTTTTCCTCTCCGCTCTCCCTGCACTTGAGAGCCTCATCGATGGCGCCGCGGATGGCGTGGGCCGACTCGGGAGCAGGGAGGATGGTCTCCTGTTTGGCAAAGAGCACCGCCGCTTCAAAAACCTTGGACTGCTCATAGGCCACTGCCTCCATATATCCTTCATGATAGAGCTTGGATAGGATGGGGCTCATGCCGTGGTAGCGCAGGCCGCCGGCGTGGTTGGCAGCGGGAATGAAGCTGCTGCCCAGGGTGTACATCCGGGCCAGGGGCGTGACCCTGCCTGTGTCGCAGAAGTCATAGGCGTATTTGCCTCGGGTCAGGGAGGGGCAGGAAGCCGGCTCCACCGCCACGATACGGGGATTATTTTTGCCCTGGAGCTTGTCGGCCATGAAGGGGGCAATGAGGCCGCCCAGGTTGGACCCGCCGCCGGCGCAGCCCACCACGATGTCCGGATACTCCCCCAGCTGCTCCATGGCCAGCTGGGTCTCCAGGCCGATGATGGACTGATGGAGCAGCACCTGATTGAGGACGGAGCCCAGCACATACCGCTTGGCGCCGCCGCTGGTCACCGCGGCCTCCACCGCCTCAGAGATGGCGCAGCCCAGGGAGCCGGTGGTGTCCGGGGTCTGCTCCAGGATCTTCCGGCCCACCGTCGTGGCCCGGGAGGGGGAGGCGGTGACACGGCCGTCAAAGACCTGCATGACCGCCTTGCGGAAGGGCTTTTGCTCGTAGGAGCACTTGACCATGTAGACGTCGCAGCTCAGGCCGAAGTAGCTGCAGGCCTCGCTGAGGGCCGTGCCCCACTGGCCGGCACCGGTCTCCGTGGTAACACCGGTTAGTCCCTGCTTCTTGGCGTAATAGGCCTGAGCCACAGCGGAGTTGAGCTTGTGGGAACCGGAAGTGTTGTTCCCCTCAAACTTATAGTAGATCTTGGCCGGGGTCCCCAGGGCCCGTTCCAGGCTGTAAGCCCGGATGAGAGGCGAAGGCCGGTACATCCGGTAGACCTCCTGCACCGGCTCAGGGATGTCCACATAGGCTGTGGCGCCGTCCATCTCTTGGTGAGCCAGCTCCTGGCAGAAGATGGGATACAGGTCCTTCTCCTCCAGCGGCCGCAGCGTATCGGGAGCGAGCAGTGGGTCCGGCTGCTCAGGCATAGCAGAGCGGAGGTTGAACCACTGCTTGGGCATCTGCTCCTCGGGCAAATACAGGCGATGGGGAATCTTCTTGTCGGTCATGCTGCATCTCTCCTTTTCCTGGTATGCACTGGAGCAGGGCAGCAAAAAAGCCCTCGCCCCAGAAACTGTTTTCTCTGGGACAAAGGCTGACAGACCTCTGCGGTACCACCCGGATTGACACGCTCTGCCGAGCGCGCCCACTCACTTTCGCAGACCCAATCAGCCCGCGCCCCCCTGATAACGGGCGGAGTCCCCGTGTAGCTACTGGGCCTAAGGCCGTTGGCATCCCCCTCAAAAGTCCATTCGCCTCGGCTCCCCCTGCCGCGATCCCACCATCCGCGGCTCTCTGAAAGGCTTCCCCGAGGGTACTCGTCTTTGTCATCGGTTTTCCTCAATAAAGTTTGGCCTATTATAAGCGCCGCCCCTTCCTCTTGTCAAGTCTTTTTTTCCCTTTTTGAAATTTGCATCTGTTTCCCCTCCGGCGTATCTTTGTTTTCCACAAAAGTGCAGCAAAAAATTTGTAAAAGCCTCCAAATTCTCTCTTCCCCACGTTTCCCCCTTGACAAATCGCGGGAAAGCAGTTAAAATTCAATTTGTAGTTAGCAATAACTAACTATGCCAGACAGGGTGATCCGGGTTTTCTTCTTGTCACTTTCTAACCAATCCCTTCTTCCCTCATTGACACAAAAGACTCCTTTCTCTCAACCCCATACAACCGGACACCCACCCGCCGGATGCGGATGCACGCAGCACGATGTCTCCGGCACACCTCCTAAAAACACCAAAGGAGCAGCACGGTCCCTCAGATCCCTGCTGCTCCTTTGGTGTTTTTCCATCAGATCATGATGTTTTCTTTTTTAGCCTGGGCTGTGAGTTCCTCCCGGAATTTGGGGTGAGCAATAGAGATCAAGGCCTTGGCCCGCTGGCTCAGGCTCTTGCCCCGCAGCTTGGCCACACCGTACTCCGTAACAATATAGTCCACGTCGTTCTTACTGGTGGTGACGATGGCGCCGGGGGTCAGCGTGGCCCGGATACGGCTGATCTCGCCGCCCTTGGCGGTGGAGGGGAAGGCAATGAAGCTCTTACCGCCCTTGGACTGAGTGGCGCCCCGGACATAGTCCACCTGGCCGCCGCTGCCGGAAACATGGCGGGTACCAATGGACTCGGCACAGACTTGGCCGAAGAAGTCCACCTCCAGCGCGGCGTTGACGGAGATGAAGTTGGGATGCTGGGCGATCACCGCCGGATCGTTCACGTAATCCACCGGCAGCACCTCCACCGAGTGGTTGTCATCCAGAAAATCATAGACCTTCTGGGTACCCATGGCAAAGGTCAGGACCGTCTTTCCCCGGTGGATGGGCTTGCAGCTGTTGTCCGCCGCGCCGCATTCCACCAGCTCCACCAGACTGTCCGCCAGCAGCTCCGTATGGACGCCTAAATGGTGTTTATCCTTCAGGAAGATGCCAACCGCTTCCGGCACAGCACCGATGCCCAGCTGCAGCGTGGCACCGTTGGGCACCTCCTCGGCGATAAGGCCGCCGATGGTGCGGCTGATGTCATCCACCACTGGCGGCTTGGTGCAGGCCAGAGGACGGGAAACCTCGTACAGGCCGTCCACCTGAGAGATGTGAACGATAGGAGCAGTGGCCACCCGGGGCATCTGGTCATTGATCTCCAGATAGACATGCTCCGCCTTCTCCAGTGCAGCTACGCTGAAGGACCCGTCGGCCGCCAGGCTGAACCAGCCGTGCTTGTCCATAGGCGCCACGGCCACGCAGAAAGCGTCGATCCGCTCCTGCTGTCGGATCAGCTGAGGCATATCCCGGTAATAACAGGGCATGACGTCCGCCTGCCCCAGGTTGACCGCGCCCCGAGCGCCGGCGCTGGAGAACCAGCTGACGCCATGGTAGCCCGGCGTGCTCTCACCGGTATAAAAGGGCATGGGATAGATCTCCAACAGGATGTGCTGAGTCAGGTCCTTATAGTTCTTCTCCTTGGCCCGGGCGGCAATGGCGTTGATAAGATCGATGGGCTGTGCCAGGGCAGTGTCACACAGAAGCACACTGCCATCCGGAATACGGGCAGCGATCTCCTCAGGAGTCATTTTCTTTTCCTGATACTGTTCCAATACAGACTTCATAGGCAAACCGTTCCTTTTTTCTTTAAGGTAGCAAAAGAAGCCCTCCGGGGCTTCTTTTGCTTTATCTTCTCCAGTATATAGGAAAATCTTACTGAGCGCAAGCCATGCCGCGCTTGAGCGCCTCCAGGTTCAGCGGCACCAGCTTGGCCTTGGCACCGGTGAACATCTCGTGGATCATCTGCTCGATGGTCTCAGGCTTGAGGGCGCCGGTGGCTGCCACATATGCGCCCAGCATGACCATGTTGGCCACCTTGGGATTGCCCACCTCATAGGCGATGCCCTCGCAGGGGACATACAGCGCCTTCACGTCGGAGCGCTCCACCTTCTTGCTGACCACGGAGCTGTTGACCAGCACCAGGCCGCCGCTGAGAACGGTGGGAGCGAACTTATCGATAGAGGGACCGTTCATGGCGATCAGCTCCGTGGGGAAGCTGAACACAGGGGAGCCCACAGGCTTATCAGAGAGCACCACGGAGCAGTTGGCGGTACCGCCGCGCATCTCAGGGCCGTAGGAAGGAGCCCAGGTGACCTGGAAACCTTCGGCCATGCCGGCCTCCACCAAGTTCTTGCCAATGGACATAACGCCCTGGCCGCCGAAACCGGAAATGATGATTTCTTTCTTCATCTTACTTCGCCTCCGTTTCGATGTCCTTAACCACGCCCAGAGGATAGTAAGCGGCCATGTTCTCCTTGAGCCACTCCACAGCCTTCAGCGGCGTCATACCCCAGTTGGTGGGGCAGGTGGACAGAACTTCCACGAAGGTGAAGCCCTTGTTCTCCATCTGCAGCTGGAAGGCCTTCTTGATGGCCTTCTTGGCCTTGTTCAGGTTGGCCATATCGGCAACACAGACGCGCTCGGCATAGACGCAGCCGTCCAGAGTGGCCAGCATCTCCGCCATGCGGATGGGCATACCGGCCTGCTCCTTGGTACGGCCCAGGGGGCAGGTGGTGGCCTTCTGGCCGATCAGGGTTGTGGGGGCCATCTGACCGCCGGTCATACCGTAAATGGCATTGTTGACGAAAATGGTGGTGAACTTCTCACCGCGCATGGCGGCGTGGACGATCTCAGCCGTACCGATGGAGGCCAGGTCGCCGTCGCCCTGGTAGGTGAATATCGGCTGATTGGGATGGGTGCGCTTGATACCGGTGGCGACAGCGGGAGCACGGCCATGGGCAGCCTCCTGCATATCGCAATTGAAGTAGTTATAGGCAAACACCGAGCAGCCCACGGGGCAGACGCCGATGGCGTCGTCCAGAAGGCCCAGCTCCACCAGGGACTCAGCCACCAGCTTATGGATGATGCCGTGGTGGCAGCCGGGGCAGTAGTGCAGCTGCTTGTCGGTCAATCCTGCGGACTTCTGATATACGATTGCCATATTACTTGACCTCCTTCAAGGCCTTCTTGGCCGCTTCTACCATCTCTTCCACGGTGGGCATCACGCCGCCGGCGTGGCCCAGGTAGCTGATGGGCTTCTGGCCTTCCACAGCCAGGCGGACATCATCGATCATCTGGCCAGTGGAGCTCATCTCCACGTCCACAAAGGCCTTCACCTGAGGCTTAGCGGCCAGGTCATGCAGCGCCTTCTCGGGGAAGGGCCACAGGGTGATGGGACGGAACAGACCGGCCTTCACGCCCTCTTCCCGCAGCTGCTCGATCGCCGTCAGAGCGATACGGGCGGGCGTGCCATAGGCGGTGATGATGACCTCAGCGTCCTCGCAGTTGTGCTCATCCCAGCGGACTTCGTTTTTCTCCATCTCCGCATACTTGGCGGCCAAATGGTCGTTATGTACGTCGCACTCGTTGGGGTCGATGAACAGGGAATTGACCACGTTGGTGTGGTCCCGGCCATGCTTTCCGGTGGTGGCCCAATCCTTGGGTGCCAGATTGCGCTTGGGCAGCTCGCGCCACTCAATGGGCTCCATCATCTGGCCGATAAGGCCGTCGCAGACCACCATGACCGGGTTGCGGTACTGGTCGGCGATGTCAAAGGCCTCCTGGGTGAAGTCAACGGCCTCCTGGATGTTGCTGGGTGCCAGGACCACGGTGCGGTAGTCGCCGTTGCCGCCGCCGCGGGTGGCCTGATAGTAGTCGCCCTGACCGGGCTGGATGGTACCAAGGCCCGGGCCGCCGCGCATGCAGTTGACGATAACAGCAGGCAGCTCAGCGCCGGCCAGATACGTGATGCCCTCCTGCTTGAGGCTGATACCGGGAGAGGAAGAAGAGGTCATGGCCCGCATACCGGAACCGGCGGCACCGTACACCATGTTGATGGCAGCCACCTCGGACTCGGACTGCACAAACACCTTTCCATGCTCCGGCATATGCAAAGACATGTACTCAGGAACCTCGCTCTGCGGGGTGATGGGGTAACCAAAGAAGCAATCACAGCCAGCGCGAATCGCAGCCTCCGCGATGGCCTCATTGCCTTTCCAAAGTTCTTTCGCCACAGTGATTCCTCCTTTACTCTTTCTCAACCGTGATCACGGAGTCGGGGCACATCCTGGCGCAGCTGGCGCAGGCGATGCACTGGCTCATGTCGGAGACCGTCGCCGGGTGATAGCCCTTGCTGTTGATGGTATCCTGGTCAATCACCACAATGTGTTTCGGGCAGACGGCCGTGCACAGCTCGCATCCTTTGCAACGCTCCTGGTCAAAAGTAACCTTTGCTGTCATACTTTTGCCTCCTTCCTGGCGCTTCCTCATTCCCAAGGTTTTTTCATATAAATGTCAATGGGGAAAAGGGGCAGTCCAGCAAGCATCTCCTCGCCGCACAGCGCCCTGACCACCACATGGCATACCACCGGCAGCCCCGTCCGCTCCGACACCTCCCGAACCAGCCGGGCACCCTTCAGGATCTCCTCCACCGTGGTCTCGCCGCACAGGTGGGTGTTATTCACCAAACCTGTCATGGGCACGCCGCAGGTGGCCTCGATGGCCCGCAGATAGCTCACCGCCCGATCCGCATCCCGGGTCTCGGGACGGTTGGCGTTGACTACGCACAGCATCTCGTGGGGCGTAGCCATGATCTGGGGCTGGAACCGGGCCAGCACCCGGGCTCCATCCGGGTCACCGCCCACATCCACGATCCCGTACAGATCCGGGTCCTGAAAGAGAGCAAAAACATCGGCCGGCAGCGACGGCACATCCGCATCGGTGCAGGCCTGAGACGAGGCAATGAGCCGGATGCCTCGGGCATCCAGCTGCTCCTTCCGCTCTCTGGAGCGGAAATAGGGATTGACAATGTCCAGATCCGCCAGAGCCAGCTTCTGCGGACATTCCGCTGCCCGCAACGCCAGATTGACGGAGAATTCGGTCTTTCCGCTGCCATAATGGCCGGTGATCAGCACCAGCTTCGCCTTCTCGATTTGAGGTGCCAGCACCTTCAAAGGAACCTGCATTGTCTGACCTCCCTGTCCCCCTTGGCGCCTTTCAGCCGCCCAAGGGTTGTCTAAGTACTTTTATTGTTGTCTGATGTCATAATATCCCTTTCTGCTCTTAATGTCAATGCGGTTTTTGTGTATTTTGTATTTTTTGTTGACTCATACAGGCCGGAGAGAAAAAAATTGGGCACAAGGACCAGAGAGGTCCTTGTGCCCAATCGATTTGGTGCAAGTAATGCGTTGTCAGACAACGCTGTCCTTATTTGGCGGCAGAAGCCTTCTTGCCATTCTTGGACAGAGCGCCGAAGCCCTCGATGACCAGGAAGATGGCCAGGACAAAGAGGATCGCGCCGAAGATGCCCTGAATGTAGCAGGCAGCAGAGCCGCCGGCAGCGGTGATCACATCGGCATTGCCGCTGGCGATGGCGCCGAACTTGGCGATCATGGTGTTGATCAGGGACCACAGGGTCATGATGAGCATGAACACCATGGGGATGTAGAACATCTTGTTGTTCTTGCCGATGTTGCCCAGCCAGCAGCACACAGCCAGCAGAGCCAGAGCGGCCAGCAGCTGGTTGGCAGCGCCGAACAGAGGCCAGATCAGGCTGTAGCCAGTCATGCCCAGGCCGATGCCGATGACCACGGTGATGATGGTGGCCACATACGGATTGGTCAGAACGGCCTTCCAGCCCTTGGCGTCCTTCACGGTCTCACCGGGAGCCAGCCACAGCTCCTGGAACATGTAGCGGGCCAGGCGGGTGGCAGTATCCAGAGAGGTCAGGCAGAACACGGACACAGCCAGCACCAGCAGAGAGTACAGTGTGTCCTTGGAGCCGGCCAGGCCGGGGATAGTGGCGATCATGCTGGAGATACCATTGGCGAACACGGCGGTGGGGGTGCGGATGGAGCCGTCCACATAGGCGCTCCAGCCGTAGCCCACAGCGATCAGGGAAATGATGGCCAGAGCGCACTCGATGAGCATAGCGCCATAGCCGATGGGCAGAGCGTCCTTCTCACTGTTGAGCTGCTTGGCAGTGGTGCCGGAACCCACCAGAGAGTGGAAACCGGAAATAGCGCCGCAGGCGATGGTGATGAACAGAGCGGGGAACAGGTTGCCCAGGGTGGTGATCTGATCGGTCATGCCGGTGAAAGCAGGGATCTCCAAAGCGGGATGGGCGGCAATGATACCGATAAAGGCCACGGCCATCATAAAGTAGAGCAGGAAGGAGCTCAGGTAGTCACGAGGCTGCAGCAGGATCCACACGGGAGTGACGGAAGCCACCAGGATGTAGATGCCCAGCACGATCATCCAGACGTTGCTCTCCACATAGATGGGGAAGTTCATACCGATAACGGTGATGATGACGATGCCCACCACGCCGATGACAGTGGAGATGCCCAGAGGAGCGTTCTTGCGGTAGACGCAGAAGCCGAAGATGATGGCCAGGACGATGAACAGCAGGGAAATGCTGGCGGTCCGGCCGTTGGCGATGATCTCGGCGCCGGTATCATCGAAGCCGTCGAAGGTAGAGGCCACGATGGAGGCGAAGGCAGCCACCACCAGCACCAGAACCAGGTAGCCGAAGATGGTGAACAGCTTCTTGGCCCGGGGCCCGATGTTCTCACCGATGACCTCACCGATGGACTGGCCCTTGTGACGGATGGAGGCGAACAGAGCGCCGAAGTCATGGACGGCGCCGAAGAACACGCCGCCGATCAGCACCCACAGGAACACAGGCACCCAGCCGAAAACAGCGGCCTGAATGGGGCCGTTGATGGGGCCGGCGCCGGCGATGGAGGAAAAATGATGGCCCAGCAGCACAGGAGCCTTGGCGGGGCAATAGTCATTGCCGTCTTCCAGCTCGTGAGCAGGGGTCTCTCTGCTGGGATCGACACCCCAGGTCTTGGCCAGCCAGCGACCATAGGTCAGATAGCCGACGATCAAAACCGCAAGGCCGATCACAAGAAGTACCAATGCATTCATTGTTTGATCTCCCTTTCTTTGCGTTTTTGCCAGGTTGATACTTACTTATATAAAGCGCTCACACCAACGCCTTATATCGAACTTGTCAGACGCTCAAGTGCCGTCCCAGCTCCTTGAGCACCGCCTTGCCCAGCCCATTGGCATAAGTCTGGCCTGTGGACACCTCCAGCGCTGCGGCTCGAAACTGGGCCCAGCCCCGGAGGGTAAAGAGAAAACTCTTGGAGTACTTGAGCTTTTTGAGAGCTGCGGCCGCCTCCGGCTGGATCCGGTCCGCCAGCACCAGCATGGTGATGTCGGTGTGCATGTGGTTGGCCCGCGGGTCTACCCGGCTCATGCCCTCTTTCAAAACGGCGTCGTAGTAAGCCCGGAGGTTCTCCGGATCGAGCTCCTCCAACACCACCACAAAGGCGTACTCGTCGTTTTCCGCCTCCCACAGCTTTGCCTCCCGGCTGAGCACATACTGCTCATTGCGGACGTGATACTCCGCGTCCATAGCTACCGGCAGGCCATTCAGCTCCGTATCCCGGCGGATGTTGAAGTAGGCCGTGTAGGCGCCCACCAGTCTTTCCAGTACCTCTTCTTTCGTCATGTGCTGGATTCCTTTCTGTCCGTGTTGTGTATTGTTTTATCATTCCTCACCCGCGGACCAAAACAGCTGGCGGAGGATCGCCGCATCCCCCGCAGCGCATAAAGTCATAATTCGTTCACATTTACCAAAGCGTATCTTAGTCCCTATTTCCATTCGCGTCAAGATTTTGCTAAGATTTTCATTATTTTGGATAAATCCCGTTCAGATTTTTTATCTAGTTTTTCACTTTTATCTCCATTGAGCGCACAATTTAATTTTAAAGTGTCCTTATTCGGAAAACACCTTGTCAGGCTTTTGTGCAAAATTACACAGGCGCAATCGTTTACTTAGTATAAAAATAGAGCGGGATACCCGAAGGCATCCCGCTCAGACAACAAATCTGTGTTCCTTTCTCTATTATACCTGCAGTGTATCGATGATGTGTTTCATGTGGATGGTCATGGCCAGACGCGCTCCCTCTGCGTCCCGGCGCATGAGAAAATAGCGGACACTTTCATTATCAGACAGTGCAATATTCTCCAGTTCCTTGCGGTTGGGCGAGATCTGAAGGATCTCCTCCACAGCGCTGTTGATGATATGATAAAGGT
>CALXDZ010000119.1 GCA_944387205.1 uncultured Oscillospiraceae bacterium
TCTCCGCCTCGATCTGCTCCAGGTGCTCCGGCGTGAAGGCGAAGGGGGCGTCCATGTCGTAGTACCAGCCCTCGTCGATGGAGGGGCCGATGGCCAGCTTCACCTCAGGGAACAGGCGCTTGACGGCCTGGGCCAGGATGTGGGAGCAGGTGTGCCAATAGGTCTTGCGGTACTCGGGATTTTCAAAGGTAAACTCGTTCTTGACTTCTTCGGACATATCAATTTCCTCCTTCTGTCCGTAGGCGGGCGCGATGTGCGCCCCTACAAAGCTGAGGGGCAAAACAAAAAACGCCTCACCCCTGATGTTCAGGGGTGAGGCGTAAAAAACGTCCCACGGTTCCACCCTGCTTGCATAGAGCGCGGAGGCGCCCGGGAGCAGGTGGCTAAGGCCGGAGCGAAGCGAAATACCAAAAAGCAGAAAGGCTTTTTGGTGTTTTGCGCAGTCGCAGGACTTAGGCGCCGTCGCGGAGGGCGCACAGCGTGACTTCATGCCGCTTGTGACTTTCTGTAACGGGAAAGCCCCGGCCCGGTCCTCCCGGGCGGCTCAGGAGTGGTACAGCCGCCGCGTGTCGCAGGACACTTCCACCAAAATGTGTCCCTCTCTGTCCGCCGCCGTGCGGGTTCTTCTCCGTCAAAGCCATTTTGACCAAGCCACTATATCACCAACCGGGGGGAGGTGTCAAGGGGGAGGAAACTTTTTTCTTGACCTGCCCGCTGTAGCGGTCTATCAGATATTGGCGGCAGGCCCAGCTGTCGGTCAGGGCGGGAACAGTATGACCGGTGAGGTAATATAGGACCTCCTGCCAGCACGGGCAGGTATACTCTCTGGCGGGGATGGCACGCAGCGCTTTGACCACAGGCGGACAGGGGCAGTCCAGGTAGCGCAGGTCGGAGAGATAGCAGCAGTTGGAGAGATAGGCCAGGCGTTCCAGTAATTCAGAGGCAGAGTTGGACATGATAGCCATGAAAAAGCACCTCGAAATGAAAGCAACAAGACATATTTTATTATAAAACAGGTAAAATACCGCGTCAAGTATAAAATACACTTTAAGATTATTTTTAGGGAAGGGAGGAATAGATAAAATGAACTTGACGTGAGGTGATGAGATGGGGATGGATTACCGGCAGCTCGGACAGCGCATTGCGGCCCGCCGCAAAAAAATGGGACTGCGGCAGGTACAAGTGTGTGAGCGATGCGACATCAACAATAACTACCTCTCCAACATTGAACGAGGCAGATCGATCCCAAGCCTGGAGGTGTTCATGCGCATCTGTGAGGCTTTGGAGGTTACGCCGGACCAACTGCTGCTGGGCACCCGCCGGGAGGAGGATTGGAGCCGGAATCAGGCGGTGGCGGAGCATCTGCGGGGGATGAATCCCAAGCAGCTGGAACTGGCGGACAGCTTTCTGCGCTGGCTGCGGGAACAAGAGTAGGATTGGAGATAAGCTCCGGACCATTGTAATTTACAGTTTATTCACAATGAATACATGGTTTAGCCTTATTTACAGGGTATGATACTCACAGATTCAGAAATGAATCTGAACGAGACCATCCTCCCAAACCAATTCCTCTCTTATCCCTCTCCAACACCTTTGCAACACACACAACACACACCCAAAAAGCCCCGGCCTTCTGGCCGGGGCTTTTTGGTGTAACCACTCAAATAAGTGGCATAGCCACTTATTTGAAAAGGACACAGCCCACTGTGCGCGGAATTTGTCCACTTACAGCGGACAAATTCCACACTGGCGGGCTGAGAAGTGTTTTTCCCGACGCACATGTCGCCGGGAAAAACCAGATATCACTTTGTTCACGCCTGTGAGCGTGAACTCTGCGAGGCTTTTGGTTTTAGCAGCAAAAAGGACCGGCGGGAGCCGGTCCTTTTTGGGGGGATATGGAGGTTATCTTACTTGCCGGCGTGAGCGGCCTTCCAGTCCCGGTTGAAGCGGTGCTCGTTTACGATGAGCACCAGCACCACGTTGACCAGGGCCACAGCGGCAAACACCAGGTAGGCCATCTTGATCTCGCCGCCGGTCATCTTCTGTACCACGCCGTTGACCAGGAAGCACAAGGCGGTGATGGCACCCTGGATGGGGAAGATGACACTGTTCACCTTGTCAAAGCCCTGACGGCCGAAGATGGAGGTGGGCAGAGAGGTGGTGAAGTTGGCGGAGCCGCCGATGCCCATGGCGATCATGAACAGGGAGACATACACCAGAGGGGAAGAGCTGTCGGTGGCGCCGAAGTTGCACAGCAGGGCGATGGCATACCATACGCCGAAGCCCACCATGGTTTTCTTGGTGCCGATCTTGTCATCGATGATACCGATGAGCCAGGAGCCGACCACGCCGCCCAGGGCCAGGATGGTCATAACGTTCATAGCAGCTTGGGGTGTGAAGCCCAGCTGAATGTTGCGGGTCACCAGCTGGCTCATGACGCCCACGGAGCAGATCTGGAAGAAGGCGGTGGTGATGGCGGCCAGCCACAGCTCCTTGGTCTTGAGCAAACTGCCGGTGGTCCAGCCGCCGTCGCCCTCGACCGCGTCCGTGGTGTCGTACTCGTTCTTATAGACCTCATCAGAGACGTTGTCGGGGTTGATGCCGCGCTCCTGGGGGGTATTGCGGATGAAGATCATACCCAGGATACCGAGAACGATGGCGGCGATGCCGATGGGAACGATACCAGCGGAGAAGTTTTCGCCCACATTGGCCAGCTCCGCGCCGCCCTTACTCACGACCACCGCGGTGGGCGCGATCAGGATGGCTACCAACTGCACATAAAAGGCGGAAGCGAAGTTGTGGCCCATGGTGGTGTAGCCCATGACCACACCCTTCTTCTTGGGGAACCAGGTGGCTACCAGAGTGCCGCCCGCCACATAGCCGGCGGACATGATGCTGCCGTACACAAAGCACATGGCGATGGTGTAGATAACAATGCTGGGGGCGTTGCAGGCCAGGATGTAAGCGATACCGGAGATAATGCAGCACACGCCGGAGGTGATGCGGGCACCCACCTTACGGTTGATCTGGCCTACAATGATGAAGAACGCCACGCCGACGATGCCGGCCAGGGAGTTCATGTTCATGATGTCGCCCTGCTCCAGGCCCAGACGGAAGGCCACGTTGGGGGCGGTGATGTTGGCGCCGTCGTTGCACATACCGACGTACAGGAAAAACATGAGCAGACAGTAGAGGATCACGAGCCAGCCTGCGCCGAAATTAACGACGGAGTTTTTGTTCCCGTCGCGAAGGTTTTGTTTCGCCATTGATCTTCCCTCATCTCTAAAATGGTTTGGATCAGGACATGTGCCGGCAAGTCCATTCCTTGTTGCAGGTATACTTTAGCGATTTGCGGCCTTTTGTGCAATACATACAAGTAAGTGAGTTACTAACCAAAAAGTGCATAGTAACTAAGAAGTAAGCGTCTTGTTTTATATAATCTGCCCAAAATAATAGTTAAAAAATTGACAAACTGCTGCGGGTAAATTACAGTATAAAATCTGTAATGTACAGTATGTATAATTTTAAAGCCAAAATTTTGTGGGGAGATGGTCAGGGGGCGGCATCCCGTCCAGGATACCTGAAAAAGCGCACAAAGCCGGGAGGGAGAAGGTGAAAATCAGACAGATGCTTCTGACGGCTTTCTGGCGGCGTGTGAGAGGGAAAATGGGGTTTAGCAGTATAGGAGACGGCTGAGAGAGAAAACGGCGTATAGGGGCGCTGGCGGGCTTGCAGGCATATCTGCCGAATCAACAGAAAACCCCCGTGGGAGCACCGGCAAAATGACCGTAATGCTCCCACGGGGGACAGAAAACGGGAAAAGGCTTACTTCAGGCTGAGGATCTCGCGGGCCTCGTCGGGAGTGGCCACCTGCTTGCCGAACTCCTCAATGACGCGGCGGGCGCGGTCCACGAACTGGACGTTGCTCTCAGCCAGCTGACCCTTGGCGTACATGACGTTATCCTCCATGCCAACACGGATGTGGCCGCCCAGAGCCACAGCGCCGTACAGCATGGTCATGGCGGAGTGACCCACGCCGAAGCAGCTCCAGGTGGAGCCGGGGCACAGGGACTCCATGGTCTCCTTCATGAAGATCAGGTTCTTCATGGAGCCGGGGATGCCGTTGGCGCAGCCCATGCAGAACTGGAAGTGCAGGG
>CALXDZ010000120.1 GCA_944387205.1 uncultured Oscillospiraceae bacterium
GCGTGGCGGAGGAGCTGCGGCGCAAGGGCATCACCGCCACGGCGGTCTGCCCCGGCCCCATGGAAACAGAGTTTTTGGATGTGGGCGGCATCACAGGCAATTCCCCCATGTTTGCCTCGCTGCCCTATTGTGACCAGGTGCGGGTGGTGTCCGGCACGCTGAGAGCGGCCCGGGCCGGGCGGATCTTCTATACGCCCCGGGCGTTCTACAAGTTCTATCGACTGCTTGCCAAGATACTGCCCCATGAGCTTCTGGTGAAATTCGTAAAAACGTAACAATTTTCTCGACAGATGTGATATACTAAGCAAATGACAGCAGCGACCCTCCCCGGTGACGGGGAGGGACCTGCCCTTTAGATTCGGGGCCGTACCGGTTTCGACGGGGGTGTGGGGGCTGGGTCAGCGGGCGGATGCGCCTAACATCCTTAAAATGGGCACCTTATAAATTAAAGAACAACGATTCTTTCGAACTCGCTGCCGCCTAAGGGCCGCAGCCGTCTGACCGGTCAGGACCGCGGGTCCGGGAAGGCGTCGTTTAGCGGTGAACGTGCGTACGGTAAGCTTTGCCCGTGCCATGAATGATGAAGCTTACCTGACCTGCCGGCGTGACGGCTTGCCGACAGGGAAGGGAACAGGGAGAGTAAGACTCCCGCAATAACCGTCTGCGCCCGGAGAACATCCAGTTGAAGCACTTTCGGACAGGGGTTCGACTCCCCTCGGCTCCACCAAAAAGAAAACCGCTGAACCGCAAGGGTTCGGCGGTTTTCTTTTTGTACTGCATGGGATTTGCGCACGTTTTCCTTTGGTTCCCACCTGCGGATTTGTCATTGTAGGAAGCAATTTAGCAGGAATTTTCACACGCAATTATATACGAATTTCTTATAAATCCTTTGGAAAAGCTTGGAAAAGCGATTAGCTATCTTTGTGGATGATGCAAATCATAAATGAAATCAATATGTTGAGAGTAAGACTGAACGTAAAGTTGTCCATTTGCTCTAAATCATTAAAAATAGAAAAACAAATGGGACCTATCGGATGAAAAAAGTTGCTGCTTCAATAATTTACTTTTAAATATTTAGGGATTTTGTTCAGAAGAAGGCAGGGTAATAGAACCTGTTGACAAGGAGGGGGAAGTGGTCTGCGAAGGCTGAACTTTGTATTCCATGTAGGCAGATACAATATTTTCATCCATGATCTGCATGAGTTTATAAAGCTTACTGATGTCGCGGTCAGATAGCTTTTGATATAACTGGAAAAGAGGCTGGTTTACTGCGGATTCCATGCAAGTATTTAGAGCGGCCCCTTCTTCAGTAACAAAAAGGATCCAGTCTTTTTTGTTATTGGGCGGATGGACCTTCTTGATATATCCTTTTTCTGTCAGCTTTTTCAAAGCCTTTGCTGTGGTAGAACGATCCACCTTGAGAAGAGAGGAGAGACTCTCTTGATTGATTCCGGGATTTTCGTGGATTCGGGTCAAAAATGAGTGCTGTCCCCGTGTCAGGCCGTATTTCAAGAACTGCCCTTCGCGGATGGTATCCAGGCATCTGCAGATATCCAACATACATCGAGTGATTTGGCGAAGTTCCTTAACATCCATATTTAACCTCAAAAATTCTAATTTTGGCGTATTTTTTCATATTCCTTACCCTTTGTCCATAGCATATCAGACTCTTTTTGAAAAATCAATATTTTTAACGCAAAAATTATTGAAAGTTCAAATATTTTAGTTGACATTTCAATAATGCTGATGTAGTATTTTGTTGAAGCTTCAATAAAATATGAAAGGAAGAGGATTTATGAGCGAAAACAAGCCCGACAGCCAGACCAAGGAAAAGCTCTCCATAGTGGGAGTGATTATGCTGATCATCGCGATACTCGTTTTTTCCGGCATCTTTTCCGATGCAGAAGGCCCCTTGCAGGTGGTGGACTTTTCCAATCTGCAGGGCGCCTTCGGTAAAATTACGGAGGGCTCCAACTTTAAGGGCAGCGGCGGCACAAGTGCCAAAGAGGGCTTTTTGTTTGCGCTGACGCTGGCACCCACGGTGATGGTGGCCATGGGCCTGATCCAGATCTTTGAAAACTATGGAGCTTTGAAAGCGGCTGAACGGCTGTTGACCCCCATTATGAAGCCGATTTTGGGCATCCCTGGCCAGGCTTCGCTGGCTCTGGTGGGAAGCCTGAGCAGCTCCGATGCAGGTTCAGCCATGACCCGGGAGCTCTATGATGCCGGCAAGCTAACGGAGGATGAGAGGGATATCTTTACAGCGTTCCAGTATTCCTCTTCAGGCATCATCGTCAATTACTTCAGCGGAGCTAGTCCGCTGTTTGCAGTCATTACTGTGGGAACTGGCGTGCCCTTTGTGTATCTCTTTGTCCTGAAATTTGTGGAAGCCAATCTGATGCGCCTGATCATCAAGCTGCAGGCCAAAAAAGCCGCGAAGGCAGCAAAGTAAGGAGGAACGAATATGGAGCAGGCAACGACTGCTGCAAAGAAGAGAAATATTTTTGACAGCTTTCAGGATGGAGCCAGAAAGGGCTGGAACATTTTCGTAAAGAATGTGCTGCCCAGCATCATCATGGCCTACACCTTTATCTACATTTTGGAAACCACCGGATTGATGGAAGTGTTTTCCAACATCTTCTCCCCGGTTATGGGTATTTTTGGTCTGCCTCCCATCTCCATCGTCTGCCTTGCCACGGTATTTTTCAGCCGGGCAGGCGGCAGCGCACTGGCAGCTTCCTTTGTGGTGGATGGTTCTTTGACCCCCATGCAGGCGACGATTTTGCTGCCCACCATGTTCCTCATCGGAGGGACCATCAACCAGTGGGTGCGTGTCATCTCTATATGCGGAACTCGGCCTGACCGTCAGAAGTACATCATCCTGATGACCTGGGTGCTGGCATTCCTCAGCCTTTGGATTACCAGTATCATCTTCCCGCTGTTTGCATAAAGGAGGAGTTGTATGCAAAAGACATTTACCTATATTGACGACCATTTTGAAGGGATGGTCAAGGACCTCCAGGCATTTTGCGCCCAGCCCAGCATCGCGGCGCAGAACATCGGCATGGCGGAGACAGCCCATATGCTGGTGCAGAAAATGCAGGAAGCGGGCATTGAGGCCCGGGTCCTGGAAAACGAAAACGGATATCCCGTCGTCTATGGAGAGGCAAAGGGTAACAGCGACAAGACATTGCTGTTTTATAACCATTACGACGTCCAGCCCCCGGAGCCCATTGAAAAGTGGAACTATCCGCCGTTCGGCAGTGAGATCCATGATGGGATTCTCTACGCCAGAGGCTGTTCGGACAACAAGGGCACACTGCTCTCCCGGGTCCACGCCATCGAAGCAATCCTCAAGAGCGGCCATACGCTTCCGGTCAATGTGAAGTTCCTGGTGGAGGGCGAGGAGGAGATCGGCAGCCCCAGCTTTGAGGCCTTCGTCCACGCCCATAAGGATCTGCTGCAGGCTGATGCCTGCCTCTGGGAAAACTCCGCCAAGGATGAGGAGGACAACCCGGTGGTGAAGCTGGGCAACAAGGGAATGCTCTATTGCCAGCTCCATGTAAAGACCGGCAACACGGACGTTCACTCCATGAACGCACCGGTGGTGCCCAACGCGGCCTGGCGTCTGGTCCAGGCCCTGAACACCCTGAAGGACGAAAAGGAGAATATCCTCATCGAGGGGTTCTATGACGACGTGCTGCCCATTTGCCCGGAGGAGACAGAGGCCTGGAAAAAGGTGCCCTCTCCGGAGGAAGGACTGAAAAAGCGCTTGGGGATCTCCCGCCTGGTCAACGATGCCAAGGGGGATGAGGTGAATATCGCCCTGTATACCAAGCCCTCCTGCAATATCTGCGGTGTGGTTTCCGGCTATACCGGCGAGGGACAAAAAACCGTGACACCCTGTGACGCATCTGCTAAGCTGGACTTCAGACTGGTGGTGGCCCAAGATCCTCAAAAGATCTTCTCTCTGCTGCGCAGCCATCTGGATCGCAAGGGCTTTACTGACGTGGAAGTGAGTATCACCAGTGCTGCAGCGCCCACCAAGACCCCAGTCACCGAGAAGTTCGTCCAGGTCATCTGCCGGGCGGCGGAGGATGTCTATGACAAGCCTCTGGTCATTCTTCCCACCGCTGCGGGCACCGGTCCCCGGGATGTTTTCGCCTATACCGATATGCCCATTGCCGGTATCGGCTGCGGCCATGCGGGCTCTGTGCAGCACGCACCCAATGAGAACATCAGATTGACAGATTACAAAGAAGCCATCAAGCATGTAGCTGCCCTGCTGTTCCACGCAGAGCAGGAAGAGATCCGCTGAGCGCTGCAGTTTGCAGGCAGAAAATAAGGAGGAGAACTATGTCAAACGCCATGTATGAATCCATTGTCCGCAAGATCGACTCCGTGCAGGAGGAACTGGGGGCGCTGGCCCTGGCGCTCCACGAGCATCCCGAACTGTCCTTTCAGGAGCATTTCGCCTGCCAGACCCTCTCCGACATCCTGGAGAAGCACGGGTACCAGGTAAAGAAGAACGTGGCCGGGATGGAGACCGCCTTCATCGGCGAGATGCGGGGTAAGGCAGATGGTCCTACCGTGGCCATTCTGGCGGAGTATGACGCCCTTCCCATGGGCCATGCCTGCGGTCACAACCTGATCGCCACCATGTCCGTGGGCGCTGCCATCGGCATCGGCGAAGTGCTCAAGGACCTGTGCGGCCGCGTTCTGGTGGTGGGCACCCCTGCGGAGGAAGGCGGCGGCGGAAAGGTGATCATGTGCGATGCCGGCGTTTTCAAGGACGTGGATTTTGCCATGATGATCCATCCCCATAAGCGCAACCTGATCCAGCGGGGCGGCCTGGCGGTGAAGCACCTGAAGATTGAGTACTTCGGAAAGCCTGCCCACGGCACCAGACCGGAGGAGGGTATCAATGCCCTCAATGCGGTGATTCACACCTTTAACTTCATGGATGCTCAAAGAGCGCTGCTGCCCTTCAAGTCCAACGTCAACGGATACATCATTGACGGCGGCAAGGCCAGCAACATCATTCCCGAGTATGCCTCCTGCGAGTTCTGCATCCGCGGCGATATTGTCAAGGATCTGCTGGTGGTGGAGAAGGCCATGTACCGGGCCATCGACACGGCCAATCTGCTCTTCGGGACCACCTCCAAGGTGGAGGCCGGCTTAATGTATACGGAGCGCTATTCCAACCGGGCCATGGACGAGACCTATAAAAAGCACATGGAGAGCATGGGGGAAGTGGTGGAGTACCCCGAGCCCAACATGAAGTACGGTTCCTCTGACATCGGCAACGTCAGTTTGGAGGTTCCCACCATCCAGCCCTATCTGAAGATCGGCAGCTGCGACACCCATACCCATGAGTTTGCCGAGCTGACCAAGTCCCAGCACGCCATCGACCAGGCCGTCAAGGGCGCCAAGGCGCTGGCGCTGACCGCCTGCGACATCTTTACCTCTCCCGAACTGCAAAAGCAGATCAAGGAGGAGTTTAAGGAGAAGGTGCCCTTCTATACCCGGGAGCAGCTGGGCTATCACACCGAAGCATAAATAAAGAACCTATAAAGATGGTCCCTGGGGGTTATTTTTTAGCCCCCAGGGTCCGATCATAGTATCGAGGTGAACCTATGGGGAAACAACACAAGTTTACTATGCCGCATTCTCTGGTGATCATCACCGGAATCATGATTGCGGCGGCGGTGCTGACCTGGGTCATTCCCGCGGGCATATTTGAGCGGGCAGAGAACAGCGCTGGCGTTACGGTCATTCTTCCCGAGACCTTTCATTTTGTGGCCTCCAATCACATCAGTCTCTTCAGCCTTCCCCGCTATATGGTGGAGGGCTATTCCGGGTCTATCGACCTGATTTTGATGATCCTGTTTTCCGGCGGCGCGTTTGAGGTCATTACCTCCAGCGGCGCCCTGCAGGGCGTGATCTCCAAGATGGCCCGGCATTTTGCCAGGAGAAAGGAGCTCTTCATCATCGGAGTGATGGTGTTTTTCGCTCTGATCTGCACCACCATCGGCGTAAACACCTTTATGGGATTTGCACCCATCATGGTCATGTTTGCCCTTTCGCTGGGTTATGACTCTATCGTGGGTGTGGCGCTGATCCTGCTTGGCGGAGCAGTGGGTTTTTCCACCGGAATGCTGAACCTGAATACCACTATCGTCTCCCAAAGAATTGCGGAGCTGCCGCTGTACTCCGGCATCGGCTACCGGTTTTTCTGCTTTGTGGTATATCTGGTGGCCACGGGGTTCTATCTGGTCCGGTACGCCCGGAAGGTGCAGAAGAACCCCCGTTTGAGTCCGATGTATGAGGAGGACCTCAAAACCAGAGAGATGACTGTGCAGGAGGAGATCCACGGTCCTCTTGGGGTGAGAAAGATTCTGGTCATTCTGGCGTTGTTTGTGGCGCTGGGCGTGATCGTTTACGGAGGTATCCGGTGGGGCTGGTCTTTGAAGGACAATACCGCTGTGTTTATTTGGCTGGGTATGGTGGCCGGTGTGCTGGCGGGCTTTTCTCCCAGTAGGAGTGCCCGATGGTTTACAGGTGGCGCGAAGCGGATGAGCGGCGCAGCACTGGTCCTGGGGTTGGCCAGACGCATCTCGGAG
>CALXDZ010000121.1 GCA_944387205.1 uncultured Oscillospiraceae bacterium
ACCGGCAGCACCCGGCCGCTGATGGCCAGGACCTGGCTCATCCGCTCCACCGCCTGGTCAAAGGAGTCGGAGATGCCGTTGAGGGCCGCCAGCAGCAGATTGCCGAAGGACTGGCCGGTCAGGCTCCCCTCCGTGAAGCGGTAGGAGAGCAGCTGGCCCATGATAGGCTCCACGTTGGCCAGCGCCTCCATGCAGTGGCGCACATCGCCGGGAGGCGGCATGCCCAGGTCGTGCCGCAGCACGCCGGAGCCGCCGCCGTCGTCGGTGACGGTGACGATGGCCGTCAGATTCTCCGTATAGTTTTTCAAACCGCGCAGCATGGTGGAAAGGCCGGTGCCGCCGCCGATGGCGACCACCTTGGGGCCTCTCTCCCTCCGCCGCTCGGTCCGTTCCGATACCGGCTGCATAAGCGCCCTCCTTGGCTCATTACGCCCGGGTCATGTCCCGATGGTTTTCCGATACCTGATAGCCCTTCTCCCGCAGATAGGCGGCCAGGGCCCGGGTCACCGCCACAGAGCGGTGCTTACCGCCGGTACAGCCCACGGCGATCACCAGGGCGGCCTTGCCCTCCTCCACGTACTGGGGCATGAGGAAATCAAACAAGCTCTTCAGCCTGGTCATGAACTCCCCCGCCTGGGTGGTATCCATCACATAGTGATAGACCTCATCGTCCAGTCCCGTCCGGCTGCGCAGCTCCTGCACATAAAAGGGATTGGGCAGAAAGCGCACATCCAGCACCAGGTCCGCCTCGATGGGCAGGCCGTACTTGAAGCCGAAGGAGAGCACGTTGACGCTCATGGAGGTCTCTGCCCCCTCCCGGCCGAACAGCCGCAGCACCTCGCCCTTCAGCTTTGCGGTAGAGAGGGCGGAGGTGTCGATGATGTACGCCGCCCGGGCCCGGACCGGAGCCAGCATCTCCCGCTCGGCGGCCACCGCCTCCCGCAGGGAGCGGCCCTCGTGGGCCAGGGGGTGGGAGCGGCGGGTCTCTTTATACCGTTTGATGATGGCCTCTTCCGTGGCCTCCACAAACAGGATCTTATAATCGCAGTTCATGGCGTTCAGGGCATCCAGCGCCTGGAACAGACCGTCGAAGTTCTTGCCGCCCCGGATGTCGGTCACCAGGGCCACCCGCTCATACTCCCCGTGCCCCGCCATGCACAGCTCGGCGAATTTGGGGATGAGGGGCGCGGGCAGATTGTCCACGCAGAAGAAGCCCATATCCTCCATAAAGCTCACGGCTTTGCTCTTTCCGGCGCCGGACATACCGGAGACAATGATGAATTCCACGCAAACACCCTCTGCTTTTAAGATTCCACAGGCTCGCACCCGATGGTGCGCACCTCCATCTGCAAGTCCACACCGGTGCGCTCTTTGACGATGCGCTGCACCTCACGGACCAGGGTCAGCACATCCCGGCAGGTGGCGCCGCCCCGGTTGATGACGAAGCCCGCGTGCTTTTCCGACACCTGGGCGCCGCCCACTGTAAAGCCCCGCAGGCCGCACTGGTCGATGAGTCCGCCGGCGAAGTGCCCGGGGGGACGCTTGAACATGCTGCCCGCGCTGGGCCACTCCAGCGGCTGCTTTTCCGTGCGGCGGCGGCGGAACTCCTCCATCTTGGCCTCGATGGCGTCCCGGTCTCCGGGGCGCAGCTTCAGCCGGGCGGACAGAATCAGGCTGCCTCCTCCGCTGAAGCGGCTGTGCCGGTAACCGAAGTCCAGTTCCTCCGCGGGAGTCTCCACCACGGTGCCGTCAGGCTCCAGATGGCGCACGGAAGCCACCACCTGTGCCATTTCGCCATCGTAGGCCCCGGCGTTCATGGTGACGGCACCGCCCAATGTGCCCGGGATGCCCTGGGCAAACTCCAGGCCGGTCCAGCCCTTCTCCCAGGCCGCCTTGGCTGCCCGGGAGAGCAGCGCGCCGCACTGGACGGTAAGCTCCTGCTCCCCAGTGGCCTCAATGGCGTTCCATCGGTCGGCCGTCTTGACCACCAGAGCTGAGATGCCCTCGTCCGCCACCAGCAGGTTGGTGCCGTTGCCCATGAGCACCACCGGACAGTCCAGCTTGCGGGCAATCTGAACCGCGGCAGCGGCTTCCTCCTCGGTCCCCGGCAAGGCCATCAAAGCCGCAGGGCCGCCGATGCGGAAAGAGGTATGGCGGCTCATAGGTTCATTTTCCCTTATCTCCAGGTCGGGCGCGGCCGCAGCCAGCGCGGCTTTCAGGGCAGAAAAATCGCTCATGCGGACAGTCGTCCTCCTACTTCTTGCAGAATGTCATAATAGGTTATTATACCACACACTTGCAGCGTTGAACATATCATTCTTCCAAAAGGGCCGCACCGATGATACCCGCATCGTTGCCCAGCAGGCACTTGATGATGCGGGTCTGATGGCCCTCGTGGGTGAAGCGTTCCTTCTCCACCAGCTCCCGGAGGGGGAAGAGAAAATTTTCGTCCTTTTCGTTGCTCACCCCGCCGCCCAGGCAGATGACCTCCGGCTGGAAAATGTTAATGAGGTTGGCAATGCCCACCGCCAGATACCGCAGGTAGCGCGCCACGGTGCGGCGGCCCGCTTCGTCCCCCCGGTCCGCTGCCTGGAAGGCGGTGCGGCCGCTGATGTTGGCAAAGTCGCCTTGGGTAAGCTCCCACATGACGCTTTCCCGGTCCCGCTCCATCTCGTCCTGGGTCATGTGCTTCAGGCCGGTGGCGGAACCGTAGGCCTCCCAGCAGCCCCGGCGGCCGCAGCCGCACAGCCAGCCGTCGGTGGTTTCCACCGCCATGTGGCCGATCTCCGCTCCCGCCTCGTTGGCGCCGGAGAAGAGCTTGCCGTCCAGAATGATGCCGCCGCCGATGCCGGTGCCCAGGGTGACGATGATGGCAGAGGAACAACCCTTGGCCGCGCCGGCGAAGTGCTCGCCCAGGGCGGCGCAGCCGGCGTCGTTGCCCAGGTGTACAGGTATATCCCACTCCTTCCGGAACAGGGCCCGCACCGGGGTGTGGTCAAAGGGGATGTTGGGGCTGTGGAAGATGACCCCCTCGCTGCTGCTGATGGCGCCGGGAATGCCCATGCCCACGCTGGTGACGTCGGTGAGGGCGGCGCCTCCCTGCTCCGCCG
>CALXDZ010000122.1 GCA_944387205.1 uncultured Oscillospiraceae bacterium
GGACGAGCTGGCCAAGGGCAAACCCATGGAGAAGATCCTGCGAAAATAGTTGTCGCCTGCCAAGCGACCCATTGGAAGCGAAATCCCCCTATACTGTGCTTGTAAGCTGAACAACACAGCATAGGGGGATTTGTTATGAAGAAGAACTTGACGGAACTGGTGTTCATCCTGGACCGCAGCGGCTCCATGCAGGGGCTGGAGGGGGACACCATCGGCGGCTTCAACGCCATGCTCGAAAAGCAGAAAAAGGAGCCGGGCGAGGCGTACGTCTCCACTGTCCTCTTCGACGATCAGACCGAGGTGCTCCACGACCGGGTGAAGGTGAGCGAGGTCCAGCCCATCACCGACAAGGAGTACTATGTCCGGGGCTGCACCGCCCTGCTGGATGCTGTCGGCGGGGCCATCCACCACATCGGCAACATCCACAAGTACGCCCGGAGCGAGGATGTGCCGGAGCACACCCTGTTCGTCATCACCACCGACGGCATGGAGAACGCCAGCCGCCGCTACTCCGCTCAGCGGGTCAAGGAGATGATCCGGCGCCAAAAGGAGAAATACGGCTGGGAGTTTCTCTTCCTGGGGGCCAACATCGACGCGGTGGAGACGGCGGGCAGCTTAGGCATTGCCCCTGACCGGGCGGTGAACTACCACTGCGACAGCGAGGGCACCCGCCTCAACTACGAGGTGGTGGGTCAGGCCGTGGCCGCTGTCCGGTGCAGCGCGCCCCTGGACGAACACTGGAAGGACGCCATCGAGGAGGACTTCCGCAGGCGGCAGAAGAAGGGACGGCGGTGAGCGTCGGTCAAATGAAAGGGCTTTTTAAGGAGTTTCGGATAACAGTTTTCAGCCGATCCATCTTCATGTGAGATACCGCTTTTTCTGCATGACAGCACAGCAACAGGATGACGGCGTGTCAGCTTTCTTTTGCCTTGTTCTTTCTGAGACGATTGGGTACAATAGGAGCAACGGAGGGAAGTGTCATGGGAAAACTTGTGTTATATCTTGCTGTGAGCGTGGATGGCTATCTTGCCGACGAGCAGGGTGGTGTGGGCTGGTTGGGAGGCGACGGCAGCGAGCCGGAGAATTTCGGCAGCTACCCCGCCTTTTACGAGACGGTGGAGGTCATTCTCATGGGCTGGTCTACCTACCACCAGATCGTCACGGCGCTCTCCCCGGACAGTTGGCCCTATGAGGGCCTCCCCTGTTATGTGGTGACCCATCGAAGCGAGCCGGACCGGGAGGGCATCACCTTTTGGAACAGGCCGATCACAGAGCTGGCGGGCAAGCTGAAAGAGGAACATAAGGGCAATATCTGGATTTGCGGCGGTGCTTCGGTGGCTGGTCAGCTGCTCAAAGAGGACTGCATCGACCAGCTGTGGCTATCCATCATCCCCACGGTGCTGGGCAAGGGCGTACGGCTGTTTCCAGAGCTTTCTCAGGAACTGCCTCTGAGGCTGGTGGGGACGGAACGCTACAACGGCATCGTGGATCTGGTGTACGAAAGGCGATGACGGCAGACATGAAGATCCGGGAAATCATCGACCGTAAAAAGGCATATCTCAATTTGCTGCTGTTGGCGGACGAGCAGGAGGACATGATCGACCGTTATCTGGAGCGTGGGACCATGTATGTGCTGGAGGACAATGAGGTGAAGGCCGAATGTGTGGTGACAGACGAGGGCGGCGGCATTCTGGAACTGAAAAATATTGCCGTAGTGCCGGACTGTCAGGGCAAGGGATACGGAAAAGCTTTAGTGAACTTTCTTGTCCGAACTTATAGGGAGCAGTATGCGGTGCTGCTGGTTGGCACCGGCGACAGCCCGTCCACTATCCCGTTTTATGAAGCCTGCGGCTTTCGCAGGCACCATCTGGTCAAGAACTTTTTTACTGACCACTACGACCACCCCATCTACGAGTGTGGGGTGCAGTTGGTGGACATGGTCTACCTGCAAAGAGAACTATGAAAAGCGGAGTGCTCAATGTGAGCGCTCCGCTTTTGCCGTGGTATAGATATTGATCATTGTTCGGGTCGGGTGCAACTAACCCCCAAAGTGTCGGGAGTTCACGACCAAATTCAGCCGGTCATTTCAGCTTGGTGCCGTCCTGGAAGGCGTTGCCCACCTTCTCGCCCAGCACCCGGTATGCGTTGTGGATAGGGTCAAAGGTGATGGGCCGCAGCTTGTCCGGGTCGATCTTCCCGTCAGCGCCCAAAACGGACTCGTCGGCGCTCACATTGACGATCTCGCCCACCAGACGGCAGCTCTCCGGGTCATAGCTCACCAGGCGGCACTCCACCGCCATGGGCAGCTCGTCGATGAGGGGCGCGTCCACAAACTCCGACTTCGTGGTGTGCCAGCCGGCCTTTGCCACCTTGTCCGCCACTTTATTGCCGGACTCGATGCCCACATAGTCGCAGGCCACCGTCTGCTCCGCCGTGGCCATGCTCACAGTAACCGCCTTGCGGGCCAGGATGTTGGCGGTGGTCTTGTGCTCAGCGCTGATGCACATGCTCAGCTCCTTGTCCTCGCTGATGCCGCCCCAGGCCGCGTTCATGGCGTCGGGGGTGCCGTCTTCATTGTAGGTGGCCAGAATAAAGACCGGCTGGGGATAGGTCCAGGGCTTAGCTCCAAAATTCTTGCGCATAGCGATTCCTCCTTATCATTTGTTTCTATTGTATACCCGGTACACCAAAACATAAAATGCCTGTTTCCTATGTGCGGCTATTCGCCGGGGGCATTGGGATCTTTGCCTTCAAAGAAAGGAAGTGCGATGCGCAGCCACTCCTCCGGCAGATAGACGGCCAGATAGCCGTGCCCGTATCCTTTTGCCTCGTAGATCCGGCAGGTGGGAAGCAGCTGCTGGAACATACGGGCGGAGTTCTTGACGCACTTCATCTCCTTCTCCCCGTACCAGTACATGACCTGGGCATGGCTGTTTCTCACGCTTTCTTTCACGCGGTATTGCGCCATATAGCTCCGGTACATGGTGTATAAGGTTTTTCGCGGCGTTCTGGGCATGTCCCGCAGATAGTATTCCTGGATCTCCTGGGGATAGGTCATCTCTTTGGGCAACAGCTTGGGCATAAGCTTCAGCTGAAGGCGGTACGCCCATTCGCTGAACAGCATCCATCCAAACAGCCATACCGAGGCGATGCAGAACCGGGCCATCATGGGCTGCGGGTAACAAAGGCTGCCATCAACGATGGCTTTTTCGGTAAGATCCGGCTTCCG
>CALXDZ010000123.1 GCA_944387205.1 uncultured Oscillospiraceae bacterium
GACCGGAAGAACATGGTCTTTTCCGGCAGCTTTGTCACCTACGGCCGGGCTGCCTTCCTGGTCACCGGCATCGGTATGGACACGGAGATGGGCCATATCGCCACGCTGCTGAAAAACACCGAGGAGAAAAAGACCCCCCTGCAGGTGAGCCTGGACCAGTTCGGCCGGAAGCTCTCCATCATCATCCTGGTCATCTGTGCCCTGCTCTTCGGCGTCAGCGTGTTCCTCCGGGATGAGCCGGTGATGAACGCGTTCCTGTTTGCCGTGGCCCTGGCTGTGGCTGCCATCCCCGAGGCCCTGAGTTCCATCGTCACCATTGTCCTCTCCTTCGGCACCCAGAAGATGGCCAAGGAGAACGCCATTATCCGCAACCTCCAGGCGGTGGAGGGCCTGGGCAGTGTGTCCGTCATCTGCTCTGACAAGACCGGTACCCTGACCCAGAACAAGATGACCGTCCAGAAGTACTATGCCGGCGGAAAGGTAGTCCCGGTGGAGGAGGCCAACTTTGACGACCCCGCCCAGCGGGATTTGCTGCGGGCGGCCCTTTTGTGCAGCGACGCCACCGTCAATGAACAGGGCGAGGTGGGCGATCCCACCGAGACTGCTCTGGTCCGCCTGGGAGAGCGCTTTGGCTTTGACGAAGAGGTCACCCGCCAGAAGTACCCCCGGGTGGCCGAGATCCCCTTTGACTCCGACCGCAAGCTCATGTCCACCCTGAACCAGGTCAAGGGCGAGCTCATCATGGTCACCAAGGGCGCCGTGGACGTGCTGCTGGACCGGACTACCCTGGGCGAGGAGGAAAAGCAGCAGATCCTGGCGGTGAACGAGGCGCTGTCCAGGGAGGGCCTCCGTGTACTGGCCTTTGGCCGCCGGGTCATGGACCAGCCGTCCCTGAACCTGTGCGACGAGAGCGCCATGACCTTCCTGGGCCTCATCGCCATGATGGATCCGCCCCGGGAGGAGTCCAAGCAGGCTGTGGCCGAGTGCATCGCCGCCGGCATCCGGCCGGTGATGATCACCGGCGACCATCGTGTCACCGCCTCTGCCATCGCCAAGGAGATCGGCATCCTCACCCCCGGCACCGAGGCCGTGGAGGGCTCTGTCATCGACTCCATGAGCGACGAGGAGCTGCGGGAGTTCGTGCCCCGGGTCAGTGTCTATGCCCGGGTGTCCCCGGAGCATAAGATCCGCATCGTCCGGGCCTGGCAGGACCGGGGCAACCTGGTGGCCATGACCGGCGACGGCGTCAACGACGCCCCGGCTTTGAAGCAGGCGGACATCGGCGTGGCCATGGGCATCACCGGCACGGAAGTGTCCAAGGATGCCGCCGGCATGGTGCTGGCGGACGACAACTTCGCCACCATCATCCAGGCGGTGAAAAACGGTCGGAACGTCTATGCCAACATCAAGCGGGCCATCCAGTTCCTGCTCTCCGGCAACACGGCGGGCATCCTGACGGTGCTCTATGCCTCTCTGGCGGCGCTGCCGGTGCCCTTTACGGCGGTGCATCTGCTGTTCATCAACCTGCTCACCGACAGCCTGCCTGCCATCGCCCTGGGCCTGGAGCCCCATACCGACGAGGTCATGAAGGAGAAGCCCCGTCCCCGCAGCGAGGGTATCCTGACCCGCTCCTTCCTCACCAGCGTGGCGGTGGAGGGCCTGGTCATCGCCCTGGCCACCATTGCCGCCTTCCACATCGGTCTGCAAAACGGCGGCGCTGAGACCGCCAGCACCATGGCTTTCGCCACATTGTGCCTCAGCCGCCTGTTCCACGGCTTCAACTGCAAGTCCGCCCATCCGGTGCTCTTTACCCGCCAGTTCTTTTCCAACAAGTATCTGCAGGGCGCCTTTGTCATCGGCGCGGTGCTGCTGGGCGCGGTGCTGGTGATCCCGCCCCTGGAGCCTCTGTTCCAGGTGGCCCCGCTGTCTGGGGCTCTGCTGGGCGCCATCGTGGGCCTGGCCCTTGGCAGTATGCTGGTGATCCAGCTGCTCAAGGCCATCCGCACCCGCTCCGGCAAGTAAGCGCGCCTCTTCGGGATGTGAAACTTCACGGGCCAAGAGCCTGCCATGAAAGCAGGCAAAGTCCGGCGGTACATGGCTTGCTTTGCTATGCCTTTGCATAGTAAAAAGCGCCTCCGCCCAGGAGGACGAAGACACGGAAAAATACGGTCCTATTTTTCAGGGACGGCATGGCTTTTGCCATGCCGTCCCTTTTTTGCGGGCACAGGTCCCCTGGAGGGCGTGTTATTCGCCGGGGGTATTTTCCAGCAGGAAGGTGACGCTCCAGTTTCCTTTCACCGGTCCTGAGGAGGTGACGAACTCCCCGTACAGCGCATAATCGCCCAGGGCATCAGCAGGCACATCGGGGAAGATATAGTCCTCGTAGCTTCCCGTTCCCTCCTCGTCAAAGAAGGCCACGGAGGCTGCGCAGGAGAGCATTTGGCCGCTTTTCCTGTGGAGCAGGGAGAGGGAGCCGTGGTTGTCGGTGGTGAGAATGTCGGCGTAGTGCACCTGCACATGAAGGCGGCCGTCCACATAGCCCATGGCGGTCAGGGTCACGCCGTCGGTGGGCGAGGCCAGGTCGCCGGCGGGCTGGAGAACGATTTGTGTCTCTGCGGCGGCAAGCCTGTCGTCCCCGCTCAGACCCCGGGGCTCCACGGTCTGGGCAGCGGCGTTTTCCGCCGCGTCCTCCAGGCTTACGCCGGTAAGGACGCCCTGCCAGGTCTCCTTGCCGCTCAAAAATTCCCGGACGGAGAAGGTGAGCTTGTCGCCGGTGATCTCCTGCTTGTTCCATTGCTGAATGGTGATGAGGAACGTGGCGGTCCGGGTATCCGGGTCATAGCCTGCCAGGTCGCAATGCCCCGTGCAAGCAAAGGGGGTGTGGATGGCATAGCTGTCAAAGAGATCCATGGTCTCATCCACTCTTGTGTCCTCCAGATCCTGCATGGTGATATAGATCTGGGCGGTGTCGTCGTGGATGTACGCGGCGGTGACCTCCATGCGGATGCCGTTGTCCTCGCAGGACAGCTCCACGGGCTTGAAGAATTGGGCCGTGGCGGGGGAGACAGCGTACAGCAGCTCATAGGCGGCAGGGATGGAGGCCGCCATGGCGGGCACCGCCAGGCAAAAGACAAGGCACAGACATGCCGCCGAGGCGCACCACCGCCTGACAGGGTGCCTCTTGGGCTTTGACAGTACATCTGCCGCCGCCACATAGGCCGGGTCCACCAGCTCCATTTTATCCAACAATTCGTTTCCTCTCATAGCGTATACCCTTCCTTTTCCAGATATGCCCGCAGCTGATTCCGGCTGCGGAACAGGGTGGTCTTTACTTTGCTCTGGGACAGAGCAAAGCGGCGGGAGATGTCGGCGATGGAGTCCAGATACCAGTAGCGGCGCAGAAAGATATTCCGCTTCTCCGGGCTGAGGGTGCCCAGGAATCCATTGATGGCCTCCCGCAGCGCCAGATCGTCCAGACGGCAGCTGAGATCATCCGGGGCCGGGAGGCACTGCTCCAGCTCCGTGCTCAGCGCACAGAGGAATGCGCTGCGCTTGAGCCGGCTGCGCTGGCGGCAGCGATTCAGGGAGATGTGGCGGGTGATCCGGGCGAGAAACGGATAGAGATAGTCTCTCGGCTCGTGGGGCGGGATGCTGTTCCAGGCCTCCAGATAGGTGTCGCTTTCACATTCCTCGGCGGTCTGCCGGTCCTGGACGATGCCATAGGCCAGGGCCCGCAGACGGCTCCCAAAGGCCTGGGCGGTGTGGCGGATGGCCCTCTCGTCCCGGGCAAGATACAGCTCTACGATCTCACGATCCTCCATGGCTTTTCCTCTCCTTTCCCCTGTATTGAAAGGCCCTTCTCCTTCATAAGCACCCTCTGGGCCCGGTTGGTTACACGCTTTGCTGCTTTTTTACTGCGGGGCACCGCTGTGCCCACCCGGCGGAAAAAATAAGCGATACCCGGAAAACCGGGTATCGCTTATTTTGCTGTTGCTGCCCCGCTGGGGAACGGATTTTGGCTCATTCGTCCAGCTTGAGGACCGCCAGGAAAGCCTCCGTGGGGATCTGGACGCTGCCAAGGCTCCGCATCTTCTTTTTGCCCCACCGGATGTTCCATCCGGCGGGGACTCTGTTATTTCACTTGCGCGGCGGAAATGAATTCCGCCTGCGCCAAGGGGTTTGCCGGGGGAAACCCCTTGTACGGCGCGGTGCGCCGACCGGGCAAAAAGAAGAAGTCTGATCACTCGTCCAGCTTGAGGACAGCCAGGAAGGCCTCCGTGGGGATCTGGACGCTGCCCAGACTCCGCATCTTCTTTTTGCCCTCCTTCTGCTTTTCCAGCAGCTTCTTCTTCCGGGTGATGTCGCCGCCGTAGCACTTGGCCAGCACGTCCTTGCGCATGGCCTTGACGGTCTCCCGGGCGATGATGCGGCCGCCGATGGCCGCCTGGACGGGCACCTCGAAGAGCTGGCGGGGGATGTTCTCCTTGAGCTTTTCACATAGCTTCCTGGCCCGGGGATAGGCCTTGTCCTTGTGGGCGATGAAGCTCAGGGCGTCCACCTGGTCACCGTTGAGCAGCACGTCCACCTTCACCAGCTCGCTGTCCCGATAGCCGGAGAGCTCATAGTCCAACGAGGCGTAGCCCTTGGTGTTGGCCTTGAGGGTGTCGAAGAAGTCGTAGATGATCTCGTTGAGGGGCATCTGATAGTGCAGCTCCACCAGGTTGGTGTCCAGATACTGCATATCCTTGAACTCGCCCCGCCGGTCCTGGCACATGGGCATGATGTTGCCCACATAGTCGTTGGGGGTGATGATGGTGACCTTCACATAGGGCTCCTGGGCGTGGTCGATGCGGGCCGGGTCGGGGTAGTTGTGGGGGTTGTCCACCCGGACCAGGGAGCCGTCGGTGCAGGTGACCTCGTAGATGACCGAGGGCAGGGTGGTCACCAGGTCCAGATCGAACTCCCGCTCCAGCCGCTCCTGGATGACCTCCATGTGGAGCATCCCCAAAAAGCCGCACCGGAAGCCGAAGCCCAGGGCCACGGAGCTCTCCGGCTCAAAGCTCAGAGATGCGTCGTTGAGCTGGAGCTTCTCCAGCGCGTCCCGCAGGTCCGGGTACTTGCTCCCGTCCTCGGTGTAGATGCCGCAGTAGACCATGGGCTGCACGGGCCGGTAGCCGGGCAGGGCCTCCGCCGTGGGGGCGGCGGCGTCGGTGACGGTGTCGCCCACCCGGGTGTCCTTCACGTTCTTGATGGAGGCGGTGAAGTAGCCCACCTCGCCGGCCCGGAGCTCCCCGCAGGGCTCCATGCCCAGGGGCAGCAGGTGGCCGCACTCGATCACCTGGTACGATGCGCCGGAGGCCATCATCTTCACGGTCTGGCCGGTGCGGAGGGTGCCCTCCATGATCCGGAAGTAGACGATGACACCCTTGTAGGGGTCGTACTGGCTGTCGAAGATCAGGGCCTTCAGGGGCGCCGCCGGGTCCCCCTTGGGCGCCGGGACGTTGCGCACGATGTCCTCCAGCACGGCGTCGATGTTAAGCCCCAGCTTGGCGGAGATCTCCGGCGCGTCCAGGGCGGGCAGGCCGATGATGTCCTCCACCTCGTGCTTGGCCTTCTGGGGGTCCGCCGCCGGCAGGTCGATCTTGTTGAACACCGGCAGGATCTCCAGGTCGTGCTCCATGGCCAGATACGTGTTGGCCAGGGTCTGGGCCTCCACGCCCTGGGTGGCGTCCACCACCAGGATGGCGCCCTCGCCCCCCCCCCCCCCCCCCCCCCCCCCCCCCCCCCCCCCCCCCCCCCCCCCCCCCCCCCCCCCCCCCCCCCCCCCCCCCCCCCCCC
>CALXDZ010000124.1 GCA_944387205.1 uncultured Oscillospiraceae bacterium
GGCGAATGGCCTCCTCCATGCGCTTGAGGCCCTTTTCGATGATGGACCGGGGCATGGCCAGATTCAGCCGGACAAAGCCCTTGGCGTTGTCCACGAACAGTCCGTCGCCGCCCTCCAGCAGCACACCGGCCTCGTTGGCGAAGAACATGGGCAGGTCCTCCACATCGCCCAGGCAGCCGTTGAGGTCCACCCAGGCCAGATAGGTGGCCTCGGGGATGGAGAACACCGCCTGGGGCAGGTGCTCTTTCAGGAAGTCCGCCACAAAGGCAAAATTGCCGTCCAGATAGGTCCGCAGGGCCTGGAGCCAGGCGTCGCCCTGGTCATAGGCGGCCTGGGAGGCGGTGACGGAGATGGGGTTGACGCAGCCGAAGAGCTTGTCGTGCTCGGCCATCAGGGCGCGCACCTTCTCGTCCCGGACGATGATGTTGGAGAACATGAGGCCGGCCATGTTGAAGGTCTTGCTGGCGGACATACAGGTGATGAGCCGGGGATAGTCGGGCATCATCTTGGCGGTGGGCAGGTGGCGACGGCCCTGGCGGATCAGGTCGCAGTGGATCTCGTCGGAGATGAACCACAGCTGATACTTCTCCACAATCTCACAGACCTTGCGGGTCTCCTCCTCGGTCCACATCCGGCCCGTGGGGTTGTGGGGGTTGCTCCAGATCAGCAGCCTCACCTTGGGATCGGCGGCCTTGCGCTCCAGGTCTTCAAAGTCGATGGTGAAATAGCCGCTGTCGTTTTTCAGGGGCGAGCACACCAGCTCCCGGTGATTGAATTCCGCCGCGTGGAGAAAATAGCCATAGGAGGGAGAGGTGACCAGCACCTTCTCGTCCGGGGCGGTCAGATCCCCCACCAGCTCGTAGAGGGCGGGGATGATGCCCGGGCTGAACACCAGCTGCTCCCGGGGGAAGGTCCAGTCGTACTTGTCCCTGCACCAGGCGGCAAAGGAGTTGTAGTAGCTGTCGTTGAGGATCTGGCTGTAACCGAAGATGCGCTTGTCCACCCGGTCCTTGATGGCCTGGCAGACCTCCGGCGGCGTGGCAAACTCCATGTCGGCCACCCACATCCGTACGAACTCGTCGTCGGCGTAGGGGAACTTCATCTCCGGCCCGGCGTGGAAGATGTATCCGCGGAAGCCGTCGGTGTTCATGGCATAGGTATTTCTGCGGTCAATGATCTCGTCAAAATCGTACTTCATGGTCCCTCGCCCTTTCTTAATATGTTTCCTTCCGCCTGTGGGGCGGCTCTGTCAGGGTCATTGTACCACGGTTCGCCTGCTTTTCACAACCAAAAAACACGGCGGGGAGGGAAGAATAGGAAACATTTGCCAAAATGCCTGCTCCTTAAAGGTTTCTTTAAGGAACGGGGGCTATACTGCATGATGACTGAATGGGCGCGCAGCGTCTGAAGGAGGAACTGCTTTGATCGAAGTGAAAGATCTGGTGAAGCGTTACGGGGACCATCTGGCGGTGGACCATCTGAGCTTCACCGTGGAGGACGGGCAGATCTACGGCTTCCTGGGACCCAACGGAGCCGGCAAGTCCACCACCATGAATATCATGACCGGCTATCTGGCCGCCACCGAAGGCGAGGTGCTGGTCAACGGCCACAGCATCCTGGACGAGCCGGAGGAGGCCCGGCGGGAGATCGGCTATCTGCCGGAGATCCCCCCGGTGTACCCGGACATGACCGTTATGGAGTATCTGCGCTTTTGCGCGGAGCTCAAGAAGATCCCCAAGGGGGAGCGGGAGAATCAGATCACTCAGGTGATCGCTCTGACCCACCTGGAGGACATGGCCGGACGGCTGATCCGGAACCTGTCCAAGGGCTATCGCCAGCGGGTGGGCCTGGCCCAGGCCATTTTGGGCTTCCCGCCCATCCTCATCCTGGATGAGCCCACCGTGGGACTGGACCCCAAGCAGATCATCGAGATCCGGGATCTGATCCGTCAGCTGGCCAAGGACCACACGGTGATCCTCTCCTCCCACATCCTCTCCGAGGTGCGGGAGGTGTGTGACCGGGTGATGATCATCCACAAGGGCCATCTGGTGGCCTGCGACACACCGGAAAACCTGGAGGAGCAGCTTGCCGGCGCCGGCAGCCTGGAGCTGGTGGCCAAGGGCACGCCGGGGGTGGTCACAGCGGTGCTGGATACGGTCTCCGGTATCCAGTCCCGACGGATGGAGGACCGGGGCGATGGCACCACGGCGGTGTCTCTGAGCTGCGACGGGGATATCCGGGAGACTTTGTTCTACGCCTTTGCCTCTGCCCGCTGTCCGCTGCTGGAGCTGCGGCATCAGGCGGCGTCCCTGGAGGATGTGTTCCTGGAGCTGACCGAAGGCGACGGAGAGGAGGCAGCTCAGGACAGCCTGACTGCTGCTCCTGAGGAGCCTGAGACGACCGGGGAGGAAAACGAGGAAGAGAAGGAGGCGCAAGGGAATGAAAGCGATCTATAAGCGGGAGCTGGCCTCCTATTTCAACTCCATGACCGGCTATATCTGCGTGGCGGTGATGGTGGTGTTCATCGGCATCTACTTCATGGCCTATAACCTTTTTGCCGGTTACCCCTATTTCTCCCTGACGCTGAGCTATGCGCTGTATATCTTCATGGTGGCGGTGCCGATTTTGACCATGCGCTCCCTGTCTGAGGAGCGGCACAGCCGTACGGATCAGCTGCTGCTGACCTCCCCGGTGACGGTCACCGGCGTGGTGGTGGGCAAGTACCTGGCCATGCTCACCGTATACTTGGTGCCGGTACTCATCGCCGGGCTGTGCCCGCTGATCATTGCCCTCAACGGCACCGCTTATCTCAAAGCGGACTACGCCTCCCTCTTTGCCTTCTTCCTGTTGGGCGGAGTGGAGATCGCCATCGGCCTTCTGATCTCCTCTCTCACCGAGAGCCAGGTCATCGCCGCCGTGGGCACCTTCGGCGTACTGCTTCTGCTGAACCTGTGGGACGGCTTGATAGGCTATCTGCCCACCACCGCCTCCGGATCTCTGCTGGGGCTTTTCATCGTGCTCCTCATCGTGTGCTTCCTGCTCCAGTCCCTGTCCAACAACTGGAAGATCACGGCGGCGGTGCTGGTGGTGGGGGCCGTGGCCCTCTTTGGGTTCTACTTTGTGGATTCCACCAGCTTTGTGGGACTGCTGCCGGACCTGCTGGGCCGGTTCAGCCTGGTGGCGGCCTTTGACAGCTTCGCCAGTGACCACGTCTTTGACGTCTCCGGCGTGCTGCTGTACCTGTCTTTGATCGCGCTGTTTCTGTTCTTGACCGTCCAGGTCATTCAGAAGCGGCGCTGGAACTGAAAGGAGGCGCCGGACATGGCAAGAAACTGGAAAGCATCCCTCCGCACCGCCGCCGGGCGTCACAGCTCCCGGCGGGGCGCCTTTTCCGCCGGCCTTACCGCATTGGTGATCGCGGCGGTGATCGTGTTCAACCTGCTGGTGGCCCAGCTGCCGGAGAGCATCTCCAAGCTGGACATGAGCGACAACAAGATATATACTGTCACTGATACCTCCATTGAGTACCTGGCGGATCTGCAGGAGGACGTGGCCATCCACGTGCTGGCCAATCAGGATGAGATGGACCAGCGCGTCGTGAAGTTTCTGGACAAGTATGTGTCCCTCAGCGACCGCCTGAGCCTGGACTACACGGACCCCACGGTGTACCCCTCCGTGCTGGAGACCTACGGCTGTGAGGAGAACACCATCGTGGTGGCCTGCGAGGCCACCGGGAAGCAGGAGACCATCGCCATCGACAGCATCATCGGCTACGATATCTACTCCTATTACACCACCGGCACCTACTCTGAAACTGACTTTGACTGCGAGGGTCAGCTGACCTCGGCCATAGACGCGGTGGTCTCCGACGCGACCTATAAGGTTTATCAGATCACCGACCACGGGGAGACGGCCCTGTCCTCCTCCGTGACGGAGCTGCTGGAGCGCAGCCACATCACCCTGGCGGACGTGAACCTCCTCACCGACGGCGGCATCCCGGAGGACTGCGACCTGCTGGTGTGCAACGGTCCCACCAGTGACCTGGCTGACGATGAAAAGGATATGATCCTGGCCTATCTTGCCGGGGGCGGACAGGTGATCTACCTCATGTCTCCTGATCTGTCTCCCCGGCCCAACTGGGATGAGATCCTGGAGACCTACGGCATCACCGTCTCCGACGGCATGATGGCGGATACCCAGCGCTATTACGCCAATCAGCTGGACGCCTTCTTCCCGGAGGTGGACAGCTCTGTGGACGCGGCCTCCAATTTGACGGGCGACTCCATGGTGCTCATCTACCGCTCCCGGGGCATGACCCTGACGGATCCCGCCCGGGATACCATCACGGTCTCCTCTTTCCTGGACACCTCTGATAAGTGCTACAGTGTGGTGGATGAGGACACCCGCAGCGAGGGCTCCTTCAGCATCGGCGCCTTGGCCACCGAGGACACCGACGGCGGCACCGCCCGGCTGACGGTCTTCGGCAGCAGTTCTCTGGTGGACGAGGGCATCACCTCCAGCTTCACCAATCTGTCCAATCTGGATCTGTTCCTGAACTGCTCCACCGCCGGCTTTGACGATATCTCCAATATCTCCATCGAGCCGGTGAGCCTGCAGGTTACCCAGAACACTATCACCACCGGCGGCATCTGGAGCGCGTTGTTCATCTTTGTGCTGCCCCTGGCCGTGCTGCTCTTCGGCTTTGTCCGCTGGATGCGCCGGCGGAAGCTGTAAAAGGAGGCACGCCATGAACCGAAAGCAGAAGAAAACGCTGCTGCTGACTCTGGGTCTGGTGGTGGTGCTGGTGGCACTGCTGCTGGGCGTCCGGGCTTGCAGCGCCCATCAGGAGGAACAGGAGGCCCAGGAGGCGGAGCAGCAGCGGCTGGAGAGCCAGGTACCCACCGCCTCCGACACCTTTGAGACCATCACCTATGATAACGGCGACGTGACGCTGACCTTTACCCATGATGAGGCGGGCAGCTGGATCTGGGCCGACGATCCGGAGTTCCCCCTGGCTACCTCCTATCCGGAGGCTCTCTCCGATCTGATCACCGCGCTGGACCCCATGCAGACCATCCCCGACGGTGACACGCTGGAGTCCTACGGCCTGGATGCCCCCACAGGCACCATCACCGCCACTGCCGAGGACGGCACGGAGACGGTGCTGCTACTGGGCAAGGAGCTTTCCGACGGCTCCTACTACCTCAAAACCGGGGACAGCGACACGGTGTATGTGGTCTCCTCGGAGCTTCACGAGTGCATCAGCAAGGGCATCTATGACATGGCTGTTTTGGAGGACATCCCTGCCCTGACGGAGGACCGGCTCAAGAGCCTGACCATCTCCGGTGCCCAGAGCGTCACCTTCACCGTCACCCAGGACGATGAGGACGGCGCGGTGTGGAAGTCGGGGGACGAGGACGTGACGGAACAGGTGGAGGACCTCTCTTCCCAGCTGGGTGTATTGAGCTTCACCGCCTGCATCGACTATAAGCCCAGCGACCAGGCAGTGAGCATCTGCGGCCTGGACGACCCGGCGGCGGTACTGACGGCCACCTATCTGGACGATGAGGGAGAAGAGGCCCAGGTGACGCTGACCATCGGCGGCGAGACCACCGACGGCACCGGCCGCTACGCCCGGCTGAACGATTCCACCACCATTTACAGCATCGGAAGCGATGCGGTCTCGGAGATCCTGGCCGTTGCCCAGAGCGGGCTGGACGGTCTGAGCCAGTAAAGCCCGGCAAGGCGCCGGAACCGGATGGACCGCCGGGAGCCCAAAAGCTCCCGGCGGCCTGAAAGGAAGCGGAATATGCGGATTCTGATCGTAGAGGACGAGGTCCGTCTGGCGGAGACGCTGAAGGACCTGATGGAGATGGAAGGCTATACCGCCGACGTCTGCCACGATGGGGAGACGGGCCTGGACAACGCCCTGAGCTCCATATATGATGTGATCCTTCTGGATGTAATGCTGCCCAAGCGCAGCGGCTTTGAGGTGGTCAAGCGGCTGCGGGAGGAGGGAAACCATACGCCCGTGCTGCTGCTGACCGCCCGGAACGACGTCTCTGACAAAGTGACGGGGCTGGACTGCGGCGCAGACTACTACCTGACCAAGCCCTTTGAGCCCAAGGAGCTTACCGCCTGCGTCCGGGCCCTGGTCCGCCGCCAGCCGGAGCTGCGGGAGGACGGGGTCCAGCGCTCTGGTGATCTCAAGCTGGAGCAGTCCACCTTCCTGCTCAGCTGCGGGGAGCGGTCCGTGCGCCTTTCCCGAAAGGAATATGACATGATGGAGCTCTTGATGCTCAACCAGCGCATGGTGGTGCCCAAGGAGAAGCTGCTGGTGAAGGTGTGGGGGTATGAATCCGACGCGGAGGACAACAATGTGGAGGTCTATATCTCTTTTCTGCGCCGGAAGCTGGAGCATCTGCACTCCCAGGTGAAGATCCGCACCATCCGCATGGTGGGCTACTGTCTGGAGACCGGGGAGGAGAAGTGAAAGAAAGGAGGGGACGGATATGATTCAAAAGCTGCGGCTGAAATTTGTGGCCATCTGCATGGTGCTGATGACAGCGGTGCTGGGGATCGTATTTGCCTCCTTCTATATCTCCGCCCAGTGGAACATCGAGCGCAGCAGCATGGAGGTGCTCCAGCGGGTGATCCAGCAGGACTCCTATGGTCTCCTGCCAGGCCGCAACCAGGATCAGCTCCAGCTGCCCTACTTTACCGTGGAACTGGCGGGGGACAACACGGCCTATGTCACCGGAGGCACCTACGCCAACCTGGATAACACGGAGGAGCTGGAGCAGATCCTCAGTCTGTGCGTTCAGGATGGCCGGGGCAGCGGTACCATTGACAGCTATAACCTGCGCTATCTGCGCCGGGACAACGGCTTTTTCCAGCGCATCGCCTTTGTGGATATCTCCATGGAGAAGAACACCCTGGACGATATGGCCCGCTCCTTTCTTCAGATCGGCGGCGTGGCGGTGGTGATCCTTCTGGGCATTTCGGCGCTGCTGGCCTGGTGGGCCACCCGGCCGGTGGAGACAGCCCTGCGTCAGCAGCGTCAGTTCCTCTCTGACGCCTCTCATGAGCTTAAGACCCCTCTGACGGTGATCCTTTCCAACGCTGAGCTCCTCAGCGGCGCGGCCCTGGAGCCCAGGCCCGCCCGCTGGGCGGACAATATCCACTCCGAAGCCGGGCAGATGAAAGCTCTGGTGGAGGAGATGCTGACCCTGGCCCGGGCAGACAATATGCCCCGGACCGCTGTCCACACCGTTCAGTCCCTGACGGACATTGTCACTGACACGGTGCTGAGCTTCGAGCCGGTGGCCTTCGAGGCGGGCAAGACCCTGACCTCCCAGATCGCCGACGGCGTGGAGGTGGAGGGCGACGGGGACAAGCTGCGGCGCTTGGCGGGGGTGCTGCTGGACAACGCCGTGAAGTACGCCGACGAGGGCACCACCGTGGAGGTGACGCTGGAGAAGGCGGACCGGCGGGCCCGGCTGACGGTCATCAACCGCTGCGCCCCCATTCCGCCGGAGCAGCTGCGGCGGCTTTTCGAGCGGTTTTACCGGGCGGATGCCTCCCGGGGAGAAAAGAGCGGCTTCGGCCTGGGACTGCCCATTGCCGCCTCCATCGTGGAGGAGCACAAGGGCACCATCAAGGCCGAAAGCGACGACCTCTCCACCCGCTTCATCGTTACGCTGCCTTTGAAAAAAGCATAGTTTGGGCCTGCGCCTGTCCGGGCAGGGCCCCAAGCCGCCGGGAGACCACCTCCCGGCGGTTCTTTTTTCCGCCGGCGGCGCATAAGGTTGTCCCAAGAGGTGATGCTTACGAAACGGGACAAGAAGGAATGGCGGGGAGTGGTGCGGCGGCTTCTGGCCCTGTGCCTGGCCATAGGGACCCTTTGGACGGCGGCGGTGACCTGCCGCAGCGACTCCTGGATGGCGGCCCTGTCCGCCCTGCGGGCCCAGGCGGCGTCGCCCCTGCGGGCCCTGCAGTGGGAGCTGGGGGATCTGTGGACGGAGGACGGACTATCCGCTGCCACGGTGATGACCCTCAGCGAGTCCCCGCTGCTGCTCAGTGCCCGGGCAGCGGTGCTGGAGCTGTGGTCCAGCGAGGCGGCGGAGCCCACGGAGCCGGAGGGCTCCGATGAGGAGAAGACTCCGGTGGAGGAGACGCCTCTGGAGACCCTGGACTTCACCGACAACGGCATCCCCGCCCGCACCCTGGTGCCCACCAGCCCCGCTGGCTATACGGTGGTGGGGAATGTGTACATCAGCAACTCCACAGATTACACTCTGGATGCGGCCTCTCTGCAGGGGGACTTTGACGCCTGCCTCACCGGGGAGGAGCCCCAGGTGCTGATCCTCCACACCCACGGCAGTGAGGCCTATACCCTGCCCCCGGACGAGAGCTATGTGGCCTCCGGCAATCACCGTACCACGGATACCAACTACAACATGGTCCGAGTGGGGGATGAGATGGCGGAGGTGTTCGGCGAGGCGGGCATCTCCGTGCTCCACGACCGGACGCTCTATGACTATCCCAATTACAGCGGTGCCTACGACCGTTCCCTGGCCGCCATCAACAGCTATCTGGAGAAGTATCCCTCCATCCGATTCGTTCTGGACGTCCACCGGGACGCCATCGAGGACAGCGAGGGCAACGAGTACAAGGTGGTCTCGCCCATCGAGGGAGTGGGCACCGCGGCCCAGATCACGTTGGTGGTGGGCAGCGACGGCTCCGGACTGTCTCACCCCAACTGGAAGGAGAACCTGAAGCTGGCCGTGGCTATCCAGGAGAATATCATCGGAGATTATCCCTCCCTGATGCGGCCGTTGGTGCTGCGCAACTCCCGGTATAATCAGCACGCCACCACCGGCTCGCTGCTGGTGGAGATGGGCGCGGCGGGCAACTCCCTGGATGAGGCGCTGCTGGCCGCCCGGCTCTTTACGGAGCAGATGATCCAGACCATTCAGGCCAAGGAGAAGTGAAAAACAGCAGAGGCGCCGGGACCCCGTTTGGGTCCCGGCGCCTCTGCATGGGAAAGGAAAGAGAGGGAAAGGGGATTACAGCAGTGTCACCAGCAGCCACACAAGGCCAATGCCGCCGGCACCCATGCCCGCGTACAGAGCCGGGCACAGGGCCCGCCAGCGGTGGCTCAGATGCCCGGACCCCTGGGTGTAGCTTTTGGCCACCCGCCGGGCCTCGTCCACGATCTCCTGGGAGCTCACGCCGCCGCTGCTGAGGGCGTCGTTGCGGACGATGAAAATGGCTTGCTCAAAAATGCGCGGGTCGGGGGATTCCACCACCACGACACGCCGGGAAATACCTTTGACCATGGGAATTCACTCCTCACTTGCTCCGGCGGCGCGCCGCTGGTCCCGGCCCGCCGTCAACCTTCTGCACCCATTGTGTCCCGGGTGGTGGAAAACTATACCGCCTTTGGCATAAAAAAGAGCATAGGCGCCTGGAAGGCCGCCTTGCGGGCGGCCTTCCAGGCGGAGAGTGAGAAGCGCATGTGGAAAACCGGAAGGGGAGAAACAGGAGGCTTACACTTCCCGCCGGATACCGGTCTCGGATTTGGGCAGATACAGCACCTGCACGCCGCAGTCGTCCCGGAGGGGGCCCTTTTGCCGAATAGATGTCAGAATCAGCGTTACCAGAGTCTGGGGATCGCTGCCCTGCCACCCGGCCAAAAGATCCTGCAGCCACTCGTCGTGAGCGGCATCGGCCACACCGTCGCTGACCATCACCAGGAAGCTGTCTTCCTCCAGCACCAGCGTGGTGGCGTCAGGGGAACGGTCGGTGGTGTGGAGCCCGGCGGGCAGGGAGCTGCCGGTGATGCGCCGGACCCGGCCTCCGTGCTTGAGATAGGAGGGGGCGGCGCCGTACTTGTACACCGTTGCCTGGGCGCTTTGCAGGTCCAGGCGCACCAGGTCGATGGTGGTGAAGGTGCCGGTCTCGGCACCCCGGAGGGTCATGGCGTCGTTGAGAGTCCGCAAGGCCGCCTCCGGTTCCACCCCTGCCCGCAAAAACCGCTCCAGCAGCCGCAGCACCATGGCCGACTCCCGCCGGGCAGCCTCGCCGGTGCCCATGCCGTCGGAGAGCAGAAGGTAGAGGCTGCCGCTGTCGGTCTCAAAGGCGGTGAGGCTGTCGCCGCTGACGGCCTCGCCCTCCTTGGGCCGCAGGGCGGCGCCCACGGAGTAGGTCCGGCGTTGAGTTTCACTCCACACCGGCTGGGGCGGCTGTTCCAGGTGGGCGGCGGTGGTGCTCAAAAGCTCCGACATCCGGGCGTATTGCCCCCGGGCCTCCCGGCGGGTCTCCTCCAGCTGGCGCCGATACTGCTGGCGCAGCAAAAAGGCGGAGAGCTCTGCGTTGATGGCGGTGAGCAGGTCCGGCAGGTGGATGCAGCGGCTGGTGAAGTGGGTGGGGAAGTCCTTGGGCAGCGCCCGGCCCCGCTCCAGGAGAAAGGGCGTTGCGTCGTTCATGGCGTTGAAGGTGGTGGTGTACTCCCGCTTCCAGCACAGGTCCCGCAGCACGCAGCTCCGGCATACCCGCTCAGCGGAGCGGTCGAAGATGACGGCGGGGTTTTCCTCCGTGGAGGGCAGGCGGGAAAAGCTGTCGTACAGGTCCCGAAAGGCGGCGGCGGACTGGTTGAGCTGGGTCCGCAGCCGGTCCAGAAGGGAGGGCTCGTCCTTGGGCGTCCCCTCATGCAGCTGCAGCCGCTTGCCGCCAAAGAGCCGGGCGGGCAGCAGCAAAAAGATCACCGCGCCGCCTATGGCCTCCCCCAGGAAGGGGACGCCCTCCTCCGCCGTCACTGGCAGCAGCAAAATGACCGCCGCAGCAAGATAGGCGCAGGCGGCCCGGAAACGGCCCCGCCGGGCGTAAAGGCCCGCCGCCAGGCCGGTGAAGCCGAAGGCGGCGGCGAAAAAGAGACCGCCGCTGCCGGCGGCCAGGTCCAGCAGCAGCCCGATGCACACGCCGCATCCGGCACCCAGACCGGGGCTCTGGCTGTAGGCGGCGTAGAGGGTCAGTCCTGCCGCCAGCAGCCGCCCTACCGAGATGCCGCCGGGCAGCACCAGGCCCGAGAGGCCTACCGTCAAGCTGGCGATCAAAAACAGCACCGCCCACTGGGAGCCGGGGGCTTCGCCCTCCCGGAGGAGCAGACGGTAGACGGCGGCAGAGATGCCCACCAGGATGGTGGCCCCCAGGGCGGGGAAGAACTGGGTCTCCAGCCGGGGGGACTGGAAGAGGTAGATCAGACGCACCGTCAAAAAGAGGATGGAGGCCGCGGCGGGCAGGAAGAGGGGGCGTTTGGCAAGGCCCGTGCCCTCAAAGGCCGTGGCGGTGGAGAGGATCAAAACGGCAGTGGCTATGTAGCTCAGCGCTGAGGAAAAATCCAGGAATAAAAAGGCACCAACCACCGCCCCGGCCAGGGCGGACAGCCCCGGTGCCCCGGTGTCGGCGGCGGCCAGGAAGCCCAGGGCCAGCGGCGCCCCGGAGAGCAGCTCACAGCCTGTCAGGGCGGCAGATAAAAAGAAACGGATACCGCAGCGGACGGCCAGGGCGGACTGCCGCGGGTCCAGTGGAAGTCGATTCAAGGCTTGTCCCTCCTTTGTATGGCCCTATTCTACAAAGCCGGAGGCGAAAACGCTGTCGGGAAAGGGCGGAGCACCAGATTTTTCCAGAACAGGGGCGGCAAGAGGGCGGAAACAGGGAGCGGGAAAGAAAAAGATTGCCCTTTTCCTGGAAGCGGCTTTGCGGTATAATAGCCCCAAAGCGATCTGGATATGCCCCGGGCGGGCGGAAGGGAGGAACGAGCATGGACGAAAAGCTGATCCAGGCCCTGGAGGAGGCCTTTTCCGAACCCCTCTTTTTGGAGCGGCTGTCTGAGGAGGGGGCCCCGGGCCCCGGGCCCGATGCCCGGGCATGGGGGCGGCTGCTGGAGCCCTTGCTGCCCACAAAAGAGCGGGTGCGCTGTGCCGACGTGGTGGAGCAATGCCGGGAGCTGCTGGAGCAGGAGGTCCAGGCGCCTCGGGAGGGCTGGCTTTTTTACATCAGCCGGGTGGCGGTGTCCCTGGCCTTTCCCGAGGAGATCGACCACACCCCTGCCCAGCGGGGGGCGGCCCTGACCTTTTTGCAGGCCTTGCGGGTGCTGCTGGACCGGGAGCGGCAGGTGCTGCCTTTTGACATCGGCCGGGATTTTGCCTTCTGCACGCCGGAGGAGCTGCGGGGCAGCGACCGGCGGACGGAATACCGGGCTTTTCTGGAGGCCTGGCGGGAGGACTGTGTCTATGAAGCCATGCGCCTGTCGGCGGAGACCACCCCTTTTTCCACTCTGGAGCACATTGCCGGTGTCCACCATGTGGCCATGACCATGGCCCGGGAGATGCGGGCCGCCGGAGGTGAGGTGGACCTGGCCATGGTATCTGCCTCTGCTGCCTGCCACGATATCGGCAAGTTCGGCTGCCGCACCGGGGAGCGGGTGCCTTATCTTCACTATTACTATACAGACCAGTGGTGCACCCGGCGGGATCTTCCCAATGTGGGCCACATTGCCGCAAACCACTCCACCTGGGACCTGGAGCTGGAAAACCTGTCAGCGGAGAACCTGCTGTTGATCTATGCCGACTTCCGGGTCAAGCAGGAAAGGGACAGCAGCGGCCGGGAGCGGACCCATATTTACACCCTGGAGCAGTCCTACGACGTGATCCTGAGCAAGCTGGACAATGTGGACGAGGCCAAGCGCCAGCGCTACGCCTTCGTGTATGCCAAGCTGTGCGACTTCCAGGAGTACCTGCAGGATCTGGGGGTGGACGTGACTTTGGAGGGCCACCCCACGGCGCCGGTCCGCCGGCCCGATGCGGCGCTGCTGAGCCATGAGGAGACGGTGCGTGCTTTCCGGCTTTTGGCAGTGGAGCACAACCTCCACCTGATGCACCGCTTCAGCCATGAGCGGCTTTTTGCCAATGTGCTGGAGGCGGCCCGCAGCGAAAAGGCCTGGAGCCGGGTCCGGGCCTATGTGAGTATTCTGGAGGAGTATTTCACCTACCTTACCGCCGCCCAGAAGGCCCAGAGCCTGAGCTTTCTCTATGAGCTGCTGATGGACCGGGAGGGCGATATCCGCCGCCAGGCAGCGGCGCTCATCGGCCGCATCATCGCTTGCTTCAACACCGGCTATCAAAAGGAACTGCCCAAGACGGCGGCACCCTCCTCTGCCCAGCAGACTCAGTTTGCTCTGTGGGCCCGGTACCTGGACCTGATGGTCTATCCGGACCACAAACTGACGGACCCTCAGAAGAGCCACATCCACTACACCATGAAAATCACGGTCCAGACGGCGCTGAGGGAGTGCGCTCCGGCAGACGCGCCCCGGTTCATGGAGGGGATCCGGCGCTATTACGACGCGCCGGATCTCAAAGACCGGGAGGCGGCCCTGGCGCTGACGGATACGCTGTGCTACCTGCCGCCGGAGTTGTGCGGGGAGGACTGGGAGCGGCTGACGGAGTTTGCCGCGGTGCAGCTGAAAAAGGACGACCTGGTGCTGCGGGCGGCGGCCATGCGCTTTTTCCACCGGGTGGTCCAGGCACTGCCGCCGGAACATCTCGCGGCGGCCCGGGCTGGCGCTCTGGCCCGGGAGCTGGATTGCAGCGGAAGTCCCGCCCTGCTCTATCTCCAGGCCTGTATCCTGCGGAGCCTGGGGGAGAGCGGTGAGGCGCAGATGGAGCAGCTCTCCCGCCGGGAGGTGGTCAGCGACATCTTTGTGGACAACCTGAAAAATGCCACCCACTGGGTGCTCAAGGCGGTGAACATCGAGCTTTTGACAGAGCAGGTGCTTCGGGGCGAGCGGGAGAACCTGCTGCACATTGCTGCCCACTTCGGCAACCTCTTAAAGGTCAGCGACGCTATCGTGGTGCGCTACAATGCCGGCGGGTCCCTGCTGCGGATCGCCGACCGACTGAGCTTTGACCAGCGCAACGAGGTAGCGGTGGAGATGGCCAAGGGCCTGGAGGTGGGTCAGTACGAGTATTCCAAGTATATCCCCCTATGCCTGGGCGAGTTTATTTTGCATCTGCGGCCCACGGAGCTGGACGAGATGCTGGACCGCCTGTCCCATCTCATGGGCAACTCCAGCGACACCACTGTCTCCGCCGCGCTGACCACTGTGGGCGTCTCCCTGGAGCACTACGGGGTTTACGGAGAGCGGTTTGGAGAGACGCCGGAGGTCCTCAATGCCCGTCGGGAGCGGATGGCCGGCATGCTGCTCAAGGGCCTTTCCTCCTATCGGGAGACCGTGCGGCAGGAGGCCATGTGGGTCATCGGCAGGGAACTGTTCGGCTCCCGGGAGCTTACCTTCTGGGAAAAGACGGAGCTTTTTACCCTTGTGGCGGACAAGATGCTCTTCCTCTTTATCGAACACCGGGAGGGGGAGCTGACCTACTTCTACCGGGCGGCGGCCCTGTCCCACATCTACCGCTTCATCGTGGAGCATCAGATCCTGGAAGGGCCGTTCCGGTTTGAGGAGCGGCTGCCGGTGGCCTTCTTCCCCGGCACCTTCGACCCCTTCACCATCTCCCACAAGGGCATCGTTCGGGAGATCCGGGACCTGGGCTTTGAGGTGTATCTGGCGGTGGATGAGTTCTCCTGGTCCAAGAAGGCCCAGCCCTCTCTCATCCGGAGGCAGATCGTATCCATGTCCGTGGCCGATGAGTTCCATGTCCGCCTCTTTCCCCACGATATCCCGGTGAATATCGCCAATCCCCGGGATCTGCTGCGCCTGCGGGCGCTGTTCCCAGGGCGAGAGCTGTATCTGGCAGTGGGCTCGGACGTAGTGGAGGGGGCCTCCTCCTATAGAAAGCCGCCGGAGAATGGCTCCGTCCACTCTCTCAACCATATCGTCTTTCGCCGGGCCAGCTCCATTCACGGAGACAGTCAGGGGGACGAGGTGGACCTGAGTTGCATCACTGGCAAGGTACTGCAGCTGCGTCTGCCCACCCATTTGGAGGACATCAGCTCCACCCGTATCCGGGAGAACGTGGACCTGAATCGGGATATCTCCAACCTCATCGACCCAGTGGTAGAGGAGTTTATCTATCAAAACAGCCTCTACCTCCGGGAGCCTCAGTATAAGCCTTTGATGGAGGGCAATCCTCTGCACTTTCGGAAGGTGGAGCGGCCCACGCCGGATCTGCTGCGGCGGCTGGGGGCTGCCGTGGGCCTTTCGGACCGGCGGGTGGAGGCTATCAGCCGGGAGTATCTGGGCTTTGCCACCATCCTGCGCACCACCGGGGAGAATCCTCAAACCCTGGGCTTTGCCACGGGCCGGCTCATCAGCTCCACGGAGCTTCGCTCCGCCCTGGGGAGTCTGCGGCTGGCGGACTATGTGCGCAGCCGCACCGCAGGCCGCATCCTGCTGCTCAGTGGGATGTACGCCGCCCGGGAGGCGGGGGACTGGGACGTCAAGCAGCTGCTGCTGACGGAGGTGCTGTCGGACTCCATGGCCCAGGACTGCACCTATGCCCTCTACTGCCCCGCTGACGGGGAGCTGACGGAGGAGGCGGAGGATGCCCTCTGGCGTCAGGGCTTTTTGCGGATCCCGGACATGGAAGATGAAAAGCCGCTGCTGCTGGTGGATATGCGTTCGCCTGTGGCGGTGATGCAGAACATCGAGACCACCATCAAGCCGCCCTTTTCCACTGCGCCGGCGGTGCTCTCGGCCATCCGAAAGGCCTACCGCCGATTCCAGGAGGCGTTGTGCACCCTCTATCCCGGCACGCTGATCCTGTCCCTGAACACCGCCGTTATCCACCACCGGTTGGTGGAGCGGATCACAAAGCGCAACGGCGTGCCGCCCATGCCCACCCACCCCCGGACCCTGGGCCCGGAGATGTGCGTGCCCTTCGGCAAGCTCCTGCGGGGCCACGCGGTGCCCAATACCGTCACCAAGACCATCCACACCGACAAGGTCTATTCTCCGGACCTCCATGAAAAGACCATCGAGGCCTTTCCCTATTACGCGCCCCTGGAGAGCCAGGTGCGCACGGTGCGCTCCTTTGAGCGGCCGGTGATATTGGTGGACGACATGATGCACACCGGCGACCGCATCCGGGTGCTGGAGCCCATGGCCCGGGAAGCGGGGGTGCACATCAGTCAGGTGCTGGTGGGCCTGCTCTCCGGCCGGGGCCGGGACCTGATCGATGAGCGGCAGCTGCCGGTGGATGCCATTTACTTCGTGCCGGACCTGCGGGCCTGGTATGTGGAGTCGTCCTTCTATCCTTTCATCGGCGGCGACACTGTCCGTCGGGACCAGTGGTCCGTGCCGGGCCTGCTGCCTTCCATCAATATGATCCTGCCCTACACCTGCCCCCGGTTCCTGCGGGTGTGCGGCCGGGAGCCCGCCTTCCGGTTCTCCCGCACCTGCCTGGAGAACGCCCGGGATATTCTGCTGGCCCTGGAGACGGAATACCGCAGCCAGTTTGGCCGAAACCTGACCCTCAGCCGCCTGAGTGAGGCGGTGATCCTGCCGCTGTGTCCGGACAAAGGCAGCTGTATGTCCTATGATCCCAACCTTGCTGCTTCAGTGTATCTGGAAAATGACCTGGCAGCCCTGATGCGGATGCGGAACCTCTTTTTGGAGGACCTTTGACAAATCCGGCCGCTCCTGTGAAGGGGCAGCCAAAGGAGGAGACTGATATGTACTACTATGGACAAGATGGGGCGGTTTTCTGCGCCCTGGAGGATGATCTGGCGCTGCCCCGGTGCCCGGCACCGGCGGAGAAGGTGCCGCTGACCTTTCTCTTCTCCGCTCCGCCGGAGGGGAGACGGTGCTCCTTTGCCGTCACCGATCCCCGGCAGCTGACGGCAGAGGAAGGTGTGGCCTGGCTGGACAGCCGCCGTCTGCCCGATGCCCCAACCCTGGACGCTCCGGTGGCCCGGGCCATCGAAAACGGCGAACTGCGGGCGGTGAACTACCGCCACCCCTTCTGGCGCCGGGCACCGCTGGTCACTGGCCGCAAGACGGGGAAAAAGCGGCTGCACCTGCTGGCAGTGGGTGATGTGGGCAGCACCATGCTCCTGGGGCTCAAGCTCCTGGGCGGCGATGTGCTGGATACCATCGGCATCTGTGATCTGGACCCCAAGGTAACGGAGCGCTGGGAGTTCGAGCTCAACCAGGTGGTGACGCCAGAGGACCCCCAGGCTCTGCCTCGGGTGGAGGTGGTGGCACCGGAGCAGCTTTTTGACTGCGATATGTTCGTTTTTGCCGCCTCCAAGGGCGTGCCGCCTCTGGGCGCCAAGGGCGACGTGCGGATGGCCCAGTTTGAGGCCAACCGGGGCTTGGTGGAACACTTCGCCCGGCAGGCCCGGGAGGCGGGCTTCTCCGGACTCTTCGCCGTGGTCTCGGACCCGGTGGATCCCCTGTGCAAGGCGGCGTATCTGGCCAGCAACCGCGGTGAGGACGGCCGGTTCGACGGTCGGGGCCTTCTGCCGGAGCAGATCCAGGGCTACGGCCTGGGGGTCATGCACGGCCGGGCGGCCTACTATGCCCGCAAGGACCCCCGCTTTGCCGCCTACCTCACCGATGGCCGAGCCTTCGGCCCCCACGGGGAGGGCCTGGTGATCGCCAACTCCATCGGCCGGTATGATGATACCCTGTCCCGGGAGCTGACGGAAAAGACCAAGACCGCCAACCTCCGGCTGCGGGAGCTGGGCTTCAAGCCCTATGTGGCCCCGGCCCTCAGCTCCGGGGCATTGAGCCTGCTGGCCACCCTTCGGGGCCAGTGGCACTATGGCTCGGTATATTTGGGCGGCGTGTACTTTGGTGTGCGCAACCGCTATACCTCCGCAGGCCAGGAGATCGAATCCCTGGAGCTGCCCCAGGCACTGATGGAGCGCCTGGAGGAGACCTGGGAGGACCTGGCGAGAATCCTTTAATCCTTTGAAAGAAGGCGGTTTTCCATGGAGGACCTGGTGCTGATCCGTCCCCGTCGGGGTCCGGCGCCCCGGCTGGACGACGTGCTCTCCCATGCCTTGGCAGGCCTTTCCGTTCGGGAGGTGGGCACGGCGGAGGAGCTGTCGGACCTGGAGCAGCGGCGGCTGCTCTTTGCCCTGGACCTGGGCCAGTGGGGCGTAAACCAGGCCTGGGGGCCCATGCTGGAGCGGCTGCGGCGGGAGCCGCAGCTGCTGGAGGGGTCTGTGGGGGGATTGGTGGTGGATGCCCAGAGCGAGCTCTACACCAAAGCCGCCGCCCGGGAGCTGGCCCTTGCCGCCAACCACTGTGGATGCACTTTTGTGGGCAAACCCCTGGTGGAGGGAACGGCGTCCCTGAGTAACTTCCAGGTGCTGGCCCGGCTGGGAGGCACCGATCTGCCGGGGGCCTACCGGGCATCGGCCCGGGACCTGGCGGAGCGGGTAGTGGACTTTGTACCTAAGCGGCATCGGCGGCCCCGGTTGCTGGTGCTCCACGCCTCCAGCCACAAGACCTCCAATACCATGGCCTTGTGGGAACGCATCCGGCAGCGCCTGGAGCCCCGGTGCGACATCACCGAGGTGGGGCTGCGCAATGGCGTGCTGGTGGACTGCTCCGGCTGTCCCTACCAGATGTGCCTCCACTTCGGCGAGCGGGGCAGCTGCTTTTACGGCGGCGTTATGGTGGAGGAGGTCTATCCCTCGGTGCGCCAGGCCGATGCCCTGGTGCTGCTGTGCCCCAACTATAACGATGCGGTCTCCGCCAACCTGACCGCCTGTATCAACCGCCTCACCGCCCTGTTCCGCACCACCCGCTTTGACGACAAGGCAGTGTACGGCATCGTGGTCTCCGGCTACTCCGGCGGCGACATCGTGGCAGAGCAGCTTCTGGGGGCGCTTTGCATGAACAAGGCCTTTTATCTGCCGCCCCGCTTCGTTATGACGGAGACGGCCAACGACGCCGGCACAGTGCTGCACCTGCCGGGGATCGAGGACCGGCTGGAAGCCTTTGCCCAGCAGATGCTGGACCAGCTGGCGGAGATATGAGGAAGCAAGAAACTGGGAAGGGAGTGACGCAGGTGGCGCAGAAGGAAGAGAAGCGGCAGCGGGGACTGGATCTGCTGCGGGTGATATCCATGTTTTTGGTGGTCATCCTCCACCTGCTGGGCCGGGGGGGTGTGCTGGCAGCGGCGCCCTATGGGTCCGGGGCCTATCAGGTGGCCTGGCTGCTGGAGTGCGGGGCCTACTGCGCGGTGGACTGTTACGGGCTTCTCTCGGGCTATCTGCTGTGCCGTTCCCGGTGCCGGAGTGAGGGGCTGGTGCGGCTGTGGTTCCAGGTGCTGTTCTGGTCCGCCGGACTGACAGCCCTCTTTGCCCTGGCGTGGGAGCCGGTGAGCGGGAAGCGGTTCCTTGCCTCCTGTCTGCCGGTGGTGACGGAGCAGTACTGGTACTTTACCGCCTACTTCGGTGTCTACGCCCTGGCGCCCTTTTTCAACCGCCTGATCGCCCATCTCAGTGCCCGGTCCTTCCGACAGCTGCTGGCGGTGGGCTTCGTGCTGCTGTCCCTTCTTCCCACTCTGGCGGGAGGGGACCCTTTTCAGACCGAGGGGGGCTACAGCTTTTTGTGGCTGGCGGCGCTGTATTTCGCCGGGGCCTATCTGCGGCTCCACGGCCGGGTCCGCCGTCATCCCCTGTGGTATCTGGCGGGCTATGCGGGCTGCGTGCTGGCTGCCTGGGGCTCCAAGTGGGCACTGGAGACGGTGTCCCTGCTGCGCACCGGTGCCGTTTCCGGCGGCGGCCGATTTCTCACCTATCCCTCGCCCCTGATCCTGGGGGCGGCGCTGTGCCTCTTTTTCGCCTGTTCCGGGCTGAAGCTCCGGGGACGGCTGTGGGGTACGGTGCTGGGCTTTCTGGCCCCTGCCTCCTTCGGCGTCTACCTGATCCACGTCCAGCCCTTCGTGTTCAACCGCTGGCTGGATGAGTCCCTTGCCTGGCTGCCGGCCCTGGGGGGCTGGCGGGTGCTGGTGACGGTGCCGGCCCTGGCCCTGGGGCTGTACCTTTTGTGCACGGTGCTGGAGTGGGGGAGACTTCTCCTGTTCCGCCTGCTGCGGACGTCTGCTTTGGAGCGCCGGGTGGGGGCGTGGCTGGACCGATTCCGCCTGCCGGAGCCCGAGGAGGCCGCTGAGAAGCCCTGAGACAAAAAAGACCGCGGACGGCGTTTTTTAAGAACGCTGTCCGCGGTTTTCTGCATTTTCTGAGAAAAGAGGTTTTCCTTTACAGCCGGGTCACCACGGGGATGATCATGGGGCTGCGCTTGGTGGTCTTGTAGAGGTAGTTGCTGATGGCGCTCTTCACCGCACTGCGCAGCTCACCGTCGTCCCGGCGCCGGCGGGATACGCCCTCGGCAGCCTCGGCGGCCACCCGCTGGAGCTCCGCCATCATCTCCTCGGACTCCTTGACATAGATGAAGCCCCGGGTCACGATCTCCGGCGGAGCCAGCAGATCGCCATTGTGGGAGGAAACGGGCAGTACCACAGTGACCATGCCGTCCTCCGCCAGACGCTTGCGGTCCCGCAGTACCACGGCACCCACATCGCCCACGCCGGAACCGTCGATGAACACCTCACCGGCGGGCACGGAGCCGTTGATCTTCATGGTCTTGGTGGTCAGCTCGATGACGCTGCCATTTTCCGCCACCGCAATGTGGTTGCGGTCCATGCCCATGGCCATGGCCAGCTGGGTGTGGATCTGAAGCATCCGCTGCTCGCCGTGGACGGGGATGAAGAAACGGGGCTTCACCAGGGCGTGGAGGATCTTCTGCTCCTCCTGGCAGGCGTGGCCGGAGACGTGGAGCATATCCGAGCGGTTGTAGAGCACGTCCACGCCCTTGCGGTAGAGCTCATCCACCACCCGGCTGATGGTCTTTTCGTTGCCGGGGATGGCGGAGGCGGAGATGATGACCAGGTCGCCGGGCCCCAGCTCCACCTGCTTGTGGGTGGAGAAGGCCATGCGGTACAGAGCGGACATCTCCTCGCCCTGGCTGCCGGTGGTGATGATGACCTGCTTGTTCTTGGGCAGGCCCTTGATCTTGTTCACATCCATGAGGGTGTTGCGGGGCACCTTCATATAGCCCAGCTCCGTGGAGACCTTCATGATGTTCTCCATGCTGCGGCCGGTGACGGCCACCTTCCGGCCGTTTTCCACGGCGGCGTCGATGACCTGCTGGATACGGTGGACGTTGGAGGCGAAGGTGGTGACGATGATCCGCTTGTCGCAGCCCGCGAACCGCCGGCGGAAAGTCTTGCCCACCTCTTTTTCGCTCATGGTGAAGCCGGGACGCTCCACATTGGTGGAGTCGGAGCACAGAGCCAGCACACCCTCCTTGCCCAGCTCGCCGAAGCGGGCCAGGTCGATGACCTCCCCGTCGATGGGGGTGGAGTCGATCTTGAAGTCACCGGTGTGGACCACGGTGCCCATCTTGGTGTGGATGGCGAAGGCCACGGAGTCGGCGATAGAGTGGTTGACGTGGATGAACTCCACGTTGAACTTACCGGCCCGGACCGTTTGCCCCGCCTCCACGGTGGTCAGCTTGGTGGAGCGGGTCAGGCCGTGCTCCTCCAGCTTCAGCTTGATGAGTCCTGCGGTCAGGCGGGTGCAAAAGATGGGGATGTTCACCTGCTTGAGCACATAGGGGATGCCGCCGATGTGGTCCTCGTGACCGTGGGTCAGAAACAGGCCCCGGATGCGGGACCGGTTTTTCACCAGATAGGACACATCGGGGATCACCAGATCGATACCATACATATCGTCCCCGGGGAAGGCCATGCCACAGTCCACGATGATGATCTCACCGCCGTATTCATAGATGGTCATGTTCTTGCCAATCTCGTTGAGACCGCCCAGGGGGATGATTTTCATTTTCTCTGCCATAGAGTCACTCCTTAAAAAGTCAAAAGTAAAGGAGACAAAACTTCTCGTTGGGAGGCAGGAGGGCGCAAAAAGACGGCTGATCCCGGGATCACTCTCCCGCCTCAGCCCGCACAAAAGCAGAGACGCCCGTACTTGCCCCTCGGCCCCGTTTCGCCGGCGGCTGGCACGCAATGCGCCCGATCCTGCATCCTGTGGAATTTTGTCATATATTATTTGACTGGGACGGAAACGCGGTCCGCCTCAGTAAAATACAAAAGAAATGGGGGATATCGAAGATACCGCCACATATAAACTTATCCTATTATAGCACGCCAGCCGGGGTTTGTATACCTCTTTTTTGGGAAAAAATCCGACTGAGGTGGGGGAAGGAGGGGCGGAAAAACGGGAAAAAATTGAGCACTGCACTGTTCAAACCGGGAAAAACCTGCTATACTGTAATAATCTATCGACACACGAAGGAGAGAGAATCATGAACAAACGGATCTCCCGTTTGCTGGAACCGAATATGAAGCTGTATTTCCTGGTGCTGGTGCTCTTTGCCGCGGCGGTGATCCCCTTTAAGCCGGCGCTGGGTGCTGTGGGCTGTGTCGTGGCGGTGGCGCTGTATTTCTATTTCCGCAGCAGCAACCGCAAGCGCAAGCAGGGCATTATCCAGTATATCGACAGCCTCACCGGCAGTGTAGACACCGCCAGTAAGAATACCCTCATCAACTCCCCTCTGCCCATCATGGTCTACCGGCCGGACACGGGGGAGGTCATCTGGAGCAATGAGAGCTTCCTGCAGCTGGCGGGCGTTCGGGAGCACCTTTTTGAGATCCGGGTGGGAGACGCGGTGCCCAATCTGTCCTCCCGGTGGCTGCTGGAGGGCAAGCAGGAGAGCCCCGAGCGGGTGGAGATGAACGGCCGTCGCTACCGGGTGTTCGGCAGCCTGGTCCGGGCGGCGGGTAAAGGGGCAGGCCAGAGCCTGCTGGCCACCACCTACTGGGTGGACACCACCGCCGGAGACGAGGCCCGGGAGAAGGTGGAGGCCACCCGTCCGGTCATTGCCATTTTGACGGTGGATAACTATGATGACCTGATGAAGGCCTGCTCCGACGCCAGCCGCAGCGCGGTGCTGGCCCAGATCTATGAGAAGCTGGACAAGTGGGCCGCCCCGGCCCACGGACTGCTGCTCAAGACCGATCGGGACAACTACCTCTTCATCTTTGAGGAGCAGTATTATGCCCACTTTGCCGCGGAGAAGTTCTCCGTCCTGGACGCGGTCCGAGAGATCACCGTGGGCGACGGCGTCCATGCTACGCTGTCCATCGGCGTGGGCAAGGACGGCGAGGGACTGGAGGAGCTCTATAAGTACGCCAATCTGGCGGTGGAGATGGCCCTGAGCCGCGGCGGTGACCAGTGCGCCGTGCGCAACCGGCTGGACTTTGAGTTTTACGGCGGCCGGGCCAAGAGTACGGAAAAGCGCACCAAGGTCAAGTCCCGGGTCATGGCCAACGCCCTGGGCGAGCTGATGGCCGATGCCAAACAGATCTATATCATGGGCCACGCCAATCCAGACATGGACGCCATGGGCTCCGCCATCGGTCTTTGCTGTGTGGCCCGGAAGCGGGGCAAGCGGGCCCAGATCGTGCTGCCCCAGGGCCGCAACGCGGCCCAGCCTTTGCTGGACCGGGTGAGGGATCTTCCGGAGTACGCCGGGGTCTTTGTCCCCGCCAGCGATGCCTTTTTGAAGGTCCAGCCCGGGGCGCTGCTGATCGTGGTGGATACCAACCGGCCCGACATCGTGGAGAGTCCCCAGCTGCTGGAGGCCTGCAACCGGGTGGCGGTCATCGACCACCACCGGCGGGCGTCCAACTACATTGAAAACGCGGCGCTGAACTTCCACGAGCCCTATGCCTCCTCCGCCTCGGAGCTGGTAACGGAGCTTTTGCAGTATCTGGTGGAGCCCTCGGATCTGCTGCGGGCGGAGTCCGAGGCGCTGCTGGCGGGCATGGTGCTGGACACCAAGAACTTCACCATGCGCACCGGCGCCCGTACCTTCGAGGCGGCGGCCTTCCTGCGCCGGGCCGGCGCCGATACCTATGAGGTCCAAAAGCTCTTCCAGAACGATCTGGACGAGATGGTCTCCCGCTACGGCATTATCCGCCTGGCGGAGAAGTACCGGGGCAACATCGCCATCGCCTGCACCGGGGAAAACGGCGTGGATCGGGTGACGGCAGCCCAGGCGGCCGACGAGCTGCTGACCCTCAAGGGGGTAGAGGCCTCCTTTGTGGTCTATCCCCAGGGGGACGGCGTGTCCATGTCCGCCCGGTCTCTGGGCGATATCAACGTCCAGGTGATCCTGGAGGCCCTGGGCGGAGGCGGCAATTCCACCACCGCCGGCGGCCATGTGGAAAACAGTACGGTGGAGGCGGTGCGGGAGCAGCTGGTGGCTGCCATTGACCGCTACTACGAGAAGTAAACCAACCCCATCCGGCCTCTTGGGCCGAAAGACTGACATAAAAGGAGAACGACCATGAAAGTGATTTTACAGCAGGATGTGAAGGGCCAGGGCAAGAAGGGCCAGATGGTGGAGGTGTCCGAGGGCTACGCCCGAAATTTCCTCCTGCCCCGGAAGCTGGCCATTCTGGCCACGGCGGACGCCATCAACACCATGAACCTGAAGGAGAAGGCCCGGAAGGCTGAAGAAGCCCGGCTCAAGGCCGAGGCCGAGGCTGCCGCGGAGAAGCTCAAGGAGTGCCAGGTCAAGCTCACCGCCAAGGCGGGTGCCGGCGGACGGCTCTTCGGCGCCGTCACCACCAAGGAGATCTCCGAGGGACTGCAGAAGCAGTTCGGCCTGGATATCCCCAAGCAGAAGCTGGTACTGGAGGAGCCCATCAAGGCCTTCGGCTCCTATCAGGTGAAGGCCAAGCTGGGATTTGAGGTGACGGGCACCGTGTATGTGGCCGTCTACGAGGAGAAGTAAAAGAAGGAGCCCCGGCGTAAAGGGGAGAAAAAGGGGGAGGTGAACCATGGCAAACGAGGAGCTGCTGCTGCGCCAGATGCCCCACTCTCTGGAGGGAGAGCAGGCGGTGCTGGGCTCCATGCTCATTGATGAGCGCTGCATCAAGGACGTGATGGATAAGCTCCAGCCGGACGATTTCTATCTCCGGCAGAATCGGGAGATCTTTGACACCATCTACTCCATGTTCGTCTACTCCAAGCCCATCGACGGCATCACCGTCTGCGAGGAGATGCAGAAAAACGGCACCTATGACGAGCAGACCACCCGGTCGTACCTGGCCCAGCTGATGGAGATCACGCCCACCTCCGCCAACGTGATGGAGTATGTGGAGATCGTCCGGGACAAGTCGCTGATGCGCCGGATGGCCCAGGCCGCCGCGGAGATCACTGCCATGGTCCAGGAGGGCGTGGGCGAGGCCCACGACATGCTGGAGGCCGCCGAGCAGAAGATCTACGCCATCCGCCGGGGCCGCAGTGCCCAGGACATGGTGCCCATCTCCACGGTGCTGCCGGACGTGCTGGACCACCTCAATGAGATGAGCGAGCGGGAGGGCACCAAGATCGCCGGCCTCTCCACGGGCCTTTCGGCGGTGGATGCCAAGATCTCGGGACTGAACAAGTCGGACCTGGTGCTGCTGGCGGCCCGGCCTGGCATGGGCAAGACCTCCATGGCGCTGAACGTGGCGCTGAGCGTGGCCAAGGATACGAAGCAGACAGTGGCCATTTTCTCTCTGGAAATGTCCAAGGAGCAGCTGGCCACCCGCCTTTTATCCAGCGAGGCTCTGGTGGAGAACACCCGCCTCATCAACGGCGACCTGCGGGAGACGGACTGGGTGAAGATCGCCGACGCGGCCTCCGCCCTGAGCCGTACCGACATCCGCATCGACGACAATCCCCTGCTGACCGTGGCGGATATGAACGCAAAGTGCCGCCGGCTGGACAATCTGGGCCTGGTGGTCATTGACTACCTCCAGCTGATGACCTCCGCCGGCGGAAAGCAGGCCCACTCCGGCGAGAGCCGCCAGCAGGCGGTCAGCGACATCTCCCGTATGCTCAAGATCATGGCCAAGGAGCTCAACGTGCCGGTGATCTGCCTGAGCCAGCTGAGCCGTGCCAACGAAAAGCGGGACGACAAGCGGCCCATGCTCTCGGACCTGCGTGAATCCGGCGCCATCGAGCAGGACGCGGATATCGTCATGTTCCTCTTCCGGGAGGACTATTACAGTCCCGACAGTGAAAAGCGAAACATCGCCGAGTGCATCGTGGCCAAGAACCGCCACGGCGAGACCGGCAAGGTGGAACTGCGGTGGATGCCGGAGTATACCACCTTCGGCACATTAGAGACAAGATACGACGATGGATATTGATCTGTTTTCCGCCCGGCGGTTTCTGCGGACCCATTTCCCCGAAGGCGGGCGGGTGCTGTGCGCCGTCTCCGGCGGGCTGGACTCCATGTGCCTTTTGCATTTTTTGACCACCTGGGGCCCCGGCCGCGGTTTTTGCGCCGCCGCAGCCCACTTCAATCACGGCCTCCGGGGCCAGGCGGCGGACCGGGACCAGCAGTTTGTGGAAAACTGGTGCGCTCGGCAGGGCATCCCCTGCTTCACCGGCTCCGGGGATACCCGGGGGCTGATGGAGAGGGAGGGCCTCTCCCTGGAGGAGGCCGCCCGGCGGCTGCGCTACGCCTTTTTGGAGGAGACGGCCCGGCGGGAGGGCTTTGACGCCATTCTTACCGCCCACAATGCCGACGACAACGCCGAGACGGTGCTGCTGCACCTGATCCGGGGCACCGGCCTCAAGGGGCTTTCGGGCATCCCGCCGCAGCGGGGGAATATCCTGCGGCCCTTTCTGGAGATCACCCGGGCGGAGCTGGCGGAGTACGCCGCTGCCCACCATATTCCTCACGTGGAGGATGAGACCAACGCCGACCCGGAGGCGGCCGCCCGGAACCTGGTGCGGCTGCAGGTGATGCCGCTGCTGCGGCAGCTGAACCCCCGGGCCGTGGAGCATATGGCCGCAGCCGCCGCCCGGATGCGGGAGATGGAAAACGGCCTGGAGGACCTGACGGAGCGGTATCTGCGCCGGGCCTATGTCCGGCCGGGACGGGTGAGTATTTCCCTGAGCGTTCTGGCGGAGGTGCCCGAGTTTTTGCTTCCCCAGGTGCTGCTGGGGATGCTGGAGCGGCTGGGCGTGGGCCGAAAGGACATGGGCGCCGTCCATTTAGAGGCCATCTGGCGGCTTTGGAGCAGTCATGGAAACGACGCCCGGGTCAGCCTGCCCCACGGGGTGACGGCCCGCCTGGCCGCCCGGCGGCTGGTGCTGGAGACGTTGCCGCCGCCCCTGTCCCGGGCGGAGCTGGTGCCCGGCTGCCCTTTGCGGTGGGGGGAGTACACGGTGACGCTGCTGGACCGCCGGCAGGGAGAGGGCCTGGCCCTCCGGCCCGGCGAGGCGGGGGAGACGGTGGCCGTGGCCCCCTGTGATCCGGGGGAGCGGCTGACACTGCCGGGGACCCACGGAGGCGCCCGGACCGTCAAGCGGCTGTGCCTGGACCGGCGCATCTCCCTCTCGCAGCGGGATGGGCTGCCGGCCGTCTATGTGGGAGAGCGCCTGGCAGCGGTTTGGCCTTTGGGCACAGACAGAGAATTCCTGCCGGAGGGAGAGCCCTGCCGATTTATCCAGATCATCAAAGAAGCGGAGGAGCGCACATGAAAAACGAGATGGAAAAGGATATTCTGAAGGTACTGTACAGCGAGGAGGAGATCCGCGCCCGGGTCCAGGAGATGGGCAACGCCCTGGGCGAACAGTTCCAGGGGAAGAACCCCCTGTTTCTGGGGGTGCTGAAGGGCTCTTTTGTGTTCATGTCGGACCTGGTCCGGGCCTGTCCGGTGAAAAGCGATGTGGAGTTTATCGCCGTGTCCTCCTATGGCAACGGCACTGAGTCTTCGGGACGGGTCAAGATCGTCCATGATATCCAGCAGGACATCACCGGCCGGAATGTGATCGTGGTGGAGGATATTCTGGACTCCGGCAACACCCTGGCCTTTTTGAAGGAGTACTTCCTCACCAAGGGGGCCAGCGCCATCACTATCGTCACGCTGCTGGATAAGCCCTCCCGGCGGAAGAAGGCCATCACAGCGGACTACGCTGGCTTTGTGGTGCCTGATGAGTTTGTGGTGGGCTACGGTCTGGACTACGGCCAGAAGTACCGGAACCTGCCCTACATCGGGGTGCTCAAGCCCGAGGTGTACGCGGAGTAAAAGCCCGAGCGAAAAAAGGGGGAAACCATACCGGCGGTCGGCCTGGGGGGCCGGAGAGAGCGCGCCGGGGAAGGGGAAGAATCTGTGAAAAAATCTTCAAATGTGGGGCTGCTGCTTTTGCTGCTGCTGGCGGTCCTCAGCTTCAGCTATCTGTGGAACACCGGGGAAAGTCCCGTATCCCTGGAGTGGTCCCAGGTGGTGGAGCTGTTCGAAAACGAGCAAGTGGAGAGCTTTGATGTGGACGGCACCAAGCTGACCATGAACCTGCGTGAGGCGGTGGATGGCAGCAAGACCGTCACCTATGAGCTCTATGACTTCGACCTGTTCTATGACGAGCTGGGAGAGCTGGTGAAGGTGCAGGCCGACAGCGGCATCATCACCCGATACAACTACTATGCGGACCACTCAGTGAACTGGTTGGAGCTGCTGCTGCCCTATCTGCTCATTGCCCTGGTGCTGGGCGGACTGTGGTTTTTCATGATGGGCCGCATGAATGGCGCCGGCGGAGGCGGAGACAAGATGGCCCGCTTCGGTGCGGCTCGGGTCAAGACCGTGGACGACCGGGGCAAAAAGGTGACCTTTGCGGATGTAGCCGGTGAGGATGAGGAGAAGGAGGAACTCCGGGAGATCGTGGAGTTCCTGAAAACGCCCCAGAAGTATATCACCCTGGGGGCCAGGATCCCCAAGGGCGTGCTGCTGGTGGGCCCTCCGGGCACCGGTAAGACGCTGCTGGCCAAGGCCGTGGCCGGCGAGGCCGGCGTGGGCTTTTTGTCTATCTCCGGCTCTGACTTTGTGGAACTGTATGTGGGCGTAGGCGCCAGCCGGGTCCGGGACCTGTTTGACCAGGCCAAGAAGAACGCCCCCTGCATCGTCTTTATCGACGAAATCGATGCCGTGGGCCGCCAGAGAGGCACCGGTCTGGGCGGCGGCCATGACGAGCGGGAGCAAACCCTCAACCAGCTGCTGGTGGAGATGGACGGCTTTGGCTCCAACGAGGGCGTGGTGGTGCTGGCTGCCACCAACCGTGCCGATGTGCTGGACCCTGCCCTGCTGCGGCCGGGCCGGTTCGACCGGCAGGTGTTTGTAGGACTGCCCGACATCCGGGGCCGGGAGGAGATCCTCCGGGTCCATGCCAAGAATAAGCCTCTGGCGGAGGACGTAGACCTGAGCGTGGTGGCCCGGGGCACCCCGGGCTTCACCGGCGCGGACTTGGAAAACCTCATCAACGAGGCGGCGCTGTTGGCTGCCCGGAAGGATCAGCCTTTCATTCTGATGGAGGATCTGCAGGAAGCGGTCATCAAGGTCATCGCCGGCCCGGAAAAGCGCAGCCGGGTCATCCCGCCCCACGAGCGGGAGCTCACCGCCTATCACGAGGCGGGCCACGCCGTGGTGATGCACGCCCTGCCCCACCACGATCCGGTCCAGTCCATCTCCATCGTGCCCCGGGGCCAGGCCGGCGGCATGACCATCTCCATGCCCGAGGAGGACCGCTCCTATCTGTCCAAGAGCTACATGGAGGAGCAGATCGTCTCGCTGCTGGGCGGCCGGGTGGCGGAGCAGCTGGTGCTGGGGGATGTGTCTACCGGGGCCTCCAACGATATCCAGCGGGCCACCCAGATCGCCCGGAAGATGGTGGCCAGCTACGGCATGAGCCAGCGCTTGGGCACGGTGTCCTTCGAGTCCGGCCATGACGAGGTGTTCATCGGCCGCAGCATGGGCCAGACCCGGGGCTACTCCGAGCAGGTGGCCGCCCAGATCGACGAGGAGATCAAGGCTCTCATCGACCGGGCCTATGGCCACTGCCAGGAGATCCTGGAGAAGGACCGTGACAAGCTGGAGACCGTGGCGCAGTATCTGCTCCAGCACGAGACCATGGACGCTCCGGCCTTCTATGCCATCTACGGCGAACAGGCCCCTGAAAGCACCATGCTCCCGGCCAAGGACGAGAAGAAGCCCGACGAGGCTAAGTCCAACGAGGCGAAAGCTGATGGGGTAGAGTCTGACAAGACAGCCGACGGCGAGGCAAAGAGCAACGAGACAAAGTCCTGAGAGGACTATCGGCTGATCCATTAAAACGTGCAGTCCTTTTGCACGAAGCGGCATGGCCACAGGCCATGCCGCTTCTTTTTGTGTCCTCTTGCGTTGGCCCGGGCACGGCGCCGGCGTTGCAAATCTCTCCTTTCCTGTTATAATAATTTTATAGCTCACACATAAGAGCGACACTCTGGGATTTTTGTTAGGAGGCGATGACATGGAATATGAGGGTCAAATCTGCCGCGGCCCCATGGAGCGGGCCTCCTATATGCTGCCCATCTCGGTGGGGTGCTCCTATAACCAGTGCCGGTTCTGCACGCTCTTCAAGCATCTGACCTACCGGGAGCTGCCTCTGGAACAGATCGAGGCGGAGCTGGAGCGGGTCAGCGCCGTGGGCGGAAATCCCAAACAGGTGTTTCTGGGGGACGGGAACGCTTTCTCTGCCTCCACAGAGCGGCTCCTTGTCATTCTGGAGCAGCTCCGGCGGTACTTTCCCGCCTGTGAGACGGTGAATATGGACGCCACCGTCCACGACATTCTCCGCAAACCATCCCGGGAGCTGGAGCAGCTGTCCGCCGCCGGGGTGCGGACGTTGTACTTGGGCATCGAGTGTGGGCTGGACGATGTGCTGGAGCGGATGGAAAAGGGCCAGACCATGGCCCAGGCTGCTGAGGCCATCGAAAAGCTCCACCAGGCGGGGATGCAGTACGGCGCCCATGTGATGACGGGGATCTCGGGGAAGGGCCGGGGACTGGAAAATGCCCAGGCCCTTGCGGAGTTTTTCGGCCGCACCCACCCGGACCGCATCGTCAACTTCTCCCTTTTCCTCCACCGCAGAGCGCCTCTGTATCAAGATATCCTTTCGGGGCAGTTTGTCCCGGCGGACGAAGTGGAAAACCTGCGGGAAGAGCACCGGCTTTTGGAGCTTGTGGAGACGCCAGGCCTTGCCTACGACGGGTTCCACGACTGCATCTCCGTGCGGGTTCGGGGCCATCTTCCCCAGGACCGGGATAAGATGCTTAAAAAGCTGGAGGATGCCATTGAGGTGCATGAGAAGAAAGACCCCGTCTTCGCCATCGTTCCATAGGGCAAAGCGTTCCTTTGAAAGCGCAGCGGTGAGGCATAGCCTGTCTCACCGCTGTTTTTTCGCCCTGCGAATGGCTCAAACACTCGAAATCGGCCCCCTTCATGGATAGCTTCCCCTGTGTTCTTTAGGCACCATGTGGAAAAATTGGGAATTGAGTGCAACATTTCGCCTCCTCTATGCGTCTTATCTAATGAGAATCTGGGGAAAAGAGGGGAAAGCATGCGGCGAGTCTGTCTGTGGGTGGTGCTGGGCCTGGCGCTTTTGCTGGGCCTGCTGTCTGCCTGTGAGCCGGAGGCGGCGGAGAATAACAGCCGGCCGGAGCAGGGGGAGCTGGCGCTGCCGCTGGAAGGCGATGCCCAGGAACGGCTGGATGTGGTGCTGTGGCAGCAGGAGGGCTTTTCTCTCTATGTGCCCGCCAGGGGCTGGTACCAGGAGAAGGACGGCACCTGGCGCCCGGAGGAGCAGGAGGACGTGGGACTCTTTGTCCACCAGTGCCGGGAGTGCGGCAGCCAGGCCCTGTGGAAGGAACTGGGGGAGCGGTTCCCCAACTATGGCTTTTTGCCCCCGGAGGATGGGGTGTGCATGGGCTATGATGCCGTAGGCGGCATGACCATGCGTGTCCGTCTGGTGGAGGGGGAATCGGGGGCCTGGGCGGTCTGCACCTGCTATCCCGATGACTTGGAGGAGAGTGGACAGACTCAGCTTGCTCTTCTGGCAGATACCTTTCAGGCGCGCTAAGCGCCGTTCTTTGGCGCGGGACCGAACAGGCCCCGCGTTTTTTGCGCCCCAACAGAAGAAAAAAGACGCCGTGAGGCGTCTTTTTTTCGTTCTCCGCGCATGAAACGCCGTTTTCCAGAGACCATAAGGGAGAACGGAGAGACGGCACTGCGCCGAGCTCTCCCTGGAAAAGGAGTGATCGCTTGAATACCGGAATCCATATCACCTCGGAGATCGGCCCGCTGCGCAAGGTGGTGCTGCACCGGCCCGGCAGGGAGCTGGAGAACCTGATGCCGGACTATCTGGAGCGGCTGCTGTTTGACGACATCCCCTATCTCCAGGAGGCCCAGCGGGAGCACGACGCCTTTGCCGACTGCCTGCGCCGGTGCGGGGCGGAGGTGGTGTACCTCACCGACCTGGTGGTCCAGTCCCTCGCCGATGAGACCGTCCGGCGGGAGCTGCTGGAGCAGTTTTTGAACGAGGCGGGCATCCAGGACCCCCGGACCCGGGGACTGCTGACGGACTACTTTTCCGCCATGCCCGACCGGGAGATGGTGGCGGCCATGATGGCCGGCGTCCGAAAACAGCAGCTGCAGGAGTCCGACAAGGCCAAGCTGGGGGACTTTTTGTCCCTGGGCAGCGGCGAGTATCCCTTTGTGGTGGACCCCATGCCCAACCTCTATTTTACCCGGGACCCCTTCGCCGCCATCGGCACCGGCGTGAGCATCCACAAGATGCACACCAAGACCCGCAACCGGGAGACCCTCTTCGGCAAGTTCATCTTCAAATACCATCCCGAGTATAAGAACGCGCCCCGCTGGTATGACCGGGGCCAGACCTCCTCTTTGGAGGGCGGGGATATCCTCATCCTCTCGCCCCAGGTGCTGGCAGTGGGCATTTCCCAGCGGACCCATGAGGACTCCATCGACCAGCTGGCGGCCACGGTGCTCAGTGAAAGCAAGACCTTCCGCAAGCTCCTGGCCTTCGATATCCCCAAGACCCGATCCTTCATGCACCTGGACACGGTGTTCACCATGGTGGACCGGGACAAGTTCACCGTCCACCCCAATATCCTCAGCGCCATCACGGTCTACGTCATGGAGCTGGATGAGCGGGGACAGGTGAAGATCCGCCAGGAGGACGGCAAGCTGGAGGACATCCTCAAAGAACACCTGGAGCTGGATCAGGTCACCTTGATCCCCTGCGGCCAGGGCAGCGAAATCGACGCCGCCCGGGAGCAGTGGAACGACGGGTCCAACACCCTGGCGGTGGCTCCGGGCGAGGTGGTGGTCTACAGCCGCAACTATGTGACCAACCGCCTGTTGGAGGACCACGGCGTCAAGATCCACACCATCCCCAGCGCCGAGCTCAGCCGGGGCCGGGGCGGCCCCCGGTGCATGTCCATGCCCCTTTGGCGGGAGGACCTGTAAGGAGGCCCCAAAGAGCGAACTTCCCCGCCGGCGCCCAGGGCGCCGGACATCTTGCTACAAAATGAAAAAGGAGAACCACTATGGCTGTCAATTTGAAAGGCAAAAGCTTCCTGACCCTCAACGACCTGACCCCCGGCGAGATCCGGTATCTGCTGGACCTGGGCCACGACCTGAAAGCCAAGCGCCGCGCCGGCATCCCCGGCAAGGCTCTGGAGGGCAAGCATATCGTGCTGCTGTTTGAAAAGACCTCCACCCGCACCCGCTGCTCCTTCGAGGTGGCCGCCACCCAGGAGGGTGCCCACGTCACCTTCCTGGATTCCGGCTCCTCCCAGATGGGCAAAAAGGAGTCCCTGGAGGACTCCGCCAAGGTGCTGGGCCGCTTCTTCGATGGCATCGAGTACCGCGGCTTTGACCAGAAGGTGGTGGAGGATCTGGCCAAATACTCCGGCGTGCCGGTGTGGAACGGCCTCACCGACGCCGACCACCCCACCCAGATCCTGGCGGACATGATGACCATTGAGGAGCACTGCCACAAGCCCCTCAAGGACGTGAAGGTGGTGTTCCCCGGCGACGTGCGCAACAATATGTGCTACGCCTGGATGATCGGTGCGGCCAAGATGGGCATGCACTTCGTGGGCATCGGCCCGGAGAAGCTGGCCAAAGAGATGGACCCGGAGATCGTCAAGAGCACCTTCGCCACTGCCCGGGAGACCGGCGGCCTCATTGAGATCACCGACAACATGGCGGACGTGAAGGACGCGGACGTGATCTACGGCGACATCTGGGCCTCCATGGGCGAGGAGGCGCTGATCCCCGAGCGCACCAAGCTTCTCTCCCCCTACCGAGTGACGGAGGAGACACTGAAGGCCACCGGCAACCCCAATGTACTCTATCTGCACTGCCTGCCCTCCTTCCACGACTTTGAGACCAAGCTTGCCAAGGAATGGAAGGACAAGGGCGTGGACATCCGGGAGGTCACCGACGAGGTGTTCCGCGGCCCCCACAGCGTGGTGTTTGACGAGGCGGAGAACCGGATGCACTCCATCAAGGCCGTCTTGGTGGCTACGCTGGGCTAAAAAGAGAGGAGGCGGGCCCCGTGTCCAAATTCAAAATGCCCACGGCCTATACCATTTTGCTTGGCCTCATCATTCTGGTGGCCATCGCCACCTGGTTCGTGCCGGCGGGACAGTATGACTATGTAGACGGCGTGCCCGTGGCCGGCACCTACCACGCGGTGGAGCAAAACCCCCAGGGCGTGGGGGATGTGATCCTGGCCTCCTTCCACGGCTTCTATGACGCTGTGGATGTGTGCGTGTTCATTCTGACGGTGGGCGGCTTTTTGGGTGTGGTCATGCGCACCGGCGCGGTGGATGCCGGTGTCAGCCATGTGATCGCCCTGCTGGGCGGCCGGGAGAAGTGGCTCATCCCCATCCTTATGGTGTTTTTCGGCCTGGGCGGCACCAGCTATGGCATGTGGGAGGAGACCATGGCCTTTTACCCGCTGCTGATCCCCATCTTCCAGGCGGCGGGCTACGACGCGGTGGTGGGCATCGCGGTGATCCTGCTGGGCGCCGGTGCCGGTGTCATCTGCTCCACCGTCAACCCCTTCGCCACGGGCATTGCCGCCGGCTTTGCCGGGGTGTCCCTGGGGGACGGCATCGGATTGCGGATCTTGATGTGGGTGGTCTTTGAGGCGGTGGCCATCTGGTATGTGATGGCCTACGCCGCCAAAGTGAAAAAGACGCCGTCCGCCTCCGTGGTGGGCCGGGGCCATGAGGAGCTCCGCACCAAGGCGGAGGAGGCCCCGCCGCTGACCACCCGCCGGAAGGTGATCCTGGCGGTATTCCTGGCTACCTTTTTACTGATGACTTACGCTGTGGTCCCCTTTGAGGACATGGGACTGTCCCTGCCCTCCCTGGGCTGGTGGTTCCCGGAGCTCTCCGGATTGTTTCTGGTCAGCGCCATCATCGTGGGCCTCATCGACCGGATGGAGGAAGCCGCCATTGCTGAGGAGTTCGTCACCGGCGCGGCGGATCTGCTGGGGGTGGCCTTCATCATCGGTATCAGCCGGGGCATCACCTATTTGATGAATGAGGGCCGTATCACCGACACAGTCCTCAGCTGGGGCGAGAATGCCCTGTCCGGTGCCGGGCCCCTGACGTTCATTTTGCTTGTGTTTTTGCTGTATCTGCCCCTGAGCATCCTGATTCCCTCTTCCTCAGGCCTGGCCACGCTGTCCATTCCCATCGTGGCGCCTCTGGGGAAGTTTGCCGGGGTCTCCGGTGCCCTTATCATCACCGCCTTCCAGTCCGCCTCGGGCCTGGTGAACCTCATCACCCCCACGGCGGCAGTGGTCATGGGCGCTCTGGCCCTGGGCCATGTGCCCTACGACAAATGGGTACGCTTTTCCTGGAAGATCGTGCTCCTTTTCGCCGCGCTCATTGCGGCTTTCCTGGTGGCGGGAGCCCTGCTCTCCGGCGGATCATAAAAAAAGCGGACGCCCACAGGCGTCCGCTTTTTTGCGCAAAGAGATCAGACCAGGGTGAAGGACAGCCGCCGCTCCGGCTGGAGCATCCGCACGATCAGCACGGCGCATTCTGCCCGGCTGAGGGTAGCACGGGGGGCAAAGGTGCCCTTTTGGTCCCGCCCGGCAAACACACCGGCCCGGTACAGCAGATAAACCGCCTCTGCCTCCGGGGCGGAGGGGGATACATCCGGGATGGTCTCTACCCGGTTAATGGGTTCCAGGGCCTTGGCAGGCAGTGCCTTGGAAAGAAGCCCGGCAAACTCTGCCCGGGTGATGGCCCGGGCCGCCTGGGCGGCGGTGAGAGGGACGGAGAGAATGCCGTTTTTCAGGGCATAGTCCGCGTACTCCTGATACCAGGGGGTGCCGTGGCCCAGGGTGTCAGAGCCGGTGAGGTAGATGGTGTGCATCCGGGCGGCGATGCTGACAGCCTGGGCCCAGGTGACGGTGCCGGCGGGGGAGAAGCGGCGGCCGCCGGTACCCTGCATCAGCCCCAGTTTCCGGGCACTCTCGGCGCTTTCAGCGTACCAGGCACCGGCGGGAATATCGGTAAAGTAGGCCTTCTGGTCGATGACGGCGCGGATGGCGGAGAGGAGGCTCTTTTCCCCGGTGGCGTCCTGGGTGATCTCCCAGATCATCACGCCCCCCAAGTGCTCCAGGGCATAGGAGGTCTTGGCGGCGATGGTGTCCTGGCCGTTGTACCAGATCTGCTTACCCTGATAGACCACCGTGTCCTTTTTCTCTGCCCCGGGTACGGCCTGCAAAATGGTGCGGTAGGGAGTGCCGCCGGGCCGGGCATAAAAAGGAAGACCCAGCACGATCTTTTCCGCCGGCACGCCTCTGGTTTTGCTCCAGTAGCTGCCGCAGGCCACGGCAAAGTCGTAGGTGGAGTGGCGGCTGCCGTTGTCTCCGTCATAGGCCATGACGTTGATCCAGTCCACCGTCTCCAGCACCCGGTCCGTAAAGGCCGCGGCCCCGGAGTAGGGGTTGCCGGAGGTAGTGGCGCCGCCGATGACGGCGGTGGTCAGCAGCTTGCCTCGGGTCTGAAGCCGCTGGGACAGGGCGGTGATGAGCTGCTCGTACTGTTTGTATGTACCGCTGGTACGGGGATACTCCCAGTCGATGTCCACGCCGTCAAATCCATATCGGTCACACATGGATACGATGGCGTCCACCAGCTTGGACCGCTTGGCAGAGGTGGCGGTGGCGGAGGCGAACACCGGCTCCAAAAGTCCGTCGTGATCGCTCCAGCCTCCTACACCCAGAAGTACCTTCACGCCCTTTGCATGAGCCTTTTGGATCAGAGAGGAAGCTGCCTGGGCATTTTCCAGAGGCTGCAGCGAGCCGTCGGCGTTGAGGATAGCGAAGGCATAGATGATGTGGGTCAAATCCTCATAGGGGACTGAGGAGACTTGGGACAAGGGGCGCCAGGAGGGGTAGTAGGCCACCACCCGGAAGGGATCGGTGGAACTGGTACTGGCCTGGGCCGGAGCCAGCGCGGGGAGCAGTATAGCCTGGATTACCAGGAAGACCAGAAAAAGTCCGGCCAGTCGTTTTCTGCGGTGCATGGGGAAGTCCTGCCTTTCGATGGATGAAGTGGGCTTATCATAGCAAAAACAAGGGAAAGATGCCATGGGAACTTCCGGCAGGAGAGGGGAAAGCTGGCGAAGGGCAAAAAAGCGCGGCGCCAGCGGCGCCGCGCAGGTAGAAAGGATCAATAGCTGACGATGAGGCCCTTTTCCATGGCATAGTAGGTACAAAGTCCCTTGCAGCTCATCAGCGTCACGTCCGCCACAGGAAGCTCTGCCAGAATGGCCTGCTTGAGCTTCATGGCCCCGGCCAGATTCTCACAGTGGGAGATGAGCACCGGCAGGCCCGTCACGTCCTTGGCCTCACCCATCATGCGCACGATGTGCTTGATGGTCTTGTTTTCCCCCTTGGCCTTGCCTGCCACATGAATGGTGCCCTGAGGCGTGGCGTCGGCAATGACGTGAATGCCCAGGCCCGTAAGCACGGAGCCAATGAAGGGGCTCATACGGCCGGCCTTGATGAGGTTGCCGAAGTTGGAAAGGGTAAAAACAACGCGCAGCGAGGCTTGATACTCCCGCAGAGCAGCGGAGACCTCCTCAAAGCTTTTTCCTGCCTCAATAAGCTGCTGAGCCCTAAGTACGATCAGGGCCAGCATACCGGAGGCACCCTTGGAGTCGATGATGCAGATCTGCTTGTCGGGATACTCCTCCAACACCATGCTCCGGCCCAGCAGCGCCGCGTTGTAGGTGCCGGAGAGCTGACCGGAGATGGTGACGCAGACGGTGCATTCCGCGGTCTCAAAGGCTCGCTTGAAATCCTCCGGGGAGGGGCAGGCCGTGGAGGAGCCGGTCTTGCAGGCATCCATGTCCTGCAAAAGCTGGGGGATGGAGAGGTTGCCGTCGTCGATATACTCATCCTCACCAATGATGATTTTGAGAGGAACCACCTCGAAGTGAAGCTGCTGGCTCTGAATGTCAGAGGCCTTCAGGTCGCAGCTGCTGTCCGCCACAATATTCCAAGTCATATTGAACTCCTCACAATCTGATTTTCAATATTAGATTATACCAGGAATCCCGGGAATGTCAAGTTCAGACTGCCGGTGGGGGGATATTTGTCGAATCTGGGAAAAATAAGGAATTTTTTATACATTTTACATAAAGCAAATGGAAACCACACATACCTCTGGTATACTGAAAAAACTTATGTGACATCAGCAAGTCAAAGGAGGCATGTCCGTGTACGGCGTGATTGATATCGGTTCCAACAGCATCCGGCTCTCGGTCTTTCAGGTGGAGGAGGGAGGCGGACTTACCCCGCTTTTCCAGCGCAAGGAGATGACCGGCCTGGCAGCCTGCGTCAACGAAAAGGGGAATCTGACCCGTCAGGGCGTCCGCCGGGCAGCAGGCACTTTGGAGCGGTTCCGCTGGGCTCTGGAGAAGATCCTGGTGGAGGAGACCTTCGTCTTTGCCACTGCCTCTCTGCGGAACGTGGGCAACACCAAAGAGGTGGTGCAGGAGCTGTTCCGTCAGACCGGCTATCAGGTCCGGGTCCTCAGCGGCCGGGAGGAGGCCTTGCTGGACTATCGGGGTGCCCGGCTGTTCCTGGGGGGCGGCGACGGGCTGCTGGTGGACATCGGCGGCGGCAGTACCGAGCTGGTGGGCTTCCGGCAGGGAAAGGCGGAGTTTGCCGTGTCCATGCCGGTGGGCTCTCTGAATCTCTATAAGCGGTGCGTGTCCGATCTGCTGCCCACCCAGGAGGAGCTGCGGAAGATCCGCCAGACAGTCCGCCGGGAGCTGGAGCGTCAGGAGCTGCCAAAGGACTTCCAGGCGGAGCTGCTGTGCGGCGTAGGCGGCACCGCCCGCAACACCTGCAAGCTGTGCAACGAGTGGTTCGGCCGTCCCAGCGAGGAGCGGGGCTTCACGGACAAGGAGCTCAAGCATATGATGGACCGGTGCAAGCACCCGGACAAGGAGCACATGGACAGCTTGCTGGCGGTGATGCCCGAGCGGATCCACACCATCACGCCGGGCATGGCCATCCTGCAGACAGTGGCCCGCCATTTTGGCTGCCGCCGATTTGTGGTCAGCCAGCAGGGCGTCCGGGAGGGCTATCTGTTGGAGATCTTGTCGAAGAGAGGGAAAGTGCATGTCGGATAAAGACCACATTTGGGAACTGGGCTACACCCAAAACCGGGAGCTGTCCTGGCTCCAGTTCAACGCCCGGGTGCTGGAGGAGGCGGAGGACGAGGAGGTGCCGCTGCTGGAGCGGCTGAAATTCCTGGCCATTTTCACCAGCAATCTGGACGAATTCTTTATGATCCGGGTGGGCAGCCTGACCGATCTGGCCCACCTGGAGAAAAAGAGCGTGGACAGCAAGTCCGGCTGGACACCGGAGGAGCAGCTTCAACGCATCTATGCCGCCGTGCGGCCCCTCTACACCCGGCGGGACCGGGTCCATGAAGCGTTGGCGGAGGCTCTGTGCCGCCAGGGGCTGTGCCGGGTGGAGGCCTCTGACCTGCAAAACGGACAGATGAAGGCCATCCGCCAGTATTTCCGCAATATGGTGGAGCCGGTGCTTTCTCCTCAGATCGTGGATGCCCACCACCCCTTTCCCCATTTGGAGGGTAAGGTGCTCCACATCGCTGCCCGGTTGAAGGTGGGAAAGGGAGAGATGCTGGGCCTCATTCCGGTGCCCGCCTCGCTGCCGGCTCTGGTGCCCCTGCCAGGGGAGGAGGGCAAGCTGGTGCCCATGGAGAGCATCCTGCTTCACTTTGCCGACCAGGTCTTTGGCATGTATGAGGTGCTGGAGAAGGTGTGCTTTTGCATTACCCGCAATGCGGACGTGGACCCCCGGGACGAGGCCTTCGACGTGGAGGAGGACTTCCGGCGGAAGATGGAGAAGGTCCTGCGCCAGCGCCGCCGCTTGGGCGTGGTGCGGGTGGAGGTGTCCGCTCCTTTGAGCAGCTCCATGGAATCCTGGTTCCGGGAGCGCTTCGACGTTAAGTCCCACCAGATCTTTGTGACCCGGGCCCCCATGCGGATGGACTACGCCTTCTCCCTGGGAGAGCGGCTGCCCCAGGAGCAGCGGGAGCGGCTGTCGGACCCGCCCTTTGCCCCTCAGCGGCCCTCCATGCTGGACGTAGACCGGCCGCTGCTGCCCCAGGTGCTGCAAAAGGACGTGCTGCTGTCCTATCCCTATGAGAGCATGGACCCCTTCCTGGCGCTGCTGCGGGAGGCGGCAAAGGATCCGGATGTGCTCTCCATCCGCATCACCATCTACCGCCTGGCCCGCCGGGCCAAACTGGTGGATTACCTGTGCGCCGCAGCGGAAAACGGCAAGGACGTCACCGTGCTCATTGAGCTGCGGGCCCGGTTCGACGAGCAAAACAACATCGACTGGTCCGAGCGGTTGGAGGAGGCGGGCTGCAAGATCATCTACGGCTTTGAGGATTATAAGGTCCACTCCAAGATCTGCCTCATCACCCGCCGCAGCAAGGCCGGCATTCAGCACATCACCCAGGTGGGCACCGGAAACTACAACGAAAAGACCGCCCGGCAGTATACCGATGTCTCCCTCATCACCGCCAATCCGGTCATCGGCGCCGACGCGGCGGCCTTTTTCCAGAACATGGCCCTGGGGAACCTGGACGGGCGCTATGACGCCCTTTTGGTGGCGCCCCGGAGCTTCAAGGACGAGATCCTGCGTCTGATCGGCGAGCAGGCGGCCCGGGGCACCGAGGGGTATATCCTCCTCAAGTTCAACTCTCTCACTGACGCGGACGTGATCCGGGCCCTGTCCAACGCTTCCTGCGCCGGGGTGACCATCGAGCTCATCATCCGGGGCATCTGCTGCCTCCGTCCCGGCATCCGCTACCGTACGGAGCACATCAGTGTGGTCTCCGTGGTGGGCCGTTTCCTGGAGCATTCCCGGATCTTCTGTTTCGGCCGGGGGGCGGAGGAGAAAATGTACATCGGCTCCGCTGACCTGATGACCCGGAATACGGAGCGCCGGGTGGAGATCGCCTGCCCCGTATGGGATGAGGCGGTGCGCAAGCGGCTCCACGAGATCTTGGACGCCATGCGGGCTGACACGGTGAAGGCCCGGGAGCTGCGCAAGGACGGCAGCTATGTCCGCCGCTCCGGACCGCCGCTGTCGGCCCAGGAGTGTCTCATGCGCCTGGCCATCACCCGGGCGGAGGAATCCCGGGAGAAGAAAGAGCCAGAGCCGCCCAAGGGGCTGGAGAGATTCCTCCCCTGGCTGCGGCGTCAGAGGAGAGAACCGTCTTGATTTCCATAGACCGGAGGGGCAGCCCTCCGGTCTATGTTGCATTTTGCCGGTCAAAGTATACGGGAAAACGGTCGAATTTGGCAGTGCGGAGGGAAATTATGCTTTCTATTTTTGCGTGAATATGATACAATAACCCGGAATGCGGCGGCAAATAACAGCTTTTCGGTGGGGCTTTTAAACCGGAGCTGGGCGTTATGCTGTCAGATTCCGGACGCCTTTTGGAGAGAAGGGGCGGACTGGATAAAACTTGTGTTGGAAAGAGGGAACTGCCTTGCGTATTCTCAAGCAACTGGCGCTGATCTTCGGCGTGTGCCTGGCGGGCGATCTGCTCTCCGTGGTGATCCATAACTTCCTGCCCGGCAATGTACTGGGTATGCTGCTGATGCTGCTGCTGTTGTGGCGGGGTTGGATCAAAGAGAGCCAGATCCAGGAGACCGCCGGCTTTTTTGAACACAACATGGCCTTTTTGTTCCTGCCCACCTGCCTGGGTGTGCTGGAGCTGTCCGGTGAGGTGCTGGCTGTGCTGTGGCAGATCCTGGTGATCATTCTTATCACCACGCTTTTGACAGTGACGGTGACCTCCGCCACAGTAAAGCTGCTCTCCCGCCGGAGCGGGGGAAGAAAGGAGGACGGCTATGCTGCATGAGTTCTGGGAGACGCTGAACCAGCCCCTGTTCTGGCTGGCTTTGTCGGTTGCGGCCTACGCCGTGGGGCAGAGAGCCAATGCCCTGGCCAAGACCCCCATCTGCAACCCGCTGCTCATCGCCACTTTCCTCATCGCCGTGGTGATGGTGGTCACGGACACCCCCCTGGCGGACTACAACGTCGGCGGCGGCTATGTGACCATGCTGCTCACCCCCGCCACCGTGTCCCTGGCGGTGCCCATCTACCGGAAGCTGGACGTACTGAAAAAGAACCTGGTGCCGGTGCTGGCTGGTGCTCTGGCGGGCTCGGTGACTTCTATCATCAGCGTACTGGTACTCACCCGCCTTTTTAATCTGCCTGAGCAGATCAGCCGTTCTCTGCTGCCCAAGTCGGTGACCACACCCATCGGCATCCGGATCTCCGAGCAGCTGGGCGGCATCCCCTCTCTCACTGCCATCATCATCGTCCTGACCGGAATCGTAGGTGCCATCCTGGCTCCCACACTGCTTCGCCTCCTGCACCTGGATGAGCCAGTGGCTCTGGGGGTGGGCATGGGCACCGGCTGCCATGCCTTCGGCACTGCTACCGCGATCCAGATCGGCGAGACCCAGGGCGCCATGAGCGGCCTGTCTCTGGGTGTGGCCGGTGTGTTCACCGCTATTTTGCTCTCTATTTTGAACCTGTTCCTGTAAAAACGCGCCGCACAGGCCGCCCTGATGGGGCGGCCTGGTTTTTTTGAAAATTTCTCTTGCAATTTTGCGGCAGTTGTGTTACTCTTTAATAGGAATTATTACTGTTTAGGAGGAAGCCCTTGCCGATCCAACGATACTCCCGTCAACGGGAGAGAATCTATCAGGTACTGCAGGAGGGCAGATGCCATCCCACAGCGGAGATGATCTATGATAAGCTCAAACCATCCATGCCCCGGTTGAGTTTGGGCACTGTATATCGCAATTTGCAGCAGATGGCTGATGAGGGCTATATCCGGCGGCTGGAGGGGCCCTCAGCCCGCTTTGATGCGGAGGTGCGACCTCACAGTCACCTGTATTGCCGCCGCTGCGGCCGGATGTTGGATCTTCCGGTACCCTATGACGAGGCGCTGGACCGGGCGGCGGAGGAAAGTGGCTGCCAGGTGGAGCGGCATGAATTGGTGTTTGAGGGAATTTGCTCCGCCTGTATGGGGAAGGATAGGGATCAAGCGGCAGACGCCGCATCCGATATTTGAAAAAATGATGGATTTTGAAAGGAGTCAATACCATGGAACTGAAGGGAAGCAAGACTGAGGCCAATCTGCGCATTGCATTCTCCGGCGAGTCCGAGGCCAGAAATAAGTATACCTATTTTGCCAGCACTGCCAAGAAAGAGGGCTACGAGCAGATCGCGGCCATCTTCCAGGAGACCGCTGACAATGAAAAGGAGCACGCCAAGCTGTGGTTCAAGGCCCTGGGCGGCCTGGGCAACACCGCCCAGAATCTGGAGAGTGCTGCCGGCGGCGAGCATTATGAGTGGGAAGAGATGTACGCCGAGATGGCCAAGACCGCCGAGGAGGAGGGCTTTTTGGAGCTGGCTGCCCAGTTTGAGGGTGTGGCCAAGATCGAAAAGACCCATGAGGAGCGTTATCTCAAGCTGCTGGAGAACCTGAAGAACGGCGAGGTGTTCAAGAAGGGCGAGAAGGTCATGTGGTTCTGCCGCAACTGCGGCCATGTGGAGATCGCCGAGAGCGCTCCCGCTGTGTGCCCTGTGTGCAAGCATCCCCAGGCCTATTTCCAGATCAAGGCCACCAATTATTAAAACTGCTTTGCATTTATCAAACAGGAGGACCTTTTGGGTCCTCCTGTTTTTTCTTTGGGGACAGTTGTATTTGCAATCCGGCGCTGGGACTGGTATACTAAAAATCTACCCTTTGCGCCCCGCGGGCGGGGAATACAAGCAAGGGGCAATTTTGAAGAGGTGAGGCTATGCATCAGCTGGAAAAACAATTTCACATCACCTGCGCCCCCGGTGACGTGGGCCGTTACTGCATCCTGCCCGGTGATCCGGGCCGCTGCCCCTCCATTGCCGCCCTCTTTGACGGTGCGGTGAAGGTGGCCGAGAACCGGGAATTCGTCACCTATACCGGCACGCTTTTGGGAGAGAAGGTGTCCGTCTGCTCCACCGGCATCGGCGGTCCCTCCGCCTCCATCGCTATGGAGGAGCTCCACAACTGCGGCGCCGACACCTTCATCCGGGTGGGCACCTGCGGCGGCATCGATCTGAGCGTCAAGTCCGGGGACATTGTGGTGGCCACTGGTGCCATCCGCTATGAGCACACCAGCCTGGAATATGCGCCCATGGAGTTCCCCGCTGTGGCAGATCTGGATATCACGCTGGCTCTGCGGGATGCCGCCCGGGAGATGGGCAAGACGGTCCACACCGGCGTGGTCCAGTGCAAGGACAGCTTTTACGGCCAGCACCAGCCGGAGAAGTCCCCGGTGAGCTATGCGCTGCTCCAGCGCTGGGAGGCCTGGAAGAAGCTGGGCGTCAAGGCCAGTGAGATGGAGTCTGCGGCGCTGTTTGTAGTGGCGGCGGCTCTGGGAGTCCGGTGCGGGTCCTGCTTCCATGTGATCTGGAACCAGGAGCGGGAGAAGGCCGGACTGGATCAGACCATGAATGAGGACACCTCCGCCGCTGTGCGGGTGGGAGTGGAGGCTCTCAAGCGTCTGATCCTGGCGGACCGAAAGGAGGGGCGGCAATGAGACGCACAGACCGTGCTGTAACGGACCAGGAGCGGGTGCGTCAGCTGCTGGAGGAGTGCCGGGTCTGCCGTCTGGGACTGTGGGACGGCCAGGAGGTGTATATTGTGCCCATGAACTATGGCTACACCTTTGAAAGCGGCCGGCTGACCCTGTATTTCCACTGTGCCCAGGAAGGGCGGAAGCTGGATATCCTGGCGCAAAGGCTTGCCGTGAGCTTTGAGCTGGACCAGTGCGGAGCGTATACCGGCCAGGGAGATGTGCCCTGCGGCTACGGCTGTCACTTCGCTAGCATCATGGGCACCGGCACCGTGCGCTTTGCAAAGACGCCGGGGGAAAAGATCGCCGGTCTCAAGCACATCATGCGCCACGTGTCCGGCAGGGAGTTTTCCTTTACGGAGGAGATGGTCCAAGGCGTGGCCGTCTTTTCGGTGGAGGCCTCTGCATACAGCTGCAAGGAAAAAGCTTAATAAGAGTAAAAGGGACGTCCCAATGGGGACGTCCCTTTTGCTGGTATTGTCAGATGGAGTGCAGGAGGTCAGCACCTTCCCGGAGCACAGTTCCCACACCGTCCGCCAGACGGGAAAAGGACCCTTCGCCCTCTCCCACGCGCCGGAACTGAAGAGGGGTCAGGCCGGTGGTCCGACGGAACACGCAGATGAAATAGGAAACCTCGCCAAAGCCGGTCAGATGGCTGATCTCCGCCACGGACAGGCTGGTGTGCAGCAGAAGATGGCGGGCCTTTTCCACCCGCAGCCCCTGGAGATACTTGATGCAGGAGCAGCCCATGGAGGCGGAGAAAAAGCGGCTGAAATGGTACTTGCTGTAGCCTCCCACCTGGGCCAGGTGCTCCACGGTCAGCTCCTCTCCGCAGTGATGCTCCATATATTGCAGCACCCGTTTGAGAGACTGGCTGCCCACTGAGACGGGAGGCAGTCCCTCCCGCTGATAGCCATAGTGGGCATAGAGGCCGCATAAAGCGGCCAGATAGCCAATGCTACAAAAAACATAAAGGAGAAGAATAGGATGAAGAACATGAAGAAGCTGCTGTCACTGCTGCTGGCACTGGTCTTTGTGGTAGGCTGTCTGGCTGGCTGCGGCGGCACCACCTCCGGCGGTTCCAGCGGGGAGCCCGCAGGCGATGTGAAGGAGCTGGCCGTCATGGTTCCCAGCGCAGACCACGGCTGGTCCGGCGCCGTCCTGACCTATGCCCAGGAGCAGGCTGAGGAACTCAACGCCGACCCTGACTTCAGCGCCCAGTATGTGGCCAAGGTGTACTCCGCCACCGGTGTGGAGAACCAGATCCAGCAGGTGGATGACCTGCTGTCCAACCCCGACAAGCTGGCGGGCATCGTCATTCTCCCCTACGATAATGGTCTGCAGTCCACCCTGGAGAAGATCGCTGCGGCGGATGTCCCCTTCGTGCAGTTTGACCGGGTCATCGAAAGCGAAGTGCTGGACGCCAAGGTGGTGGCCAACGTCAAGGGCGACAACGAAGGCCTGGGCTATGAGACCGCCAAGCGCTTCATTGCCGACGGCATGACCAAGGACGACTATGTCTACGAGATGATCGGCGACAACTCCTCCGTGCCCGAGCTGCGTTCCAAGGGCTTCCGCACCTATCTGCAGGAGCAGGGCTGGACGGAAGAGGAGATCGACCATGTGGTGGTCAAGTCCGCCGCTACCAACTGGAGCCGCGACACCGGCCGGGAGCTCTTTGAGTCCTGGTTTGGCAGCTCCCAGTGCGACACCTCCCGCAACATTTGGATCTATACCCATGACGACGGCATCGCCCTGGGCGTGATGGAATCCCTGAACAGCTCTGCGCTGGATGCCACCAAGAAGGAAGCGTTCCTTAAGAGCTTCAAGGGCCTCTCCGCTCCCGGCGGCCTGGCCGAGACCTACGCCGTGCTTAAGGGCACCCATCAGACCCTGGCTACGCCGGAGACCTATGATATGTTCTCCGTCACCTATGATCCGGCTATGATCTGTGAGGCTGTGGACGTGATGATCCGCTATCTGGGCGGCGAGACCGATATTGAGAAGGATTACGTCATCCCTGTGGACGTGGTGGATGCCACCAACGTCAACGACTTCCGTCCCTTCGGCACCTATGAGGAGAAGGCGGCGTAAGCAGACGCGATCAAACTGAACCGCTTCCCGCATAGCTTCCAGTCTATGCGGGAAGCCCTTTTAAAAGGGGAATTCTATGGAACTGTTGAGGATGCAGGGAATCCAAAAGAGCTTTTTCGGCGTGACGGTGCTGGAAGATGTGTCCTTCTGCGTGGAAGCAGGAGAGATCCACGCTCTGCTGGGGGAGAACGGCGCCGGAAAGTCCACGCTGATGAATATTTTGGCGGGGATCTACACCAAGGACCGCGGCCAGGTCTGGTTTGACGGCCAGGCTCTGGATGGCTGTACCGTCAAGGAGACCGAGCGGGCAGGCATCGCCTTTGTCCATCAGGAGCTGAACGTATTCAATGATCTGAAGGTCTACGAAAACCTCTTCCTGGGCAAGGAGCTGGTGACCCGCTGTGGGCGGCTGCGGAAGAAGGAGATGATCCGGCAGACCCAGGAGCTCATGGGCCAGCTGGGGGTGGATATCAGCGCCACCGAGCTGACCGAGCATCTGGATACCAGCCGCAAGCAACTGCTGGAGATCGCCAAGGCGCTCCACTCCAATGCCAAGCTGATCATTCTGGACGAGCCCACCACGGCTCTGAACAATGAGGAGATCGCAAAATTTTTCCGCATCATCCGTCAGCTAAATGCTCATGTGCCATAAAGTAACACACAAGAATTTGATAGACGGCAACCCACTATTCCCGAAAAAATGAAGTTAACTTCACTTTTCTCTTGACAACTTCATATCTGTATGATAATATGAAGTCAGCTTCACAAGAAGTTACCTTCATATTTGCTGGGAGGGAGTGCATGAAAACAAAGGTGAAAGAACTGCGAACGGCGGCCAAAATGACACAGCAACAATTAGCTGATTTGGTTCATGTTTCTTCAAGGACGATTATATCCATTGAGAAGGAACAGTACAGCCCCTCACTCATGTTAGCATATCGTATGGCTGAGGTGTTCG
>CALXDZ010000125.1 GCA_944387205.1 uncultured Oscillospiraceae bacterium
CCAGCAGGGCTGACAAGGTCCGGCGGGAAGGCATTTCGTCTCCGCTTTGAATGGTGCCCGCTACCACGCCCCGCTGAACATAGCGGACGATCTGCCAGTAGATGGGGTTCCCCTCCCGGGGGACGAAGTCCGCAAAGGAGATCAAAGGCCTCCCCCCTTTCCCAAACCGTATCAGCCGAGTAATACACTTTCTAACTGTATTATACAAGTGACACGGTTCACTGTCAATCTCTTTTGAGCAAAGAGTATAAAAAACACCGCCCGCTTCCCATAGAAGCGGGCGGTGTTTTTATTGCCAGGACATTTTTCTTCTGAGGGATCAGGCCTTCTTGGCGATCTCAATCAGCTGGGTGAAGGCAGCGGGATCGCAGATGGCCATCTCGGAGAGCATCTTGCGGTTGATCTCGATGCCAGCCTTCTTCAGACCGTGCATGAAGGTAGAATAGTTCATGCCGTTGAGCTTGCAGGCGGCGGAGATGCGGGTGATCCACAGGGAGCGGAAGTCACGCTTCTTCAGCCGGCGGCCCACATAGGCGTAGGTCAGGGACTTCATAACGGCCTGGTTGGCCATCTTGAAGTGCTTGGACTTGGCGCCCCAGTAGCCCTTGGCCATCTTCAGGGTCTTGTTTCTTCTCTTGCGCGTCATCATCGCGCCTTTAATTCTTGCCATATCGTTAAGCCTCCTATTATACTATTGGTCCGATCCGCTTATTTGTAGGGGATCATCTTGCGGATGGTCGCCTCGTTGGTCGCGTCCGCGTAACCGCCGGCACGGAGGCGTCTGCTGCGCTTGGTGTCCTTCTTGGTCAGGATATGGCTCTTAAAGGCCTTGGCGCGCTTGACCTTACCGGTCTTGGTCAGATTGAATCTCTTCTTGGAGCCACTGTGGGTCTTCAGCTTGGGCATGGTAATATCTCCTTCCGTATATTGGGGTCAATGGGATCACAGGATCATTTGCCGGTCTTGGGCGAGAGGAAAATGGACATCATCCGGCCCTCCAGCTTGGGGGTCTTATCCAGGGCGGCCACCTCAGAGCATTCCTGCGCGAACCGTTCCAGAAGCGCACGGCCAAGGTCCGTATGGGCCATCTCGCGGCCGCGGAAGCGCACGGAGACCTTCACCCGGTTGCCGTCGGCAATGAACTTCTGGGCGTTCTTGAGCTTGGTGTTGAAGTCGCCCACGTCAATGCTGGGGGACATCCGGATCTCCTTGATCTCCACCACATGCTGGTTCTTTCTGGCTTCCTTTTCCTTCTTGCTCTGCTCAAAGCGGAACTTCCCGTAGTCCATCAGCTTGCAGACGGGAGGCTTTGCCTGGGGAGAGATCTTCACCAGATCCAGGCCCTTCTCGTCAGCGATCCGCAGCGCATCGCTGGGAGCCATGATACCAAGCTGCTCGCCATCGGAACCGATCAGTCGGACCTCTTTGTCGCAGATCTCCTCGTTCAGTTCATGCATTACTCTGCTAATAGTGGAAGCACCTCCATTCAAAAACTACAAAACGCGGATACTGACAAACAGCATCCGCGCGACAAAAGCCACGAACTCCGTGGCCTGATCACCGTGTTGACCTCTTCGCTGTGCGCTGGAGGTGAGGCGGATGCTCCGTCCTTCTTTGTTTTGCGGAGTTATTATATCAGCTCTCCCCTTTTCTGTCAAGCACTTTTCTTCCCCTGCTCAGCTACTTTTTTCTTTTTTCCCGTATAAAATCCAGGGCAGGTGTCCAAACTAGCGATACTCCATCTTGCGGAAGGAGGTGCATCCCGAATGAGCCGTGAGAATCAGAACAATCGTGACAACCAGCAGTGCAAGAACAACAAAGCCAAGCAGAATCCCCAGGACAGCAAGCAGAACTCCCAGGACAACAAGCAGGGCGGTATGCAGGACAAGCGCTGACAAGCAAAAGAGCACGGCAGGGCAGCCGCCCCGCCGTGCTCTTTCCCTTTTTACTTGCGGATGAACTGGATGTTGGCGTCCACATTGCCGCCGATGCCGTTGATGGAGCAGCTGCTGGAGAACTGCCAGTAATCCATCTGATAGTACAGCGTGGGGTAAAGCTTGGAAGAGGAGGAACTCTTATACTCCGGATACCAGCTCAGGTACGGGGCCAGAGCGCCCATATCATATTTTATGTAGCTGACATACTGACCGGAATAGACCATGGCCTCATAGCCCGCCTCCTCAATGCGCTTGCAGAAGGCAATGGCGCAGGCAGTGGCCATCTCCGGCGAAGTGCCATAGACCCGGTAGGTGCTGTCGTGCATCTCCCAGTCATAGGCCACAGGGCCGTTGATGGTATGGCCCTTGAGCAGGGAGATCACATAGTCCGCCTCCTCAATGGCCTCCTCCACGGTGATGGCCTGAGCAAAGAAGTACACGCCCGTTTCCAGTCCGACTGCCATAGCGCCGTCCACATTTTTTTCAAAGAAGGCGTCTTTGTTCAGCGTACCGGCCTTACCAGTGCCCCGGAATCCTGCCCGGACAAAGACGAAGTCCACCCCGTCGGCTTTGACCGCGTTCCAGTCAATGGTGTTGTTTTCGCTGGCCCGATTCTGATAGGCAGAGACATCAATGCCAAAGCGAGTGGTGAAATCATCGCCTGTATAGACCAGACGGTCACCGCTCCAGACAAAGTCTCCCTGTCCCAAAATATTGGGCTCAGCATCCCGGTAGATGGGGATCTTCTTACCGTCATAGGTCAGATACTGTCCCGTGGTAGCGGAGGGAGTATAGACCTGGCTGGGCAGGATGGCACTCCCCTCGTTTCCGCCGGAGGGCTGGTCGTCGGGCTCCTCGGGCTCTTCCGGCTCAACCGGAGTTTCGGGCTGTTCCGGCTCCTTAGTCACCGGCTCAATGCCGCTGAAGTTGCGGATGCTGCCCTTCACCGTCACCGCCTCCATCGTCACGGCGCCGGTGGCACCGGGGGCGATGATGAGGTCCCCGGAGATGGTCATGTTCTGCAGCGTCACACCAGGGCAATTGATCAGCAGATCTCCGCTGACATCACTGCTGTAAGAGCCGGCGGTCTGGTACAGCACAGACACCATTTGGTCCAGCAGATTCAAAAACTCCGCCCGAGTGATGGCCTCCCGAGGACGGAAGCAGTTGTCCTTTACATCGGTCAGATACCCACGCTCCGCCATAGCTGCCACATAGCCCCGGGCAAAGAGGCCCACAGAATCGGCGTCAGCGTAGGTCAGCTCAGAGGAGGACTCAGGCAACCCGAAGGCCCGGGCCATCATGACCACCGCCTCCTGACGGGTGATGTCGTTCCACAGCAGGGCCTTCCCCTGGTCACCCAACATGACACCAGCCGCGTTGAGCTTCAGGATCGGTTCCTCCCAGATAGTGCCCGCGGTGTCGGAAAAGGTATTGGCGGGAGACTTGGTCTGGTAGTGCATCACCCGATCGATGATGCCGGCCATGGCACCACGGGTAATGGGATTATCCGGCCCAAAGGTGCCGTCCTCATAGCCCTGGATGATGCCGTATTTCTCACTCCATTTGGTGATGGCCGACTCCGCCCAGTGCCCAGAGGTGTCGCTGAAAGCAGCCTGCGCCCCGGGCACCAGCATGGTGACCGTCATAGCTGCCGCCAGAAGTATTCCCAAGATCCTTTTCCCTCGCATACGCTGATTCCTTTCTTTCCCCAGATTTCGACCGCCGTCAGCGGAAAAATTTCCGCGTTCCAAAGAACGCGGAGCAGTTGCTGCCGGCAAAGTTATGAGACAGATTCTGCTTTATTATGGCAGAATTGCAGCATTATGTCAACAGGAATTCCCTTCCAAATGCCTATTTTATGTCAAAAAAACGCACAAATCTGACTTGTCCCGGAACCGCCAAAGCATTATAATAGGTAAAGCTCATTTTCCGAAGGAGCGGCGGCAGACAGCTTGCCGTGCTTTTGGCTGAGTTCCTGTACCAAAGGAGGAACGATCATTGAATACCCTAGAGCATCTGATGGAATACATTGAAAAAAGCCCCAGTCCCTACCATGCGGTCCGCAGCGCAGCAGAGCTGCTGGAAGGGGCGGGCTTTGTCCGGTTAGAGGAGACAGAGCCCTGGTCCCTGGCTCCCGGACAGGGAGGCTATGTGACCCGGGAACAGAGCAGCCTCATCGCCTTTCGCCTGCCTGCTGTGTCTCTGGAGAGCTGGCGTATGACCGCCGCCCACAGCGATACTCCTACCTTCCGCATCAAAAATGACTGCCTCAACGGCGTGCCCGGCTATATCCGCCTGGAGACCGAGGGGTACGGCGGTATGAACCGTTCCAGCTGGCTGGACCGCCCTCTGACCGTAGCCGGTCGGGTAGCGGTACGGACGGCCCAAGGCGTGGAGACCCGCCTCGTCCACATGGACCGGGACCTGCTGACCATTCCCAGTCTCGCCATCCACCAGCTGCGGGACGTGAACAAGGGCCACGAGTACAACCTGCAAAAGGATATGCAGCCCCTGTGGGGGCTGGAGGGTTCCCCTTCCCTGACGGCTCTGCTGGCCCGGGAGCTGCAGGTGGAGGAGAGAGATATCCTCTCCCACGACCTGATGCTCTGTCCCCGGCAAAAGGCGGTGACCCTGGGCCCCAGCGGAGAATTTTTCCAAGCTCCCCGCATCGATGACCTGGCCTGCGCCTATGCCACACTGGAGGGCTTTTTGAATGCCTCTCCCCTGCCCCACGCGGGACATCTCTGGTGCCTCTTTGACAGTGAGGAAGTGGGCAGCGGCACCCGCCAGGGCGCCCTGGGCAGCTTTCTGCCGGACGTGTTGGAGCGGCTGGGAGACCTGCTGGGGCTGGATGGCCAAGGAAAGCGCCGGGTCCTGGCAGGCAGCTTCCTCCTCAGCGCCGACAACGGCCATGCCGTCCACCCCAACTTCGCCGAGAAGGCCGACCCGGAGAACAGGGTCTACCCCAATCGGGGCGTAGTCATCAAGAAAAATGCCAACCAGAGCTACACCACCACCGGTCTGACGCAGGCCCTGTTCGCCGAGATCTGCCGGCAGGCCGGCGTCCCGGTCCAGGTCTTTGCCAACCGGGCCGACGAGCCCGGCGGCAGCACCCTGGGCAATCTGCTGGGCCGGATGGTCAGCGTCCCCATGGTGGACATCGGCATGGCCCAGCTGGCCATGCACGCCGCGGTGGAGACCGCCGGCAGTCAGGACCCGGCCTGGATGGTCCAGGCCTGCGCCGCCTTCTTCTCCGCCGATTTCCGCCGGACTGCCGACGGGTGCTATCAATTTCAGGAGGTAAATAAGCGTCATGACATCCAAGAATTATGATTTGGCGGTGGCCCTCCGCCACACCCTTCACACTCATCCGGAACTGTCCCATCAGGAGACCTGGACCAAGTCCTACCTGATGGACTTCCTGGCCCAGCACACCCATCTGGAGGTAGTGGACCAGGGCAAGTGGTTCTATGCCCTCTACCGGGCAGAGCAGCCCCGGGGACGCATCGCTTTCCGGGCGGACTTCGACGCCCTGCCCATCCAGGAGGACCTGCCCCTACCCTACTGCTCCCAGTGCTCCGGCGTCTCTCATAAGTGCGGACACGACGGCCACAGCGCCGCTCTGGCAGCGCTGGCCCTGGATCTGGAGGAGAACGGCGCTGATCAGGACGTCTACCTCATCTTTCAGCACGCCGAAGAGGTGGGCGGCGGCGGCGAAGACTGCGCCCGGCTGCTCAAGCAGGAACAGATTGGCGAGGTCTACGCCTTCCACAACTGGTCCGGCTATCCTCAGGGGGCAGTCTGCATCCGGGACGGCGTGATGAACTGCGCCTCCAAGGGCATGACCATCACCCTCACCGGCATTCCCACCCACGCCAGCACCCCAGAGCTGGGCAAAAACCCTGCCTTCGCCGCGGCCCATCTGGTGGATGCCATCCCCGGCCTTATCCGCCCCGAGGACCACAGAGGGCTGGTGCTGTGCACCGTGGTGCAGGTGGACGTGGGCGAGCCCGCCTTCGGCGTCTCCGCCCATCAGGGCAAGCTCCTGCTGACCCTCCGGGCCCACTATCAGGAGGAGCTGGACGCTCTCCAGCGCGCCTTGGAGGAGCGGGTGGCCCAGGAAGCCGAGGCCTATGGGCTCAAGTGGGAGATCACCTACTGCGATGAGTTCCCGGAGACTTCCAACCACCCGGATTGCGTTCGGAAGGTCCGCCAGGCCGCCGGACAGTTGGGTCTGCCTCTGGCAGACATGCCGGAACCCGCCCGGGCCAGCGAGGACTTCGGCTGGTATCTCCGGGAGATCCCCGGTGCGCTGTTCTTCATCGGCAATGGCATGGACTATCCGCCGCTGCACTCCATCCAGTTCGACTTTCCCGACCAAGAGATCGCTACGGTTTGCAATCTTTTCCGCGCTCTCGTCAATCTGTAAAGTTATCTCACTTTATATATGTTCATCTACTATGCCTAGCAAAGTTAAAAAGAGTGCGGGGGCCAGAGATTGGTCCCCGCGCTCTTTTCTGTTGGGATTCTTTCCTTTTCCCCGTTCACTCCACGGTCACGGACTTGGCCAGGTTCCGGGGCTTGTCGATATCACAGCCTCGGTGCAGTGCCACGTAGTAGGCAAACAGCTGCAGAGGCACCACACCCAGGGAGGGCTGGAAGATTTGGTGGGTGCAGGGCACAGAGATGACACTGTCGGCGATCTTTTCCATCTTCTCACGGAAGTTATCAGTAGTCAGCGCCAGCACCTCAGCACCCCGGGCCTTGACCTCCACCACATTGCTCATGGCCTTATCAAAGAGCGGCTCATAGGTTCCCAGCGCCACCACCAGCGTTCCCTTCTCAATGAGGGAGATGGTGCCGTGCTTAAGCTCACCGGAGGCGTAGGCCTCTGAGTGAATATAGGAAATTTCCTTGAGTTTTAACGAGCCCTCCAGACCCATGGCATAGTCCAGGTTGCGGCCGATAAAGAAAACAGAATCATGGTTAAAATACTGAGAGGCAAAATACTGGATATCGGCGGTCTTGGCCAGAATGGCCTCCATCTTCTCCGGAATGGTATGAGCCTCCTTCACAATGGCATCATATTCCTCCGGCTCCACAGTGCCCAGCACGTCCGCCAGGTACAGGCCCAGCAGATCCAGCACCGCCAGCTGGGTAGAATAGGCCTTGGTGGTAGCCACGGCAATCTCCGGGCCGGCCCAGGTATAGAGCACATCATCAGCTTCCCGGGCAATGGAGGAGCCCATCACATTGACAATGGCCAGAGTGCGCCCACCAAGACGCTTAGCCTCCCGCATGGCAGCCATGGTATCCAGAGTCTCGCCGGACTGGCTGATGACGATGACCAGTGTCTTTTTGTCCACCAGCGGGTCGCAGTAGCGGAACTCCGAGGCCAAAAACACCTCCACCGGCCGGCGCAGCAGCCGCTCCAGATTGTACTTGCCCACCATACCCACATGATAAGATGAGCCGCAGGCAATGATATCGATCTTGTTGAAGTCCCGGATCTGCCAGGTGGTGAGCTTGAGATCCTCCAACATCACGCGGCCATCCCGGATGCGGGGGAACACGGCCTTGCGGAAGGCCTCAGGCTGCTCCATGATCTCCTTGAACATAAAGTGAGGATAGCCGCCCTTTTCCGCCGCAGACACATCCCAGACCACATGCTGATGCTCCTTCTTCACCGGTTCGAGCATATTGTTGTAGACCTGGATGCTGTTGGCGGTGATGACGGCGATCTCGCCGTCGTCCATATAGGCGATATCCCGGGTGTACTGGATCATAGCCGTCACATCGGAGGCCAGGAAATGGAACCCGTCGCCATAGCCCAGGATCAGCGGGCTGTCCTTTCGGGCAGCAATGAGGGAACCGGGATAGTCGCTGCAGATGATGCCGAAACCATAGGAGCCCTGGATACGGTGGATGACCCGGGAGACCGCATCGAGCATATCATGGCTCTTGTCATAGTAGTATTCCAGCAGCTGAGCCACCACCTCAGAGTCAGTATCCGAGGAAAAATGGATGCCCTGGTGGAGCAAAAACTCCTTGATCTCCATATAGTTTTCGATGATGCCATTGTGGACCAGAGCAATGTTGCCGGACTCAGAGACATGGGGATGAGCGTTGATATCCGAGGGCTCGCCATGGGTGGCCCAGCGGGTGTGTCCGATGCCCATGGTACCTTCCATGTCATCTCCGCCGTGAAGCAGATCGGAGAGCACCTGGATCCGGCCCTTGGTTTTTTCCACCTGAAGACCCTTCTCCTGGGACCACACCGCTACACCGGCGGAGTCATAGCCCCGGTACTCCATCCGGAACAGTCCCTGCAGCAAAATAGGCGCAGCCTGTTCCTGCCCCACATAACCGATTATTCCGCACATAACAATCAATCCTCCTGATCGAGTCAATAATTTTGAATCGTGTCAAAAGGACAAACTCGCAGCCATTTGTCACTTTTCTCTCCGGTCACAGCCTTTCTGTTCCGCGGTCGCCCGCGTATTTGTCAGCTGCGTCCGCGCCCGGAGTGCACGGGAGAGCACCCGCCGAACCTTCGATTCTCTCTCCTCCTCGTCGTCCTGTCCGGGTCCCGGACAGGCACTGGCGCTTTGTGATGGGCCAGGCCCATGATCCTCCTTTCCCTCTGCGAAACCATCTATAACCTCCGTCCAACTCCGGACGGCTGTTATCATTCTTTCCACTAAAAAATGGATAATTCTCCCCTCTTTGGTCCATACTGGGCACTAAGGAGGGATCCCCCTATGGCAACGGCTCTCTTTCGAACCATCATCCTCTATTTTCTCATTATGGCAGGCCTGCGGCTCATGGGCAAGCGGCAGATTGGTGAGCTGGAACCCAGCGAGCTGGTGCTGACCATGATGGTCTCGGACCTGGCCACGGTACCTATGCAGGACTTTGGCATTCCTCTGCTCAACGGGCTGATCCCCATTTTGTGTCTTTTGAGCCTGTCCATGCTGCTCTCGCTTCTGAGCCTGAAAAGTCTGCGGCTCCGGGGACTTATCTGCGGCCAACCCACCATTCTCATTCGGGAGGGCCAGATCCAGCAGGCAGCCATGCGGCAAAACCGCTTCACCCTGGATGAGCTGCTGGAAGAGCTGCGGGGCCAGGGAATCAGCGACCCCACAACAGTCAAATACGCGGTCCTGGAAAACAGCGGCCAGCTCTCTGTCCTTCTGCGGGCGGACCAGCAGCCCATCACCCCCGCTCAGCTCAAGCAGCCGGTGGAAGACGATGTATTTCTCCCCATCGTACTCATCAACGATGGTCTGGTGATCCACCAGAACCTCCGCAAATGCAGCCGGGACATAAAATGGCTGGAAAAAGAGCTGTCGAACCGGCACCTGCGCTCCCCCAGCGAGGTCTTTTTGATGACCCTGGATCAGGGGGACCACATCCTCTGCATTCCAAAGGAGATCCCGTCATGAAACGTCTTTGGTTCCCCCTCACCATTCTGGCACTGCTGACCGCCCTCGCCCTGGGCAATGGCGCCGTGGTGGATGGATATGTGAAGACCTGGATCTCCGGCACAGAGCAGGCTGAAGAGGCCGCTCTGGCGGAGGATTGGGAAACCGCCCAGGGAGCGCTGGAGTCTGTCTATCGTCACTGGGACCAACGTCAGACCTTTTTGCACATCGTGGAGACCCACGACGCCCTCAATGAGACCGAGTGCTCTTTACAGCGGGCCATGGCCTGTGCTCAGCTGCAGGACAAAGAGGAGTTCCTCTGTGAGGTACGGACGCTGCGCTCCCAGTTCCGGCTCCTGGCGGAGATGGAACTGGTGAACATCCGCAACATCCTATAAGACCGTTTTCACTCCTCCTGATGCTCCAGCAGCTTGTTCAGCTCCTCCATGAAGGTGCCGATGTCCTTAAACTGCCGGTAAACAGAGGCAAAGCGCACATAGGCCACCTCGTCCACCTTTTTGAGCCGCTCCATGACCTCCTCACCGATGCGCTCAGTGCTGATCTCCCGCTCCAGGGAGTTTTGCAGGTTCTGCTCGATCTCCTCTGCGATGCGCTCCAGCTCCGCCACAGGGACCGGGCGCTTTTCACAGGCCCGCAACATCCCATTGAATACCTTCCGACGGTCGAAGCTCTGGCGGCTGCCATTCTTTTTTACCACCACCATGGGCAGACTTTCCACTGTCTCATAGGTAGTGAAACGCTTTTCGCAGGACAGGCACTCTCTGCGGCGCCGGATGCTTTTACCCTCATCGGCAGGGCGGGAATCGATGACCTTGCTCTCGTCAAAGCCGCAATAGGGACATTTCATAGCAGGACCTCCATTCAAGGTGTGTGGCTTGCTGGGGATAGTTTAGTATAGCATACCCTGCGGCGAAGGGGTAGACATAAATTTGCAAAAATTCAAAAAATTTCCCTTGCAAAAAAGTATGATTTTTCCTTTCCCTGTTTTAGGCCTGCCTCTGCCTCAGGAAATCACCGGCCGTCCCTGTCGGTCAAAGGTATACACCACATAATATTGATCGCCGATTCTCTTCACCCGAGCCAGGCAGAAGAGCTCCGGCAGGGGAAAGGCTTGGCTGGGTTCGTAAGGCAACGCCAGGCATAGGCGCTGCTCCTTCTCCTGCCAGAGAGCCCCTTGCCGCCGGTCCAGCCGGCGGCAGAGGGGCATCCGTTCCCACACCTCTTCCGGAGGCAGCTGCCAGGCACGCTCCTCTTCCCCGCCGCAGCGCCGCACTTCCCCTCGCAGCAGCTGCCCAGCGGGAGCCAGCTGACCACGGGACAGGCATCGGGAAAGCTGGAGCTGACCGGAAACCGGCTCCAGGACCCCCAGGGGCACCTCACCTCGCTGGCCCACGGCAAAGGCCCGAAACATCCCCTCCCCGCACAGATCACACCGGGCGTGAAACCGGAGATAAAGGCCCTCCGGCTCCGCCGTCAGCTCTCCCACCACCTGTCCGCTCCGATACAATTTCAGCCGTTCCATGCCCGTCCCCCTTTTCCGCTTTCTATCTTTTTATCTATGCCCCCTTGCCCTGAACTATGCAAAGACAAAGCCGGCCTGTCCCAAAGACAGACCGGCTCTTGGCTTATCATTATGTCTTCCAATCAGGCTATGGTATAACCGCCCCGGACCATGACCTTCACCGTGGCAGCAGTGGCCTTCACCGAGCGGCCCTCGATGGTGGCCATGTAGAGGTGATTTTTCGTCAGCGCCGCGCCGTTATTGATGGTGGTGCCGGCAGTGGAGTCAATGAGTCCCGGAGTAGAGGAGGCCACACAGGAGGCTGTGCCTACCCGCAAAAGCACCTCGCTGCCCAGCTCCAGCTTCAGGCTCTGCCCCTTGCTCAGGGTCACCAGGACAAAGGAGGAAGATGCGGTGGTACCAGAACCTGTGCCGCCGCTCTGGGCGATCTTCTGATCGATCTGCTGGCTGATGGTGGTATTCCGGGAGGTGATCTTGGAATCCACACGATTCAAAATGCTGTTCAGATAGGTGTCGTTGAGGTAGCTCAGAGTCACCAGCGGGTCCCCCGAGGAACCGGCGTCAGCAGCCAGAGAAACTGTGGCGTTGAGCACCAACAGCAGCAAAACCAGGCTCAGAGCCCGCAGAGGCCAGCGTTTTTTCATGGAAGTTCCTCCTATGTATCTCATTTGTATTCTAGGCCCCCGCGGGAAAGGATACGTATGTATTCTCTCCCGCGGAGTACCTGCTTAGACCAGCTGATCCCGATGGAGTCCGAAGCTGACTGCAATGGCTGCGTCGATCTGCTCCATCACCTTGTTGTCCACCTTTCCCATCCGCTCCCGCAGCCGTCGCTTATCCAAGGTTCGGATCTGCTCCAGCAGCACCACGGAATCACGGGTCAGACCGTTGTCCCGGGCGGAAAGCTCAATATGGGTGGGCAGCTTCGCCTTTCCTGTCTGGGAGGTGATAGCTGCCGCGATCACAGTGGGACTATACCGGTTTCCGGTATCGTTTTGTATGATGAGCACGGGACGGACACCGCCCTGCTCGCTGCCGACCACCGGGCTGAGGTCGGCGTAAAAAATATCGCCGCGTTTGACGCTCGTATCCACAAAAGTTCACACTCCGCCGAAAGAAGTACCCATCACCGCCTCAGCGGTGAGGCCACTATCATTCTCCCACGCGGCCGCGGAATTTATACGCTGCATTCCGTCTTTTTGGCGCTTCCGGCCCTCTTCATCCTATGCCCGTTAAGATGAGGCGGTGCCTGCAAACAGGCCTTATAGCAGCAGCTGGAGGTTGTGGTCAATGACCTTACCGCCCTCCAAGTACAGTCTGGGTACCCGCTTGGATATGGCGCACAGCAGCTCATAGGGAATGGTCTGCACCTGCTTAGCCATATCGTTGACCAGATTGTGCTCGCCGAAGACCTCCACCACGTCGCCTGTGCCGATATTCGGCAGATCGGTCAGATCGATCATGCACATATCCATGCAGATGCGGCCCCGAATGGGCGCCAAACCGTCCCGTGTGAGCATCTGCCAGCGGTTGGAATTAAGACGGAACAGTCCGTCGGCATAGCCAACGGGCACTACACCGATGCGCTCATAGCCGGTGGTAAAATAGGTCCGGCCATAGCTGATGGAAGCGCCCGGCTCAAAGACCTTCACCGGACCAATGGCCGCCTTCAAGGTCATGACCGGCTTGAGGCCCATCTCCTGAGCCATGTCACCGGAGCCGTAAAGTAAAATGCCCGGACGGACCATGTCCCAGGCGTATTCCGGGAAAAATGCTACGCCTCCGGCGTTGCAGCAGTGGTGCAGCCGGAAGTGCATGTCTGCCCGGCTCTCCACTTCCGTGATCATATGCACGAAGCGCTCATGCTGCAGCTTGGTAAACTCCCGGCATCGAATGGAGTCCGGCTCATCGGAGACGGAAAAATGCATGAACACGCCCTCCCAGTCCAGGTTGGGCAGCCGCACAGCCTCCAGAATCTCCTGAAGGCTCTGTTCAAAATGCTCCTCATCGCATTGAAATCCCAGACGGCCCATGCCGGTGTCCAGCTTGAGATGGACCCGCAGGACCTTACCCAGTCTCCCAGCCTCCGCAGAATAGGCCCTAGCCATCTCCAGGGAAGGCACATCCTGGGTCACATCGTTTGCAATGAGCGTCTCCGTCATATTCTCCGGCGTATAACCCAAAAGAAGGATCGGCATATGAACGCCGTTGTGGCGCAGCTCCTCCGCCTCCTCCACATTGGATACCGCCAGGTAATCCGCTCCCAGCTGCTCCAGCTTCCGGGACACCCAAAGTGCACCGTGGCCATAGGCATCTGCCTTGACTACGCCCAAAAATTTTGTGCCTGGCTTGACCTTCTGACGCAGCTTTTGATAGTTCTCGGCCAGATTATCCAGATTGATCTCTGCCCACGTGCGTTTTAGACTTCTTTCCATTTTCATCTGCTCTCTTTCCATATGACAAAGGCAACGCCCCTCTCTTTCAGGGGTGGTTCAAGGGGGTTCTCATCCGTCCGCAGATCGGCGAATCGTCAAAAACGCTCCCGGGTCATTTTGTAAGTGTATCACAAAAAGAAAATTCCGTAAACTCCAACTGAAAAATTATTTCCTCTTCCAAGGCGATCTCTCCGTGGATCGGCACACCATTTTCCCGGCTGAGCCAAACTGTCCAGAGGATCTTCCCGCCCTCTGCTCCGGTTGTGTCTACCGTCAGGCGCAGGCAGTCTGTCTCTCCCCACTTCTCCTCGTTTTCCTCCAGCAGCCAGCCGGTGCGCAAAGCGTCCAGCAGCCGAGGCAGACAGGCCGCCGGCGAGATCCCCTCATCGCTGATGGTGCCGGCATCCAGACAATCCCCTTCATAGCGAAGGCCCAGGGTCTCCCCATCCACCACCGCTGTCAGGCCCGCCAGTTCCTCCGGCTCCTGCACCTCCACCTTGGATTCCCCCTCCGGCACATAGGTACAATCCAACAGATACTCTCTTGCTTCCCCGTTCCAGGTACAGCTGACCCTGGCAGCAAGCTCTGCGCCAGCCATATTCCGGTACTGTTCCAGCGCATCCTCCGCTGGCGACTCCTGCTGACTTGCTTCACCGCAGGCCGAGAGCATCACAAGCACCGTCATTGCCGCAAAACAGATTCTCTTGACCACATTTTCCCTCCGTTCCCAACATAATGGTGGAGAGAACAGGTCAGAGTATCACTTAGTTCCTTTCAACAGCTCCCGGAACACCATCGGCAGTCGGCCAATAAGATCGCTGGGAGTCATGGCGTACTCCGTCAATGCTTCTGCGCACAGGTCGCCTGCCCGGCCATGAAGCCACACTGCCGCCCGTGCCGCCTCCTCCGGCTCCATGCCCTGGGCCAGCAGCGAAACCAAAATTCCTCCCAGCACGTCGCCGCTTCCGCCCTTGGCCATGCCGGAGTTGCCGTTGGTGTTGACATAGCAGCGCCCCTCAGGGTTGGCCACAATGGTGCGGTGTCCCTTCAGCACCAGGATACAGCCGTAACGCTGGGCAAAGTGCCGGGCCGCTTCCAAGCGGTCCCCGCCGGACAGATCACCGCCTATCCGGGCAAACTCTCCATCGTGGGGCGTAAGGATAGTTACCCGGCCCCGCCGTCTCTCCAGAGTATCCATATGCTTTTCCAAGGCATTTATGCCGTCGGCGTCCAGGACCAGCGGCCCTTCCAAATCCTCCGCCAGCCCCAGAACCAGCCGGTGGGCCCTACTGCTCAGGCCCAGGCCCGGCCCTACCAGCACCGCGTCGCAGGCCGCCGCCCGGTTCCGCAGGCTCTTGTAGTCGGAGGGCAGCGGAAAGGGCATCTCCTCCAGACACTTCTGTGCCACAATGGGATAGATGGTGTTGGGCACCGCCAGGGACACCAGCCCGCATCCTGTCCGGGTGGCAGCCCGGGCCGCCAGCACCGGCGCGCCGGTAAAGCCCACACTGCCCGCCAGGATCAGCACCTTGCCAAAGGTGCCCTTGTGACCGTCAGGCTTTCTGGGAGGAAGCGCTCTTTTGACCCAGGTACCGTCCACCGTCTCTGCTCCAAATTCCATCCGGCGGATCAGCTCTCCAGGCAGGCCGATATCCTGGACCGTCACCGTACCGCTGTATATGGCACCCTCCCCCACGAACTGCCCCAGCTTGGGCAGGGAAAAGGTCACCGTCCGGTCCGCCCGGACCGCCGCACCAAGCACCCGGCCCGTATCCGTCTCCACACCGCTGGCGATATCCGCCGCCACAACGGCTCCCGGAAGGGCGTTGATGCCCTCAATGAGCCCGCAGCGCAGTGGGTCTGTGATAGGACGGCTTAGCCCCACACCAAACAGCGCATCCACAATCACCTGGCAGGAGCGCAGGTATCTCCACACAGCCGCCCCGTCCCGATAGGGCTCCAGTTCCAGTCCAAATTCGCTGAGGCGGGCTGCCATAGTCCGGGCATCCTCTGTCAGCTTCTCATAGTCTCCTACCAGGAAGGTGCGGACCTCCACCCCCTCCAGATGCAGCAGGCGAGCAGCAGCCAGGCCATCGCCGCCATTGTTGCCGGTACCGCAAAAAACAGCCGCCCGGCATTTTTTCGGTTTGTCCGGCAGCAGTTCCAATGCCGCCCGAGCCACGCCCTGAGCAGCCCGCTCCATCAGATCAATAGAGGGAATCCCCCGATCCTCTATGGCCTGCCGATCCAGTTCCTTCATCTGTGCCGCCGCAGCAAGATACATACGCCCCCCGCTCCTTTCTTCCCCTCCCCAGGGGACGGCCGCCGTGATCGTGCAAAAAAGCGGTCGATTTTTGTTTCTATTATAGTTTCTTCTGCCCCCTTGCGCAAGGGCCGCAATGCCATTTCCTCCTATTTCTTGTCCAAACAGGTAAATCTCTCTTCTTTCTTCCTCCCCTCTTGCAGTTTCTTTCGTTTTGTGGGATAATCTAAATGTAAATTTGAATAAAATGATTCGTGCAAAAGATTTGGAGATGTTATCATGCCCCCACAGAAAATTGCACTGTTGACGGATTCCTGTGCTGATTTGACGCCCCGCCTGGCGGCGGAAAATCACATCCATGTCGTACCGCTTCGCATTTTGTGCGCTGATGGAGAATACGCCGACGGTGTGAACATCCGAAGCGAGGACATTTACGCCCGTCTGCGATCCGGCGAACTCCCCCAGACCTCCCTGCCCTCCGGTCAGGACATCACTGATGCGCTGGATACCATTGCCGCAGAGGGCTATGACGGCGTCATTGCCGTGATGCTCTCCGGCGGATTGTCCGGTACCTACAACCTGATGCGTCTGATGGCGGAGGACCGTCAGGACCTGACCATCCGGGTCTTTGACTCTATCAGCGGCTCATTGGGCATGGGCCTGACCCTGCTGCAGCTAGCGGAGGATATCCGCGGTGGTGCAGACTGGGAGGAGTTGGTCGGAGTCCGGGTCCCGCAGCTGATCGCCAATACCTTCCCTTTCTTCTCTGTGGATACTCTGGAGTATCTGCAAAAGGGCGGACGTATCGGCAAGGTGACCGCTACAGCGGGCACTCTGCTGCAGATCAAGCCCCTGCTCACCTTCGCCGGCGACGGACAGCTCAAGTCTGTGGCCAAGGTGCGCGGCCGGAACCAGGTGATCCAAAAGCTGGTGGATCTGGCGGTAAAGGCCTGCGGCACCCACCGGCGATACAACCTGGCGGTGGCCAACGGCGGCGCTCCCAAGGAGATGGAGGTCCTGCGCAGCCGTCTTATGGCTGCGCTGCCTGACTATGATCACATCTGGGAAGGCGAGATCGACGGCACCCTCAGTGTTTATATTGGTGACGGCGTTCTGGGTGCCGCTGTACAGCCTTTGGATTAGAAGAGCAATAAAACGCACAGTATTTGCGCGGAGACGTCTTTAGGACGTCTCCGCTTTTTTCAGTCGATTCAACGCCCCTCCTCCGCTAAAAATAAAATATTTTTTAGGGTATCAAAAACATTTTTTATTCGTGATTGCTTCCTCTGAACGAATGTGGTATACTACATGTAAATGGCAGTTCTTTCCGTTTTTCTGCGGATGGACCGCAGACCTGCCAAATCATCTGTTGCGACTCTAAGAGAAAGGGGAACCTGATGCGATGCTGGATATCTTTGACATTTTGGGTCCCATAATGGTGGGTCCCTCTAGTTCACACACAGCCGGTGCCGTACGCATCGGCAACATCGCCCGTACCCTTCTGGGCAATGAACCGGTGGAGGCCAAGCTGCTGCTCCATGGCTCCTTTGCCGAAACCGGAAGAGGACATGGCACTGACCGTGCCCTGGTGGCAGGTCTTCTGGGGATGCAGCCGGACGACTTGGACATCCCCAACAGCTTTGCACTGGCCCGGGAACGGGGCCTGCACTTTACCTTTGGCGAAGTGCAGCTGCGGGAAGCCCATCCTAACACCGTGGTTCTGGATCTGACGGGACAGGGCGGCGAGCACTTGAAGGTGCAGGCCTGCTCCATCGGCGGCGGCCGCATTCAGGTGGACAAGCTGGACGACGTTCCTGTGGGCTTTACCGGCGAATACAACACCCTTATCATCTATAATCAGGATGACTGCGGCTATGTCAGCGAGGTGTCCAAGGCCTTGTCTCAGGCCCAGGTAAACATCGCCAATATGCGTCTGCGCCGTCAGGGCAAAGGCGGCCTTGCAATCATGGTCATTGAAGTGGATCAAAAGATCCCTCAGTCTGTCATCACTTCTTTGCGGAAGCTGGAAGGTATTCGCAAAGCCACCTATTATGAAAGAGAGGGGGCCTGAACATGGCATTGGATTCTATGCAGGAGATTCTGGACAAAAGCCAGGCCTGGGGAAAGTCCTTCTGGGAAGTGGTTTTGGAAACCGATATGCAGGAACGGGAGGTCAGCCGCGAGGACTCCCTGGACCGGATGCGCCACACTTGGCGGTCCATGGTGGAGACCTCCGACGGATATGCCTCCGACCGCCGTTCCCGCAGCGGTCTGGTGGGCGGCGACGGCGGCCGGATGCGGGAATATATGGAGGAGCACGAGCCCATCGGCGGCAATTTCCTGGGCCAGGTCATTGCTGAAGCTTTGGCTACCGGCGAGTCCAACGCCTGTATGCGTCGGATCGTGGCAGCCCCCACTGCCGGCGCCTGCGGCGTGATGCCTGCGGTGTTGATCCCACTGTATCGCTCCGGCAAGGTCAGTGAGGACGAGGTCGTGAAGGCCCTGTACGTGGCCAGCGGTATCGGCGCAGTGGTGGCCTATAAGGCCTGTATTGCTGGTGCCAGCGGCGGCTGCCAGGCAGAGATTGGGACCGCCTCCGCTATGGCCGCTGGTGCCCTGGTACAGCTGCGGGGCGGCAACGAGGAACAGATCTGCCATGCTGTGGCTATGGCGCTGAAGAACCTGCTGGGACTGGTGTGTGATCCTGTGGCCGGTCTGGTGGAGGTCCCCTGTGTCAAGCGCAATGTGGTGGGAGCAGCCAACGCCATCTGCGCCGCAGATATGGCCCTGGCAGGCATCACCAGCCGCATCCCTGTGGATCAGGTCATTGACGCCATGGGTGATGTGGGCCGGCGTCTGCCCATCGAATTCCGGGAAACCGCTCTGGGTGGTCTGGCTGTGACCCCCTTTGGCCAGAAGGTCAAAGAGCAGCTGAAAAACGCCCCCGAAGAGTAATTCATCTCCCCCTTTCTAGTAAAAAAACGCATCCGAAAATTCCGGATGCGTTTTTTGTTCAGTTTTCATTGAAAAGTGCCTCTTCCTTTCTCACTCTTTTCCAATAAAATACCAGATAGAAAGGAACTGATGCCACTACCCCGGCCAGCACATCCAGCATAGAGTGCTGCTTAATGAACACGGTGCTGATTGCAATCAGAGTACAGAGCACTACGGTCCCCACCTGAAGCCATCGCTTACTTTGCAACGACGGGCAGTGGAGCACGGCCACAGCCACAGCAACGGCACCGGTAACATGTGCACTGGGCAGCACATTGGTATTCGTATCAGCGGCATAGATGGCAGAGACGATCCAGGTAAATATATTTTCCTGCCCTGTGATCGCCGGCCGCAGATCCTGTCCGTTGGGAAACAGCAGCCACACCGCCTCACACAAAAAGAGTGTGTAAAAGAGATACTTCATGTACCGCACAAAGTTCTCCGGATCTCGAAGCAGCAGATATACTCCAATGACGATCATGGCCGGGTACCACAGATCGTAAAAAAGTACCATGGCAGGTACAAAGGGGATAGCATCATCGATAGGCATATGGGACACCCAATAATGGGTGGTGACCAAATGCTCTGCCAGAAAGTAAATAGCCAGATAGACAGGCAGATATCCAAGGTATTTAATGTGGGGATACCGGCGAATCCAATTCAGAATCCCTTTCAAATTATCACCCGAAATTTCATATGTTGCGCTGTTCGTTCTCAAGGAACGGATTTTTTCCTGCAGTGGGATCCACCTGCAAAAGTGCATGTCTCTCCCCATCCGCAGGCACTGAAAAACACCAGCGATTCAGTGGTTTTTATCATAGCATCATCCCTCTTGAGAGTAAAGCGGCAAGAAAAGAAACTAACAAAAAGTTTACATTTGTTTCTCTTCCCCTCCACCGGGTCAAAGAGGGACCTACCTTTCCATACTATGCAAAAGGGAGGAGCGTCGTCCACTCCTCCCTTTTCTCTATCCTGCAAGGTAACTCAGATGGCTGAAAGCAGGCCAAAATTTCATAGCTGCATATCCAAAAATGATGACTACCAGCATATGGACCAAGGCGATGGGGATACCATTTTTCAACATCTTGTCCGCATTCAAGCCATGAGTCACTGGGATTGCCCGCACACTGATGGGCAGCAGGAACTCAGCATTGAACGCCATAGTGGTGATAAACCAATAGGGAATGGGATTCAGGCCCGTCTTGGTGGTAAATCCGATGACGATGGGACAGCATACCGCAGCAGCAGTGGTGCCATTGGTCATCTCTGTAATGAGCCGGGTAAAGACCACTAAAACCACAACAGTAAGCAAGCCGCCATCCAAAGACAGGTCCGAGGCGATCTCCGCGATGCGCCCGCTGGCTCCCGAGCCGTTGAGCAGATTTCCCATGGCAAGGCCTCCGGCAAAGAGGATCATCATACCCCACAGCGTCTCCTTCTCCGCCGTCTCCCAGGTGAGCAAAAATTTCCCCTCTTCTGTGGTGAGGAAGAAGCAGAGAAATCCCAAAGCAAGAAACACATAGGCCGGCGTGAAATAAGGCAGAGCATCCGCATACAGCGGCCGCAGGAAAGCGCCTGCCATAGCCAGGACAAAAAGTGCCAAGCAGATCTTCTCATCCCGCTTCATGGGTCCCAGATCCTGATAGCTCTTCCGAAAATACTCCTTGGTTCCCTCCAAAGTCTTGGTTTTCATCGGCATCAACAGCATACAGCCCAGCAGCACCAGTGTGGCCACAATCAGGTAGGGTGCCAGTCGGATGACCCAGTCGATGTACATGAATTCCTGTCCGGTATACTCCTCCAGGAAGGAGATAGCAGCCAGATTCATCGCACCGCCCAAAGGCGATCCCGCACCACCCAAGCTCACGCCCCAGCCTACAGCCAGCAAGATGGGCACCGCCGCCTCGCAGGAGGGAATGTCATCATAGCCTGCCGCCGCCAGCATAGACACAGCAATGGGGGTAAACATGGCACAGACCGCCACATTGGGCATCACATTGGACAGAACGATGCTGGCAACAAGCCATACCGTAATCTGGGACTTCATGGATGGGCCAATGAGGGAAAGCGCTTTAAGAGCGATCCGACGATCCAGGCCAATGGCTACCCAGGGCGCCGTCAAAAGCCCGGAGCCGAAAATCAAAATGATGCTCTCAGAGGCATACTGAGAGATAATGGTAGACATGGGGACGATATTCAAAAAGGCGTTGGCGATGATAGGGATTGCCGCTGTTACAGTAATATGAATCGGACGGGTAATCCACCAGAAGATCATCCACACAGAAACGCCCACTGCCTGTGCACCGCTGGGATAGAGCACATCAGAAAGCGCCAGGACCGTTGCGGCGAAGAGCACCGGCCCCAGTAATATGTATATGACCCGCCGCATTGCACTCATAATCCTTCCTCCCTCTCTTCTCCCTGTCGCTGAGACGAAAGGCCGGTCCAAGCTGTAAGCCATGGCAGGTCAGAAAAGAATCTTCCTCAGGATCTTACAGTGAGTGGAACACGCCACCATATCATTCGTCGTTTCCGCTCCACGTTCCATCAGACGTGCCAAACCGGTCCAAATACGTATTATCACCATTTTATCGTTGGGCAATAAAATAGCAAGCAACAGGCCCCCTTTTTCCCTCATGATGAAATCCCCTTTTAAAATACAGGACCCCCTTGCATATTGTGCAATTGATATGTGCAATATGCAACGCCAGCTGGAGCGCAGAAAGGGCAAGAGACACCAGTCCTCCAGAGCTTTTCTCCAAAAAACAGTCCAGTGCCCACCGAAGACGAGAACATCATCTTCAGCAGGCACTGACTAAGATGCAAATCACTCTCTGACGCTTCTGACAAAATCTTGCTATAGCAGAACGTCCGGTGCAGATCTCAACTGTTTCCGCTGGGTAAAAAGGGAATCAGTGCGGCAGCCATACCGCTGATGGGCATCGTCTGCAAAATCACCTTACCTGGACCGGTGACCACAGTGAGGAACAGGCCCTCTCCTCCAAAGAGGACATTTTTTACCCCTTTCACCGTCTGGATATCAATGGAACAGGTAGCGTCCATCATGGCCAAATTTCCGGTGTCTACCACCAGGCGCTGTCCCGGTGCCAGATCATACTCCACAGCGCTGCCGTCGATCTCCAGAAAGGCCGTACCGGAGCCGCTGAGCTTTTGCATGATAAAGCCTTCACCACCAAAAAAGCCTGCTCCCAGCTTCTTCTGAAAGAACACAGACAGCTCCACACTGGACTCCGCAGCCAAAAAGCCGCTTTTTTGTACCACCACCGGACGCTGAGGCGTGATCTCAACGGCCCGAATGGAGCCAGGGAAACTGGAGGCAAAAGCGATCATCCCCGGTCCGCCCTGGGCTGTATAGACATTCTGAAAAATGGATTCACCGGAGAAGAGGCGGCCAAAAGCCCGGCCAAGGCTGCCGCCGGCATTGGTGGACATATCCATATTGGGAGACATCCATGCCATGGAGCCGCTCTCTGTGATCATGGATTCGTTGGCCTGCAGCTCACAGATCACCGCCGGCATGGATTCACCGACAATTTCATATTTCATACCGCTTCTATCCTTTCTCTCAGGCTTTCAAAAAGATTACCCTTTCATCATATGGGAAATTTATAAAAATGGCAAGGAAAATCCTCGTAAAGGTCTCTATATTAAAAGGAACCGAGGCCAGACAAGCCTCGGTTCCTTTTCCTTTACTTCTTGGGTGTTCCGTCCGCGTTGAACAGCGGCAGCGGAGCCAAAAACTTGATGTCCGACCGTTTCTGAGCGTCGCCCTCGGCCAGGACAGCAATGCGTCCCGCCACAGTGCCGCCAGCCTCTGCCACCAGCGCCTCCATGGCATGGAGAGAACCACCGGTGGAGATCACATCATCCATCAGCAAGATCCGCTTGCCGCGGATCAGATCCGCATCGTCCCGACCCAGATACAGCTCCTGATCACCGGCAGTGGTAATGGAGTGATCCACCACATGGATCGGGTCCGGCATATAGGCCTTGGGGCCCTTGCGAGCAATGAAATACTTGGTCGCGCCGCTCTGGCGGGCCATCTCATGGATCAGGGGAATGCTCTTGGCCTCAGCGGTGAGCATGTAATCATAGCTGTCGGCAGGAACCAGTTTCAAAAGCTCCCGGGCACAGGCCACGGTCAGTTCTGCATCGCCAAAAACGATAAATGCGCCGATATACAGATCGTCGTTGATCCGGCAGACAGGCAGCTCCCGGTCCAGACCGGCAATGTGCATGGGGTATGTAAGCATGGAAAGCCCTCCCTTGAATGATACGCAGAGACGAACCTTGCTCCTGGTGAGCAGGGTATGGAAAATTCTCCGCACAATATTATACAAGGTCCAGAGAAAATGTCAATCCAAAACCCCTCAAACTGCCTTTAGATTCCATCTTCAGGCCCTTAAAATTCCTCTTTAGATATATGCTTAATTTCCCTGCTTCTTCAGCAGCGCTGTCCGCAGCCGCTCTGCCGCTGCCGCGTACTCCTCCTCCGAGGCCATGAACTGAGAGGGCTCCGGCATCATCTCAAACATCTTGCCCCACTGCGGTGTGCCTTTATACTTGGGCACCACATGGACATGGAAATGGGGGCTCTCATCGCCCAGGATCAGATAGTTGAGCTTGTCCGGGTGGTACAGCTCCGTCACCGTATCCGCCACCAGTCCCACGTCGTCCATCAGATCCCGCCGCTGCTGCGGCGTCAGCTCGGTCAGCTTCCGCACATGCTCCTTCCACACCACCACGCACCGGCCGGGGAACGTATTCTCCCGGTACAGATACACACGGGTATGGGGCAGCTCGCACACCGGCACCATCAGGCGCAGGACCCGCTCATCGATTGCACAGTACTGACAAGTTTCGCTCATAGGGCCACCTCCCAGCAAAATTGAAGCCGTTGGGCTGCCCGTGGGCGGCCCTCCTGCCTGTTGGCCTCATTTTATCATCGCATCGAACAAAATACAACATTCATTTCATTTTTCCTTCCTCTTTTGTTCTATAAGAACATTCCAGCTCCACAGGTGCCATTTTGCCTCTTCCCTCTTGAAAGCAGCCATCCGGTATTCCTCCCCATCCCGTCCAGGTGCACCATTTAACGGCTTCTTAATGGACCTTTCCCCTGTTTTTTCTCCGTTCCCTCGAGTTTTAAGGAATTCTCGCTTCTTCCCCTCTCTTTCTCCTCCTCCGTGCAGCCTTTTCCTCCATGATAAAATGTTTCTTTGCTTGTTCGCTATTTTCACAAAAACATGTTTTCTTTTTGTTGATTTGAGCTAAATTGAAAAAATAGCACAATAAATACTTGCATTTTTGACGTCTTATGCTACCATATTACATAGAATTTGTGCTTGGGAGATGATGGAATGCCACTGGTCACCAGTACGGAAATGTTTAAAAAAGCCTACAATGGCGGGTACGCCATCGGCGCATTCAATGTCAACAACATGGAGATTGTGCAGGGCATCACCGAGGCCGCCAAGGAGCTGCAAGCGCCTTTGATCCTGCAGGTATCAGCCGGTGCCCGGAAATATGCCAATCACACCTATTTGATTAAGCTGGTAGAGGCTGCCGTGATCGAAACCGGTCTGCCCATCTGCCTGCATCTGGACCACGGCGACAGCTTTGAGCTGTGCAAGAGCTGCATCGACGGCGGCTTCACCTCCGTGATGATCGATGCCTCCTCCAAGCCCTTCGCCGAGAATATCGAGATCACCAAGAAGGTGGTGGAGTATGCCCACGACCACGGCGTGGTGGTCGAGGCCGAGCTGGGTGCTCTGGCCGGCGTGGAGGACGAGGTCAATG
>CALXDZ010000126.1 GCA_944387205.1 uncultured Oscillospiraceae bacterium
GGTCTGACTGTCCTCCGCGGCCACGCTGTAATAGAGGGTGCCGCTGCCGTCGGCGGTGAGGGAATCGATGCCGGAGAGGCCCTCGGCCAGCTTGGTGTATTCCTCTGTGGCCTCGGAGTAGACCCAGATCTCCTGTCCGTCCGCAAAGGGGCCGTTGGGGCAGTGGACAAAGGCGATGTGGAGGCCCGAATCGTCTTTCCACATGGTGGGCAGCATATCCATGCCGTCGGCAAATCCGATGGTCTGATAGGTGCTGCTCCCGGGGACGCCGTAGGCGATGTCCATGTGGCTGGCCGTCGTATTCACATCGGAGCCGCTGGCAAGGACGGCGTCCGCTTTCATCCACAATGCCATGGGTTGGCCGTCCACCACCTGGAGGGTGGGGGCGAAATCAGCGGTATCGCTGCCTGTGGGCAGCAGCTGAGGGGAGGACCAGGAGGAGCCGTTATAGATGCTGTAATAGAGGCCGGTGCGGTTCTCGGCGGAGCGGGTGGTGACGTCCTCCAGCCAGATGGCCACGGTCCGCTCGCTGCTGGTGGAATAGGGATAGGTGACGATCTGGGGCACCGAATAGGAGTAGAGGTTGCTCTTGAAGAGATTGTCGGTGATCTGACCATCATCTACCGTCATCAGGGAGACGCTGTCGTTGGCCAGGAACTCCGAGGGCTCCGCCAGGTACTCCCGGCCCGCCTGGACCCACTCCAAATCGCTCAGGTCCAGAGAGGCCAGGGTGGCGCCGCGATCAGGGAGCAATTCTCCGTCCTGATAGAGGACCAGCTCATTGCTGTTCCAGAACACCCACTTGCCGCTATCAAAGCCCAGCAGGCTGCCCACGAAGGCGGCGGAGGCGTTGAGGGTCCAGGTGGTGTCATTGCTGTCGTAGGGCAGGTCGAACTTCACCTTCAGATTGCCGCTGCCCCGCACGCCGCCGGAGAGGACCTGGGGATTGCCCAGGCCGTTTTCCACGCTGATGCCCAGGGTGAAGGTCTTGGAGTTGCCGCTGGCCACGGTCAGCAGCCCGCCCTCGTCGGTCTCGGTGCGGATGGCGCTCTCCAGCGAGGCCTTGACGGCGGCGGTGAAGTACATGGGGGCGGCCCCCACGAAATAGTTCTGGGTGTAGGACGCGCTGGCGGAGAACACCAGGGCCAGCTTGGCCGAGGAGATCACCGGCCGCCACTCCTCGTCCAGATAGCCCTCGAAGGTGCCCAGCACCTGGATGGAGCCCTTGATGCCCACGTCCACCTGGGTGGCCTCGGTGAGGATGCCCCGCTTCTCCGCGTCCTGGATGAAGACGTTCATGGCCTCGCTGCGGAAGCCGGCGTCGCCGGAGCCGAGGCCGGCCAGGGCGTCGCTCAGGGCGTTGTAGGTGTCCATGGCGAAGCCGGAGCTGCTGGCGCTGTCCGAGCCCTTGAGGCCGATGGTGCCCTTGATGGTGCCGTCCTCGCCCATCTCAAAGCTGACGGGCAGATAGCCGCCGCCGATCCCGCTCAGGTCCATGGCCAGGGTCGCGCCCTCGAACACGTCCACTTTTTCCCCGCCCTGGCCATAGATATTCTGCTGCGTGTGGCTGTCGCCCAGGTCCAGCTGGACGGTGGGCTGGGTCCCGCTCTGGACGGAGAGCTTGACCAGCTTCTCCGTCCGCGCGCCGTTCGCCGCCTCCAGCACCAGGTAGATGGGCACCCCCGGCTGGAGGCCCCGGTTGAGGCAGATGTTCTCGTTATAGCCCTGGGTCTGGGGCAGCTCCACCTGCCAGCCGGTGGACTGCCGGAGGTAGGCCCGGCCCTCCTCGCAGTCGTTCCAGTCCACCCGGAGGTAGATGGTCCGCGCCGCCCACCGGTCGGAGTTCAGGGTGATCATGTCCTGCTCCTGCATCAGGTTGGAGTAGCAGATGAAGCTGCCCGACGACTTGTCCAGCAGGGCGGCCTGGACGACGGGGCCGGTGACGGCGAAGCGGTAGAGGTAGACGATGTTGCTGGCGCCGATCTGCTCGCCGGGGAGGGTATAGGTCCGGTAGCCCTCCTTGGAGATGGTCACGTCCGGGGGGTCCTCTTTATCGATCTCCAGGGTGATGTAGTTCTTGTCCCTCGTATGATAGGTCACGCCGCCCGCCTTGACCGTGAACCCGGTGGGCACGGGGTACACCCGGTTGTCCGGGTCGAAGATGCGGATGGTGCGCTTGACGGTGGTGCTCTCGTACACCGGCTTCTGCTCCGCCGGGGGGTGGTTGATGCCCAGGCAGTGGAGGGTGGCACCATTCAGAGAGTCATAGCTGTGGGAACCGATGGCGATGTTCTCCCAGTCCTCCTGGCTGCCCTCATAGTAGACATGTTTGATATTATTGCGGCCGTAAAAGGCTGTATCGTCGATGACGGTCACCGACGCGGGGATACGAACAAAGGTCAGATTCTCACAGCTGGAAAACGCCCAGCCGGGGATGCGCGTCACGCCGTCCGGGATGACCGCCTTGGAGATGTTGCTGTCGTCAAACATCGACGAGGCGTTGTCCCCCAGCGTTCCGCCGGGGAGGGTGCCGGTGCCAGTCATATTTTCGCACAGCTTGTAGATGGAACCTGCCACTTCCTCCAGGCCGGAGGGCCAGGCGGGCTGGCTGGTCAGGCCGCTGGACAGGAACGCGCCGTCTTCCAGCGCCTTCAGCCCGTCCGGCAGGGTCACCTGGGTCAGGGCCGTGCAGTGCAAAAAAGCCCGGTTGCCGATCCGCTCCAACCCGGCGGGAAAGCTCACCGACGAGAGGGAAGTGCAGTACTGAAACGCATAGTCACCGATTTCTTTGATGCCGGCGGGGATGGTGACGCTGGTCAAATCGGTGCAATATTGAAAGGTCTTGTCGGGAATGGTCTTCCAGCTCTCCGGGATCTTCACGCTGGTAACGTCCAGGCCGTCAAAGACGCCATAGCCCATATCGGTCAGGCTCTCGGGCAGGGTCAGGGTGCCGGTAAAGGCGCAGCCGAAAAACGCCTCACTCCCGATAGACCACAGCCCCTCCGGCAGGGAGAGCTCGCCCTGGAACCGGCAGCCGTAAAAGGCCCGGTCGACGATCTTCGTGGTGCCGCTCGGTACGGTCAGCCCGTGACGGAAGTAGTTGCCGCCAAAGGCCGTCGCCCCCATCTCCGGCCAGACGTCGGGCAGGGTCAGGGTACCGTAGAGATCCTGACTGGTACCCATGACGCCGTCCTTAAGGCCGGTTCTACAGCAGGCCAAATTAAAGGCATAGGCGCCCACGCTGGTCACGCCGTCCGGGATGTCGATACGCTCGATCTTGTCGGTACGAGCAAAGGCGTAGTCACCGATGGACCTCAGGCTGCTGGGCAGCGTTACCTCAGCGATGTACACGTCGTTGCAGGGCTGGAAGAAGTGGTAAAACGCATAGTCGCCGATGTGGGTGATGCCCTCCTCCAGCACCAGGGTATGGATATAGCTGCGATAGTTATGCCACTCCGGCATGCTGGTGGAGCTGTAATCGAACATCTCTCCCGTGCCGCTGATGGTGAGCACGCCCTCCTCGCTCAGCGTCCAGGTGAGGCTGGCCCCGCACAGGCCCTCCATGTCCTCCGGAATGGAGGCCAGCAGCACGGTATCTTCTTCACCGGAGGCTGTCTCCTGGCTCTGGACGTTTTCCGTTGCAGGCGCTTCCTGTGCTTCCTCCGCCTGTCCCTCAAGTGAGGTTTGGGGCAGCACCCGGGACGGCGCCAGGCTACACAGCAGACAGACGGTCAGAAGCCCTGCAAAAAACCGCTTCTTCATCCGTATCTCCCCTTCCTCCGTTCAGGCCGGAACGGCTCTGAACCACATTTCTTCATTGGGAAATTCTAACATAACTGGGAAGAAAATGCAATTTGACAGGTGGGAAATGTGGGATATTTCTCCGAAATCCGGTAACAAAAATAAATAAAATGTTCAAAAAATACAAATAAGAAAGACCTTGGCGGAACTGTTTCCACCAAGGTCCTCTCAACTGCATCAGGGACTTACGGCCCGGTGCCCACGCCGCCGCAGCGCCAGCCGTCCTCTAAGAGATACATGGCCCCCATGAAATAACAGAGACAGGAGCCCTCCGGGGCTTGACCGTACTGATCGTCATATTCGGTGGTATTGCCCGCCATGCCCCAGTTCAGGGCATATTCGTTGTCGGGTACAAAGATGCAGGCAATGGTGAAATAGAAATGCTCGGTTTTCAGCATCTCCTCCGTGAACCAGCCCTCGGGGGCGTTTTCCCGGACCTCCACCACATTCCGGACATAGGAGTAGGAGTAGCGGCCCTGGGGGGTGGCATCCAGGTGAGGCTGGGTGTACTGATCCGCCCAGGCCTGGGCGATCTCCTGCCGGCTCTGGCCCTGGTCGGGGATGACGATGTCCTGTTCCAGGGCCTGGAACTCCACGGTGTCATACCAGAAGCGCAGGAACTGGAAGATACTGGGAACAAAGATGTCATAGCCGGTGGACTGGGCTTTCAGCCAGAAGGTCTCGTTTTCACGGGTGCAGCGGACCAGGTCGCTGCCGGACCAGACCTGGATGGCCCGGGTGCCGTCTCCGGACTCCACGGTTAGGGAGTAGTCCGGCTCCGGGGAGGCGGGCAGGCTTTCCTGACTGTGGGACCAGGTGAAATAGGTGGGGTCTGCAGCCTGATAGAGGGCGCTGCCGCCAGCGCTGTCGGCTACGGTGGTATTCTCATAGCGGCCGCCGCCATTTCCCGACGCGGTAGTGAGAGTCAGAGCTGGGCTGTTCTGGGAGATCTCCTCCAGAAGCAGGCTGATCTCCTCGTAGGGGGTCTTTTCCTGGGAGGCATAGGCCTCGTCAAACCATTCCCGGACAAAGGCGGTGAGACTGGTGTCCCCCTCCTTGGGCGTGACCTGATAGATGGCCTCGGAGCCGGGGACGCTGAGGGAGAGATAGGGCCCGCTGGAGTAGAGGGAGAGGCTGCAGGTGCTGTTCGGGTCATGGATGCCGAAGAAGTACTCCAGGTTCTCGTCGCCCCAGGGGTCGGTGTACAGCGGTCCGGTCCAGTGGGTGTCCACCCAGTCGAACTGGGCCGTCAGGGCCTCCTCCAGGGACCGCAGCGAGGCGTCGTCAGTGCCGCGGGTGACGCTGCGGGTGGGAGAGATCCCGGAACTGGTCACGGTCAGGTCAAAGGTCACCAGGTCGCTGTCGTTGCCGAAGAGGGCGGAGAGGGCCTCCGCTGCCTGTTCGTTGGCGCTGCCGGGGAGGGAGCTGTACACCTCCCCTAGGGAGAAGCTGTCCTCCGTGGCGCTGAGATGGCCGCCCTCCATGCTGTGGGCGAACCGCAGGCACACCTCCATGGGGTCCAGGGCCCAGTCCGCCTCACCGGCGTCGGCCTGGCTCTGGAGCTGGGCGTAGTAGTCCGCCATGGGGAGCTCTGTGTCGGGCCGCACCAGGGAGCTGGTGCCGTCGGGATAGGTCAGCCGCTCCACGCACCAGATGCCGCCGTCCCCCTGGGCGGCGGGCTGGGAGAGGAGCAGGGACCAGATCACGTCCCGGGAGTCGTTGACGCCGAAGTAGGGATAGTAGGCGGCGTCTATATGGTTGCCGGTGAAGTAGAAGGGGGCGTTGCGGATGGCGTTGACGTCTGTCTCGTCAAAGGCCTCGATGCCGTCGGTGGAGAGGACCGTGTCCTTCACCCACTCCAGCAGGGCGCTCTGGACGCTGGCGTATTCCTCCTGGTGCTCCGGGGAATAGTTGACATCCGTAGGCAGCTGGATGGCGTAATAGTGGTCCTGGCTTCTGGCAAAGCAGGAAAGGCCGCTGTTGTCCACGGAGCACAGATACTTTTCAAAGGACGCCTGGTCCCACTCGTAGACCTCCAGGAGCCAGCCGCCGTATTCTCCGCCGTAGTCGGGGGCGTAGTAGGCCACCATCAGGGTCTCCTCATCCAATTTGTCCATGTCCTCCGGGACCACCAGTTCCGCCAGGTCCACGGCACCTTCGGCGGTCTCCTCCGGCAGGGTGTTGAGCCGCTCCCGGAGGCTCTTCTGCGCGCCGGTAAAGGTGCAGCCCACCGCCAGCACCAGCGCCAGGGCCAGGCATACCGCTGTGGCAGCCAGCATCTTGGGACGCTGGGCAATGAGGCGCACCCGCTCCCGCAGGCTGCGTTTGCCGCTTTGCATGGTAGTGGCGGTCTGGAGCAGTCCGG
>CALXDZ010000127.1 GCA_944387205.1 uncultured Oscillospiraceae bacterium
ATTCTGCCGCCGGAGGAGTCCAACGACTTCTGCCACCGGCTGGTGCTCTTCGGCCGGGACGTGTGCACCGCCCGCGCCGCCCACTGCGAGCGTTGCCCCCTCACCGACTGGTGCGCCCACTTCCGCACCCAGGGCCGAAGCACCACCGGGCAGACTGCTAAAGCATAAGAAAACAGGAGGCAGGGCCAGGTGCCCTGCCTCCGCTTTTTATCGGGTCAGACTGCCGTTCTCGTCCTCCATCACCAGAAGGATCTGCTCCTCCTGTCCGGTCTCTGCGTTGACGTAGATGAGGCAGCGGCTCCCGTCCGGCATCTCGCACAGCAGTTCCTGACAAAGCACCTCATAGGAGCCCCGGGTAGGGATGAGCGCCAGCCGGACACTCTGCACCGACAGGGAGGACGCCGCCACCGCCTTGGCCTGCTCCGCCGTCACCTGCACCGCCCCAAAGCTTCTCTGGGTGTGGTTGGCCAGATAGCCGGCGCACTCCAGTCCCACCACCTTGCCGTCGATGAGGGACACCTCCACCTTCACCAGATCGGGATAGAGCAGCACCCCGTCCTGCACCGCAGCAAAGCTGATGGACACCGCATTCCCACCGGACACCCACCCCGTAGCCTCCATGGGCCCGAAGGCATAGCGGGCCAGATAGTCCGCCGCCTGCCCGGCGGCCTCCTCCTCTGTCAGAGCGGGTTCCCCCTCCGGGGCAGTACGGAAGAAAGAGCTGACCTTTCCCCCTTGCCGGGTGACCTCGATATAATAGCCGCCGTCTTTCTCCGAGGTGGAGAAGCCGTAAGAAGGCAGTTCCCCTTCCCCTTCGGACACCAGAGTGAGCTGCTCCGGTGTCAGGTTCAGGGCATCCGCCGCCGTCTGGCGGGCGGTCTCCTCCGTCACTTCTCCCAGTCCGTCCAGCATGGCGGGCACCCGGTCCGTGAGATGCTCGGAAAAGGGCCCGTCGTAGATGAGACCGGGCAGCTCGGGCAGGTCGGCCTCCACATCGTCATAGGCTGAGCCGGCGGTCACCTGCCCGTCTTCCCCTCCTGACAAACGCTTGGTGGCCTCCTCCAGGCTCTCCAGGGTCAAGTTCCCGCTGTTCAGGTCGGCCTGGACACTCTCCAGCCGCTGGGCCAGGGCTGATGTGGTTTCCGAAAAACCTGCCAGCGCCTCCCGCTGTTCCTGGCTGGAGGTCTGCTGCTTCGCTGCCGCGCCGGAAAGATAAAAGAGATAGTCCCCGATCTTCCCGATGGCTGCACCGGTCTGCTCCAACTCCACGTTGGCGTAGGGGATCGACCCCAGGGCGGCCTGTGCAGCCTGGGCCTGCTGGAACCCGTCGGCACACAGCTGTACCATCAAAGCACCGGAGGTAATGCAGCTTCCCTTCTGCAAGGCGGCGTCCAACTGCTCCACCGCCTGGGTCAGCTCGGAAAAGGCGAGTTCGTACTGATGGGCCAGCTGACGGCGGTACTGCATAGCCCTCACCTGCCCCTGGACGGCAAAGCCCAGGAGCACCACCGCTCCCGCGATGAGAAAGGATGCCGCGCGAATGCGGCTGCGTTTGGACATACCATCACCTCTTTGAGCATAGCCTTTCCCAAACTGCACTGCGGCATACAAAAACCGGACTGGATCACCAGTCCGGTTTTTTCTTGCTTCTTTCACGCGAAGGTGGGGTTCTCGCTCTTGGGAATGATGTTCACATAGGTCTTGCCCCGGCCCAGAGTGAGGCTTTCACCGTCCTCAGTGGTATAGATGATGGGTGCATTGCGGTCGGCCTTGCTCCAGCGAATGGGAATGACCTGCCCGCCGCAGGCATAATAGCCGCTTCCGCCGGTGAGGTCCACGGTGATGTGGCCCAGAGAGTCCCCGGTCAGGTTGCAGGATGTCTTCAGAATCAGCACATTCGTGACCGCCACCTGCTCCCCGGTGTTGCCGTCTATGTAGGCTTTGCCGTACTCCTCCGCCAGATAGGTCCCGCTGGCGGCGTCGTAGGTGAACACACCGGTTTTATAGGTGGAGAAGGGCACCGTGATGGTCTCCGCCGATGTGCCTCCGGCGGAAGTGCCGTCGTCAGCAAAGGTGAGCCCGCAGCTGTATCCTGCCTCGTGCTCCAGCCGGGTGCTGTCGGGCAGGTACTGATAAACGGCCTCGCCGGTGGTGACCATGGTGTGCTCGTAGGCCATGGTGGCCCGGCGTTCCGGGTCCCGCCACATCATGTTGCTGCCCGGCTCTTTGCCTGCGTAGGGGCCCCGGACGCTGTCAAAGGCATCCACCTTCCAGGCGCGGATGTCAGCATAGGCGTCCTCGCTGCCGCCGGCGTGGACATACAGGGCGTCGTGGCCCAGAGCCAGTTCCAGATAATAGGGTCGCGAGGAACGAATGGATCCGATGGTGCCCACGCCCTCCACCGTCTGATAGACCGCCAGCATCCGGGTAATGCCCCCTTCCGCCGGCACTTCATAGATGATGTCCGCCTGGCTGTTACCCTGTTGAGGCAGGGCCGCCTTCAGGTTGTTCAGCATGATGGCCACCGGCCGGGCATCCACCCACTTTTCATCGATGGGCAGGCCGGTCAGAGGATTCTCGTACTGAACAACCGGCTCCGTGCTCTCCGGCGCCACAGGGGGCGAAAAAGTCTCCACCTCGTCCCCACCCTTGCCGCAGCCCGTCAGCAGTCCGATGGTCACAGCGGCCGCCAGCAGCAGCGGCACAGCGCGTCTCTTCATTGAGGGCACCTCCTGTCTTTCTGTCGCTTATCCCCATGATAGCCTCCCCAGGCAGCCCTGTCAAGGCAGGGACAGGCAGCTTGGATTTTCCCCTTGCCCTTTTCCTCCCTTTTGCCTATAATAAGAAGGGTATCTTCCCGTCGAAAGGAGCGGAGCCTATGGCGCCCATCGGATACATTCAAAGCGAGCTGGATATCAAGCTTCTGGTGCTCTACATCATGGACCGCGTAGCCGCCCCCATCGGCTTTTTCACCCTCATCGACCTGGCCATGTGCGATGAAGGCGTGGACTAC
>CALXDZ010000128.1 GCA_944387205.1 uncultured Oscillospiraceae bacterium
CTCTTCGGTCTATGCTGAAAATGTCAAAAATGTTTTACATTCTTTCAGGAGGTGCCGCAATGCGAAAAATGGATGAGATGGAACTGCACATCAGCAACAACGCCATCCGCTGGGCCTGGGCCTTCACCGTTCTGGCGCTGGCGGGCTGGAGCATCTGGGACGTGGTGCTGATGGGAAAGATCACGGCGCCCGCCTATCTTCTGATCTTCCAGAACCTTCTCTATTTTCTGGCCGTCCAGATCGGCAAGTGGCGGGCTGGAGACGAGAGCAGTCGGACCTCGATCCTCTTGTGCGGGGCCATGACGGTGGTCTTTCTGGCGCTGGGGGCCCTTTTGCTGTGGCACATGGGCAGGTGAAGGATGGAGAATCGAATCCGTGCATTTCGAAAGGCCGCGGGCCTGCGGCAGGAGGACCTGGCCCGGGAGCTGGGCGTCACCCGACAGACAATCAATGCCATCGAGAACAACAAGTACGACCCCACCCTGGCCCTGGCCATGCGGCTGGCCCGGCTGTTAGGCCAGCCGGTAGAGGAGCTGTTTCTCCTGCCCAAGTGAGGCTTGCTTCTGCCCAGGGAGTGTGGTACACTGTATTGTACTGTTTTCAGGGATTTTTGAGGAAAAATTGAGGTGATCGTGCCATGTACTGGCTGTTATTTGCCGCGTCTTTGGTGATGCCCTGCATCATGCTGTTCCTGGGACTGCGGTGGCTGAGCCATCCGCCGGCCAACAAAAACGCATTTTTTGCCTTCCGCTCCGATCTGTCTTTGCGCAGCGAGGAGACCTGGCGCTATGCCCATCACTATATCGGCAAGACCTGGGTCCGCAGCGGACTGATCTTGCTGGTGGTGACGGTGGCGGCCATGTGGTTCGGCCGGAAGTACTATGAGATGTTCCTCCTGTGGCTCATCGTTTTCCAGGGTGTGCTGTTTGCCTTCTCCCTCTTCCCGGTAGATGGCGCTCTGCTGCGGGAATTCGGATCGGACATTGACGCTTCCCAGGAAGCCATCCCGCCTGTCACAGACGAGACCACGCTGGAGGATTCCGGTCAGTCCGACTCCCGGCAATAAGTCAGCAAACGCAAAAGGTCCCGGACCAATTCTGGTCCGGGACCTTTTTTGTTATTTTCCCAGCATGGTTTTCAGGCTCTCCCACAGCTCAATGGATTTGAACTTAAGCACATACCCCTGGTCCTCCTCTGTAATGAGGCCCACATCGTCGTCACTGAGACCGGCGGCCATGGCAGTTTGGCTCAGGTCCTCCGTGGACTGGGCACACAGGGGCGGGAACACCACGCACCACCAGTTGTGCCCCTCCCCCGCGCCGATGACCACCCGCAGGGCAAGGTAATCCCCGGCGGGCAGGGCAAAGTCCTCATACTCCCTGGTGGGAAAGGCGGTGTCCTTCAGTTCCGCCGTCACTGAGTAGTCGTAGCCGTTTTGGGCGATGGTATCCGCCGCCAGGCGTTCCAGCTCCGGCAGAGCCCGGGCCAGCCGGTCCTCCGCATCCTGGCGGTCGTGGGAGGAGCGCAGGATGTCCTCGGCGCAGCCGATGATGCTGTCCCGGACTTGCAGCTTCAGTGCCTGGTCCTCCTCACTGTCGGAGTTGGCCAGCACATGAAGCCGCACCACCCGGTCCGCCAAAGCCTCCTGCCGCCCCAGGGAGAGCGCTCCCCACAGCAGCGTGCAGGCCACAGCAACGGCCAGGGCCAGCTCCAAAGTCCGCAGACAGGTTTCCTTCCGTGAACGCGTTTCCATACATTCCGTTCCTTTCTATGTAGGCGAAGCCGGTCCTCAGGCCCTCGCTCCGCTGAAGATTTGAAGGAAGTATGGACGGTGTTTCAAAAAATATACCCAAATTACAGAATTTGTGCCAAAAACGTCTGGCGATAGTCCTTTTGCAGCGCTTCAAACGCCCGGCGCGCAGTCTCTGAGTCGGAAAAGAGGCCGAACACCGTGGGACCGGAGCCACTCATGGCAGCATTCAAAGCCCCCTGCTCCATCATCTGTCTCTTGATGGTCCTGACTTCCGCCTCAGCCGGGGCGGGAAGCACCTCCTCAAAGACGTTGCACAGCTGCCGGGCTACCGCCTCCAAGCTGCCTGAGCTCATAGCCCGGAGCATCCCCTGGGTATCCGGGCGGCGGGAAATGGACTCGGGGCGGACTCGGGCAAAAAGCTGGGCCGTGGGCAGATCGATATCCGGCTTGCACACCACCACCGGACACGGCGGCAATGACGGCAGATCCGTCAGGATCTCGCCTCTGCCCTCCGCCAGGCACGTACCGCCCCGAACGCAGTAGGGCACATCGCTGCCCACCTGAAGGCCAATGCGCTCCAGCTCGGCCGTGGGCATTTCCGGCGCATAGAGCTGCCGCAGAGCCCGCAGCAGCGCCGCCACATCAGAACTGCCGCCGCCCAGGCCCGCATAGGCAGGGATCTGCTTTTCCAGCGTCACCACCAGACCTGGCATGGGCCTGTGCAGCGCGGTAAAAAAGGCTTCCGCCGCCCGCTGCTCCATGGTCACTCGCCCAGACGGCAGCGTGACGCCCCGGGCACGCAGGACAAAGCCGTCGTCCACCGGCTCCACGGTCACACGGTCACAGAGGGAAATGCTCCCCATCACCATGCGCATCTCGTGATAGCCGTCAGGGCGACGGCGCAAAATGTCCAAGGTCAGATTCAGTTTGGCGGGAGCTTCCACAGTCAGAGAATGCATTCTATCTCTCCTTCCGCCGTCACAAAACGCCGCCGGTCAGTCCAACTCTCTGCCGCAGTGGGGGCACTTGGTCTGCCACTGCAGACCTCTTGTCACCAGATGATGGCAAGCCGGGCAGCGGTAAAAAAGATTGTTGATTACGGCTCCCACCGTAACAAAGATCGCTCCGGCAAATGCCACATAGGCAGCGGTGCCCTGTCCGATCTCATTGCGCATCAGCATAGTCACAATGCCTGTTGCCATCAGCACAGTTCCAATGCTCAGTGCCATATAGAATACTTTTCGGGCCAAACGTGGTCTCATGATAGTTTCCTCCTGCGGGCGGCACCTGTGCCGCCTTATTTTTTGAAATGTTAAGTGGGACCCTGTCAGCGGATGCGGCGGGCCTCCATATAATAACGCTTGTCACTGGCGCTGCCCATAGAAAAAGCCTTACGGGGCAAAACGCCGTCGGTCAAAATGATGCGGAAGAGCTCCTCTTTCCCAATGGCCGGCAATTCAAACGCCAGATTGCCCGGTCGGACACCCAGCTCATCGCTGACACGACTGCCGTGGACATAGTCCACCTCGCCCTTATGTCTCTCCAAGTACTGGTCCAGAAAGCTCTGGAGCGTACCTACCGCCAACTGGGATACCGGGTGGGGCACTGTCAGGCAGCCGCTGCCACCGGCGCAGATATAGCGGATGGTCTGCCCCTCTCCCTGCCCCTCATAGGCGTCGGGATAGGCCTGACGAAAAGCGTCGAGCACCTTCTGGGGCTCTACACCGAAGAGCACCCGATGGATGGGATGGAACTGGATGGCGCTGTCGTGACAGTTGACCACCTCCACCAGAGCGTACCGACAGGGCAGCTCCGCCCATTGACTCTCAGGCACGCCTTTCTTGGTCTCCTCGTAGCAGGCCTTGGCTGCCGCCAGGGAGTGATTGCCATCCCCCACAGCGAAAAGCAGCGGCGCGGCATCAGGCATACCGTACTTCCGCTCCATCTCCTCCGGGGAGGCAAGGGCGGACAGCACCGCCGCCACAGCATCCATCTGTTCCGGTTTCAGCTGCCAGCCCCGCAGCTGGCCGCCGCCCTCCATCAAAGAGAAGTCATAGAGCGGCTCCATGGTGCTGGCAGCGGCGGTGAGTGGCTCGATGACAGTCTCTTTCGGGTCGTCGATCAATAGGAGAACGTGAGGCAGCTCAATAGGCGCATCCCGACGGATGTGTACCCGGGGCGGGATCCGTTCCAACACAGTGCGCTCCGTGGCCCGGATAAGGCTGGATGCGCCGGAAGTGAAATCATACTGCTCCAGGTCCACCATACCCACCAGGCCGTGGCGGACAGAGCCGTCAGACTGGGTCCGCTCCAGATACACCATGGCGCCAGGCAGAGTCTGGAACATGCCCTGGTCCAAATAGCGGTACATGGTATCATTGATGGCCTTGATATGGGCCTCCAGGCTGCGCTGGTGGAGCTGCGCCTCTGGCAAAATCAAATGCAGGGTGGAAGGTGCCTGCCCTACCGTTTTCTCCACTCTCTCCCAGTACTCCGGCTGGGAGGTAAATTGGTCGCAGGCCACCACGGCCCACTTGGTCAGGTCAATGCCGCCTGCCGGCAGCAAAATGTCGGCAGGCGCAAAGACAGGCACCTGGGGATCTATATGCATGGTAATTCCTTCTTTTTTGAAAAATGCAATACAGGGACAGCCTCTCTTTACAGGCTCTTAGTGCCAAAGAGATACTCCATCAGCTGCCAGCCAGCCTCTACCTCCGGCCCAGCCATACCGGCATCTTCATCATAAATGCCGCCCCGGCCGGTATTCTCCCGGCTGTCATAGAGCAGGAAGGGCACCGGGTCGCCGTCATGGCCCCGGGTGGAGGTCAAGGTCTTGTGGTCGCTCAGCAGCAGCACCCGATACTCCATGCCCTCCCGGTCCAGCCGCTGGAACAGCGGCGTCAGGATACGGGAGTCGATCCACTCGATGGACTGGATCTTGCCCTTCAAATCCCCGTTGTGGGTGCACTCGTCCGGCGCCTCCACATGGAGGCAGACAAAGTCCGCATCGGTATGGAGCAGGTCATAGGTGGCCTCCAGCTTGCCCTCAAAGTTGGTGTCGATCTCGCCGGTGGCACCCTCTACCTCGATCATCTGCAAGCCCCGGAGGACGCCGATGCCGTGGCACAGAGGCACTGCGGAAATCACACCGCCGGTGTGGCCATACTGCTCCACAAAGCTGGGCAGCTCCACCGCCGTACCCTCGGCCCAGAACCAGATGCCATTGGCGGGCATCTTGCCGGCAGCCCGGCGCTCCTGATTGAAGGGATGCTGGTCCAGGATCTCATGGGCCAGACGCATCAGGTCCAGCAGCACCCGGGCATTGTCGCAGCCGCTGGGCAGCAGCGGGCCCGCCGCCTCGCCCAGATGGTCGTGGGGCGGCAGCAGGCGGATACCGCGGATGTCGGGCCCGGACTGGACCGCCAGCTGGCGGAAGGCGGGGAAGGGATGGATCACCAGCTTGGCCTCCTGCTCCGCCTTGCGGAACCGGGGATCGCCCTCCAGGATCTCCACCACCTTCAGCGCGGAGGGACCGTCAATGCTGCCGGCGCTGTGGGAGAGGATCTTCTTGTCCTCCATGGGACCATCCTTATCCTCCAGGGTGATGATGTTGCAGCGATAGCACACATCGCCGGGTACCAGCTCAATACCGGAGGCTGCCGCCTCCATGGGAGATCGACCAGTGAAATAACGCAGGGGATCGCAGCCAAAAATAGACAAAATGGCCGTCTCACTGCCCGCCGGCAAAGGCTTGGGGCAGTTGCACACATGGCCCATCTTTCCCTGGGCCGCCAAACGGTCAATGGTGGGTTTTTTCGCCACCTGCAGCGGCGTCTTGCCGCCCAGCTCCGGCACAGGGTTATCCGCCATGCCGTCGCCGATCACCAGTAAGTATTTCACGTCGTTCTCCAATCTCCCATGTATGGGGCATCCGAAGGGAAAGGCACATGCCTCTCCCCATTTGTTTGATTGGCCCGGCATTTTCCGGGTCAAATGGCCAGACCGCCGGTCAGAAGCGGTCCTTCCCGCTCTCCGCCGGCGGAGATTGCGGCTATTATACCACAGCCCCCCACGCCTTTCAATTATTTTTCTTGCAAAATTCCCTTCCCTTTCCAGTCCGCTTCGGCATTTTTCCGCCCATCCGCATAATTTCCCGCCCCTTGGAGACAATAGAGCCTATCCAGCGCAAATTCCAAATAAAATGGAGGGATCCTTATGATCATCGACAGGATCGCACTGGTCCTGACCATTGTGGGTGCCCTGAACTGGGGCAGCATTGGTCTGTTCGGCTTTGACCTGGTGGCCTTTTTATGCGGCGGCCAGATGTCCATGCTCAGCCGGATCATCTACGCTCTGGTGGGTATTGCCGGCCTGTGGTGCATCACCCTGCTCTTCCGGGAGCGGGAGGAGGGCCACGCCGCCAACGCCTGATTCCACGGGTGTATCAAAAAAAGGGGGACGCCGGGGGCGTCCCCCTTTTTCGCTTTCCGCGTTCGCTCACTTGACCCGCAGGGCCTTCACCAGCGCCTCGTCCGGTGTGACGAAAATCGTCTGGTAGGGGTCGTAGATCACCATGCCCGGACGGGCGCCGGAGGGCTTTTTCACATGGCGCACCTGGGTGTAGTCCACAGGGACATTGGCGCCCCCGCTGGCCTGGGAGTACCAGGCCGCCAGCATGGCTGCCTCCTCCACGCTCCGGCTGTCCGGCTCGGCGCCGCCGGTGCAGAGGATCACATGGGAGCCGTGGATCTTCTGGGTATGCAGCCACAGGTCCCACCGGCCGGCCTCCTTGAGGGTCAGCTTGTCGTTTTGCCGGTTGTTGCGGCCCACCAAAATCCGCAATCCGGCGCTGGAACGGAACTCCCGTGGGCCGGAGGTAGGGCGCTTGGGCTCTTTTTTTACCTTCATCTGCTTGAGATATCCGGCCTCTCGCAGCTCGTTGCGGATGTCAATGAAGTCCTGCTCCGTCTCCGCCTGCCGCAACTCCTCCAGCACGCTCTCCAGATAGATCCGCTCACTGCGGGCCTTGGCCAGCTGTTCCGTCAGATAGCGCTGGGCGGTCTTGGCCTTGTGGTAGCGCTTGTAGTATTTGGCCGCGTTCTCCTGGGGCGTCAGCAGCGGGTCCAGGGCGATGGTCAGCTCTCCCCCCGCCTCGTCATAGTAATTTTGTACGCAGACAGAGGACATTCCCCGCTCCATCCGGTAGAGATTGGCGGTGATCAGGTCTCCCCGGATCCGCAGCTCGTCCCGGTTCTCCGTGTCAGCCAGCTCTTTTTCCTGCAGGCCGATCTTCTTTTTCAGACGGTCCCGGGCGTTGGTAGTCAGGCGGATCAGGTCCTGGCCCCGCTGGCGGGCTCGCTCCTGGCGCTCCCGGGCCTCGAAGAAGGTATCCAGCATGGTGCAAAAATTCCCGCACTCCACATTGGCCGTCTCCGGCCCATACTGGGAAATGGGCAGATAGGTGAAGTCCTCATACTTCCCATTTCGCTGCAAAATAATTGGGGTAAAGTGATTTTCCGTTACATCTTTCAGCAGGCCAAACAGGGCTTTTTTCAGCCGCTGCCGTCCCTCCTCCCCCAGCTGGAGCAGGCGCACGTCGCACTCGCCGCTCACCCGGAAGGCCAACTCCCGGGCAACCAACGGCGAAAGGCCAAAGAAGGTATCCAGCAGCAGGTCGTCCAGGCGCTTTTCGGGATTGGCCCCCTGCAGGATCTCCTCCCAACGCTCCTCCGTCAGGTCCGTCAGGGGCAGCTTGCCTGCCGGACTCTGGGGCAGACGGTAGTACAGCCCCGGCAGCACCTGCCGCTGAGGGGACATCTCATAGTCCACCCGGCGCAGACAGTCAATAATGTGGTCCTCCCCATCGGTGAGGATCAGGTTGGACCTGCGGCCCATGGCCTCCAGAATCAGCTTCCGGGTACCGCTCTGGCCCAGCTCGTCGGTGATGTCCACCGTCAGCACCACCAGACGCTCCATCCCCGGCTGGGTCAGATCCCGGATCCGGCCTCCCGTCAGGTGCTTGCGCAGCAGCATACAGAACATGGGCGGCTGGGCCGGGTTGTCCCGGGGCAGCTCCGTCAGCTGCAGCCGGGGCGCACCCGCTCCGGCACTGAGCAGCAGCTTTCCCGCCCGCAGCAGTAAGATCACCTGGTCCCGGGACGGCTGCTGGACTTTATCGATGCGCAGCCCTGTCAACTGGGGCCGCAGCTCCTCCACCACCGCCCGCAGGCAGACGGCATCCAATGGCATCTTCTATCCTTCCTTTCCTGCGGCGCTGGAAACATTCCCGGCACCGCTCTTTTACGCCTGCTCCCCCTGGGGAAGCTCCTCCATCATCACCGCAAAGAGAGCATTGATGCGCTCCTTCCGGCCGTGGAGATACAGCCAGCCAAAGAGGGCCTCCAGGGCCGTGGCCTCGGCGTACTGGGCCCGGCTGGCATTCTTGGGAATGGTGTGGACATTGGCGTTGCGACCCCGACGGAACACCGCCAGCTCCTCCTCCGTCAGCATCCCCCGGATCCGCTCCGCCCGAACCGCCTGGGCCGGGGCGCAGACCAACTCCACCGTGGCCCGGTGGAGGCCCTTTCCGGTGGCTTTTCCGTGGGCGCACAGCCAGGTGCGCACCAGCAGCTCATAGACCGCGTCCCCCAGATGGGCCAGGCCGATGCTGCTGATGGCCCGGACCTCATCCTCCGGCAGCGTCAAATCAAAATAGTCCATTCCCGTTCTCCTTCTTTTTTGGCTGTCCTCCGGCGAAAAGAGGGCATCCGGCACGGCGGATGCCCTCTGACCGGCAAAATTTGCGGTACAATGTCCCGGCCTCAGAGATAAAACTCCGGCTGGGCCGGGCGGGTGAAGTGCTCCTCCAGCATGGCCCGATGGGACAAAAAGGCCGGGTCGTCAAAAAACTTGGCCCCGCTGGGGCACCCTCGGACACAGGCGTGGCACTTGATGCAGGTGCCCGGCACCTGGGTCACATCCTGGGCATCGATGGCCCCCATGGGGCAGAGGGTGATGCACAGCCCGCAGCTGTCACAGCGCTCCAGGTCGGTTACCGGCTTGGCCTTGAGGAATTTGGCGGGCGCTCCGTCGGTGCCCTTGGGCACATAGTAGGGGGCCTGGGCATCACCGGGCACCGTCACAGGGGCGGGCACCGCCGTCAGGTTCTTCACCTTTTCCGCCGTGCGGCAGGCAAAGTCCTGAGCTGCGGCCAGGTCCTCCCGGTCGGGGCGGCTGGGCGCCAGGCGGTCCGTAAAGGCGTGGCGGCCCACAAAGGCGGCGGCGGACACAGTGTGGAAGCCGTGGGCCTCCAGCTCCGCCGTCAGCTCCGCCAGGGAGTTGTCAAAGCTGCGATTGCCGAAGGTCACCACCGGCACCGCCAGGGCGCCGTTGCCCTCCAGATGGGTCTGGACCCAGGGCAGGATCTTATTGGGCAGCTTACCGGCATAGGTGGGCAGCGCCGCCACCACAAGGTCCGTCTGCCCAAAGGACAGCTGCTTCTCCCGGCTGCCCGGCAGAGTGAAATCATAGCAGCGCAGAGGGACCCCCAGCTGCTCCGCCAGCTCATGGGACACAGCCTCGACCACGGTGCGGGTGTTTCCGGTGGCGCTCCACCAGACGGCCCATACGGTCTGTACGTTCATGTGATCCACCCTTTCTTTCTCTTTCCCTCCCCCGGACAGAAGCCAAAGACCGCATCCACCCGGAGGCTTGGGTCTCCGCGTAAATTCTTGCCTTTACAGGGAAAAATCCTCTTCCTTCAGCCCCTTTGTGTCCAAAGACGCGGGACGGGGCGGGACACGTTTGAGCGGGTCATACTTGAAGCTGCGGCAGTGGTGCTCCACCGGGACCACCCCCTGCTTGGCGCAGGCCACCTCCCGCTCGTTAATCTGGGTGCCCCGCTGGCAGTAGGCGCAGCGGGGGTCGATGTTCTTGCGAAACAGCATCGGGTTCCTCTCCCCTCTCCTGACCGGTGTTTTCTTCTTTACAGGGTATCCAGCTTGATCTGGTCCTCCTCCACCCGGGCGCAGACCTGGGAGACCGGATGCTCATAGCTATCGATGATGGCGGTAGCCATGGGGTCCTCCAGCTCCTTCTGGATGGTACGCCGCAGATTTCTCGCACCGTAGGCAGCGGAGTAGGACTTACGGGTCAACCAATCCAGCAGAGCATCGTCGTACCGGAAGGTGATGCCCTTTTCGCTCAGAGAAGTCACCAGCTCATCAAGCATGATGCGGGCGATGGCGCGGAAATTCTCCTCCGTCAGCTGGTTGAAGCAGACCACCTCGTCCACCCGGTTGATGAACTCCGGGCGCAGGAACTGCTGCAAGGCCTTCATGGCCCGCTCCCGGTTCTGCTCGTTGACGCTGCGGCCAAAGCCCACGGTGCCCTCCTTGCGCTCGCTGCCGGCGTTGGAGGTCATGACAATGACCGTGTTTTCAAAGTTGACCTTGCGGCCGTGGGCGTCGGTGATCTCGCCGTCGTCCAGAATCTGCAGCAGCACGTTGAGCACGTCCGGATGGGCCTTTTCGATCTCGTCGAAGAGGACCACGGCGTAGGGCTTGCGGCGGATCTTCTCCGTCAGCTGGCCCGCCTCATCATAGCCCACATAGCCCGGAGGAGAGCCCACGATCCGGGACACGGAGTGCTTCTCCATAAACTCGGACATATCCAGACGGATCAGCGCGTCGGGGGTATTGAACAGGTCCTCCGCCAGGCGCTTGACCAACTCGGTCTTGCCCACGCCGGTGGAGCCCACAAAGATGAAGCTGACCGGCTTATGCTTGGGGCTGATGCCCACCCGGTTGCGGCGGACGGCGGCGGCCACGGCCTTCACCGCCTCATCCTGGCCCACAATGTGCTCGCGGAGCCTCTCCTCCAGCTTGCTCAGCCGCTGGAACTCCTCCTCCCGGATGCGGGAGGCCGGGATCTTGGTCCACAGCTCGATGACGTGGGCCAGGTTCTCCATGGACAGCTGAGGATCTCCCTTGGCGCAGAGCGCATCGAACTCCGTGGACAGCTTCAGCTCCCGGCTCTTGAGCTCCGCCATGCGGGCGTAGTCCTCCTCGGTCTTTTCCTCTTTCTCCTCCAGGACCTTGCGCTCCAGCTCATAATCGTCCCGCTCCCGCTGGATCTCCATGCGCCGGGAGATGGAGGGGTCCTTCAGGTTCAGATCGGAGCAGGCCTCATCGATGAGGTCAATGGCCTTGTCGGGCAGGAAACGGTCGGTGATGTACCGCTCACTCAGCAGCACCGCCTGACGCAGAATGCCGTCGGGGATCTTCACCCCGTGGTAGCTCTCATAATAGGGCGCGATGCCCTTGAGGATCTTCAGGGTGTCCTCGATACCCGGCTCGTTCACCGTCACCGGCTGGAACCGGCGCTCCAGGGCCGTGTCCTTCTCAATGTGCTTGCGGTACTCAGTGAAGGTGGTAGCACCGATGACCTGGATCTCGCCCCGGCTCAGGGCAGGCTTGAGGATGTTGGCAGCGTTCATGGACCCTTCAGCATCGCCGGCACCCACGATGTTGTGGACCTCGTCGATGACCAGGATCACATTGCCCAGCTTACGGATCTCGTCGATAAGGCCCTTCATCCGGGACTCAAACTGACCCCGGAACTGGGTCCCCGCCACCAGAGCGGTCAGATCCAGCAAATAGACCTCCTTCTCCCGGAGCTTGAAGGGCACTGCGCCGTCAGCAATGCGCTGGGCTAGACCCTCAGCAATGGCAGTCTTGCCCACGCCGGGCTCACCGATGAGGCAGGGGTTGTTCTTCTGGCGGCGGTTGAGGATCTGGATGACTCGCTCGATCTCCTCCTCCCGGCCCACCACCTTGTCCAGCTTGCCGTCCCGGGCCCGCTGGCTGAGGTTGATGCAGTAGCCGTCCAGGTACTTGTGCTTGGGAGGCTTTTCCCCCTTGCTCCGGGTACGGGAGCCAGTGGAGCCGCTGCCCTCCTCAGGCGGATCGACCTTCTGCGGCGCGTCCCCGCCGGAGAAAAGACGGTTGAGGAAGGGGAAGGTAGCGGTCTTGCCGTCGTCCTCCTCGTCCATGCCGTCCTCGCCGCCGGGCAGGTCCTCGATATTCTCCGCCCCACCGAAGGCCTGGATCATCTCGTTGTTGAGCGCCTCCAGATCCTCGTCCGAGATGCCCATACGCTTCATCATGTCATTCACCTGGGGCAATCCCAGCTCCTTGGCACATTTCAGGCAGAGGCCCTCGTTGATAGTCTGGCCGTTTTCAATTTTGGAAATGAACACCACGGCCACATTTTTCTTACATCTTGAACAAAGTGTCGGTTGCATAATTACCTCCAGATGATATACCGAGGGGTGCGCTTCCCCTCACAGCACGGACAAAAAACCCAAGGGGCCCTCCGTTACAAAAAAGCGCAGCAGATAAGTCTCATCAATGGTGGACTGAGCGATCCGTACGCCGAACCGGTCCAGGACCCAAAAGAGTAAAAACAAAATCAGTATACTCTCCGCCAGCCCCACGGCGGCACCGCCCAGACTGTTGAGCATATGGATGCCCGGCAGTCGGGCCATCAGATCCAGCATCTTCACCACCAGCCGCAGCACCAGCGTCAGTACCGCAAAGGACAGCAGGAACAGCACCGTGTGCACCACTGTCTCCAGGAGGCTGCCCACCAGAGCAGTCACCAGAGAGACGCTGGTATCCCGCACAGTTTCCTGCACCTTCTCCGAGACGCTTTCCTGCACGCCCTTGCGATACCCCATGGCTGCCAGGATCTCCTGGGCCCGCTGGAGGATCGAGCTGTCCTCTTCCGATTCATCCGTGGACATGTCCCCGGGAGTTCCGGCGTTGTTCATGCTGCCGGTATCACCGGCTTGGCCGGATACGGAGGGGTCGATTCCTTCCACTACAGGGGCCTGGGGAGAGGCGGTCCCCTCCTCTTGGCTCACCATAGCCGCATCTATTTTTTCTTCAATACGACTCTCCATCATTGGGCGGACAAACTCCGTCACCGGAGCAGTCAGAGCACTGGCGATCACAGCCGCGCCCACCAGAGCCGCCACAAAGATCACCAGCCCTGCCAAGGAGGCAAGCAGCCCCCGCCAGGCACCGAAGATCAGGCCTACCGCCAATACCGCGATGATGACCAGATCCAATATCATTGCCGCATCCATGCGTTTCCCTCATTTCAAAAGTCCCATCAGTTCTATTTCAGGGCAGATACAGCGAGGCCTGCTCACTTCCCAGAAGCACCGCCGAACCGTCTTTGCGCAGCAGTACGTCCCGGGTGTCCCCGGTATTCTCCAGGCGGGCATACTCTGTCATATCCGATGTGTAGATCACTAAAGAATCGGCATAGAGCACCGCCAGATAGCGGCCCGCCGCCGACATGGCCATGACCTCCTCCACATCCAGTTTCCCCAGTTCCTGCCCGGAGCTATCCACCGTCACCACCTGGCCAGTGCTGCCGGCCCGATAACGGTTGAGCAGCAGCGCCACAAAACCGTCGCCGCCCAGGGCATACTCCCGCAGGTAGCGGCCGGCGTAATTGTAAGTGCCCTTCACTGTTCCGTTGGAATCGGCAAAGGTCAGGCAGGTGTCGGCCACGGTGACCAGGAATTTATCCTGGTTTCTAATTTGCAGCACCAGCCCGTCGCTGATCTGATAGGTGGCAGAGGGCTCCTCGCTGTCCAGGGGATAAATCACGATCTCGCTGAGAAAGACACTGTTTTCCTGCCCCAAAGTTACCGCCGCCAGATATTTGTTATCTGCGCAGACACAGCCGTTGGTGACAAAGCGGTCTGAGGAGTTGAAGGCAAAGGCCAACTCCCCACCGGGATCATAGACGCTAACACAGCCCTTATATCCGGTTTTTTCCGATGTGACTGCCAGCCAGTCGGACTCATTCATAGTGGCAGAGATAAACGGCTCGCCGCTTTCGGCGGTCAGCTGATACACCAAGCCCTTTTCATTGAACACCGACAAAAATGTGCCGCCGGAGTCCACCACCACAGCGGTGCTGCCGCCCTGGGAGATGGACGGAGCGGTCAGAGGCACTGTCTCGCTGTAAAGCTTTTCCCCACTGCTGCTCAGCAGTTCCACGCCGGTGCTGGAAGCCACCAATAGACTATTTCCCACAGAGGCAAAGCGGTTGCTGCGATCAGAGTCATAATCGAAGGCGATCTGCTCCTCCCCACCGCTGCCATAGCTGAACCAGCGGCGGAGCACATCAAAACCGGTACCGTCCCGCCAAGCGGCCAGGACCACCACCGCCAAAACCACCACCAGCGTCAGAGTAAAAAGCAAAAAGCGCTTCCACCGTCCCTTTTGCTGCCGGAGTTCCTCGTCGTCGTCATTCCAAATGTCGTCTCGATTTTCAGCCATTGAGTCGCTCATCCTCATACCAAAGTTTTGTCAGGTACAGTCCCCCCGGCGGCACCGTGGGGCCGGCGGCCGTCCGCTCGCCCCGCTCCAGAATGCCGGGGATATCCTCAGGGGTAAATTTTCCCTCCGCCGCATAGAGCACCGTGCCGGTGATGGCCCGGACCATATTATACAAAAATCCGTTGGCGCAGACCTTCAGCTCCAACAGGTCCCCGCTGCGGGTGACGTAGCAGTAATAGATGGTGCGGACGGTGGACTTGACATCCGTCCCCACCGAGCGGACCGCCGCAAAGTCGTGGGTCCCCTCAAACATCCCCGCCGCCCGGTTCAAAAACTCCTCGTCCAGGTGCTTGGGGTAAAAGTAAGCTCGGTTGACATAAAACGGATTTTTGATCCGGGAGTTAAAGATCCGGTAGGTATATTCCTTTTTCAGGCACGAGCCGATGGCGTTGAAGTCCTCGGCCACCTCATAGGCCTCCTTCACCACGATGTCCTCAGGGGTGTGGGTATTGATGGCAAAGGGCAGACGGTCGGTGGGAATACGGGCCTCCGTGCGGAAGTTGGCCACATAGGCCTCGGCGTGGACGCCGGCGTCGGTGCGGCCGCAGCCGGTGAGATGGACCGGCGCGCCGGTGATCTTTTCAATGGCCTTCTGTAGCGTCTCACAGACGGTGGCGGCGTTCTTCTGCACCTGCCAGCCGTGATAGGCTGTGCCGTTATACATGAGTTTCAAGGCAATGTTGCGCATGGGACACTCCTTTTTGCCGCCTCCTAGGACGGCAGAATATCAAGAACCACCACTTCCGGCCGGTTGAACAGCCTGGGAACCTGAGTGCTCTCCCGGGCCAGGCCCCGGCTGACCACCATCGTGGTCTCCTCCCAGTCATACCGCCCGCCGGCATACCGGGGAAACAGCCCCTGGTTGGGGGCGTAAAGTCCGTTCAAAAGTCCCGGGATCCGCCACTGTCCGCCGTGAGCGTGGCCGCTGACCACCAGGTCGAAAGGATAGGTTCGATACTCGTCGATCATCTCCGGCCGGTGGGCCATCAGAACGGTAAAGGTGTTTGCATTTACACCACTCCCCACCTGCTCCAGCTGCCCTTCCGCCCCGGAATCCGGGTCATCGATACCGCATAGGGCCACTGTCTGGCCCTGGGACGTGCTCAGGGACACGCTCTGGCCCCGCAGCACCGCCACCCCCAAGCGCTCCATCTCCCGGCAGATGCGCTCCGCCTCACCGCTCCACCACTCGTGGTTGCCGGTGACATAGAAGCAGCAGTAGAACTCCGCCAGACGGGACACAGCGGTCCAGGCGTTTTCCTCCGGCAGCTGATCGTCCACGATGTCGCCCACCAGCAGCACGCCGTCAGGCTGGGGGTCCAGATTCAGCACCGCCGATACCAGTTCCTCCTGCTCCTCCCCATAGGCGCAGCTGTGCAGGTCCGTCACCACCGCCAGGCGCACCGGCGCGGTGACCTCGCCTGTCTCCAGGGTGTAGGTCCGCACTGCCAGGCGGCTGTCCAGGGCAAACACCAGCAGGAGCACCAGCGCCGCCAGTGCAGCCAGCAGGATCAGACGCTTTTTCCTGCCTGTCCTCTTCACCGCCGTCCCGTTCACAGCCCCATTCTCCCCAGTACGAAGATGCCCGCCGCAAAGGCAAGGCCCAGCACCATAGCCGCATAATCCCGGGCGGCATAGTGGAGCACATGGAGCTTGGTGCGGCCCTCGCCGCCGTGGTAGCAGCGGCACTCCATGGCCACCGCCAGCTCGTCGGCCCGGCGAAAAGCACTGATGAACAGCGGCACCAGCAGCGGGATCATGGCTTTTGCCCGCTGCAGCAGGTTTCCGCTTTCAAAGTCCGCGCCCCGGGCCTTTTGGGCCGACATGATCTTATCCGTCTCCTCGATGAGAGTGGGGATAAAGCGCAGAGCGATGGACATCATCATGGCCAACTCATGGACCGGCACATGGATCTTCTTCAGGGGATTCATCAGGCTCTCCATCCCGTCGGTGAGATGGATGGGGCTGGTGGTGTAAGTCAAGAGGAAAGTGCCCATGATCAAAAGGGTGATCCGCAGCACCATGAAAACGGCCGCCAGGATGCCTTCAGGATAGATGCTCAGAAAGTGCCACTGCCACAGAGGCTCCTCTCCCTTGGTGTAGAACAGGTTCAAAACCGCCGTAAAGGTGATGATGATCAGCACCGGCTTGAGCCCCCGGACCAGGGCCTTGAGACGTACCCGGGAAATACGGACGCAGACGGCCAGCACCAGGGCCACCAAGGCGTAAGTCCAGAAATACTTGGCGCAAAACAGCGCCACAATATACAGCACCACCAAAATCAACTTGGTGCGGGGGTCCAGCCGGTGGGCCAGGGTATCACCGGGGAAATACTGCCCCAGGGTAATGTCCTTCAGCATACGGCGCTCCCCCCTTTCTTCAGGGCCAACAGAGCCGCCGTCAGCTCCTCGGTGGTATAGACCGCCGGGTCAATGGCCAGACCTCGGTCCCGCAGGGCCCGGGCAATCCGGGTCACCTGGGGCACATCCAGACCCGCCGACTCCAGCTCCTCTGCCCGGGCAAAGACCTCCCGGGGAGTACCGCTCATGAGCACATGGGCGTCCTTGAGTACCAGGATGCGGTCCACGTTCCGGGCGATCTCGTCCATGCTGTGGCTCACCAGCAAAATGGTGTTGCCCTTGGCCTGATGATAGGCCCGGATGTTGGCCAGCAGACGCTCCCGCCCCTCCGGATCCAGTCCGGCGGTGGGCTCATCCAAAATCAGCACCTTGGGGTCCATGGCGATGACGCCGGCAATGGCCACCCGGCGCTTTTGCCCGCCGGAGAGCTCAAAGGGCGACTTGTCCAGCAGCTCCTCACTCAGTCCGGCAAAGGCCGCCGCCTCCCGCACCGCCCGGTCCACCTGTTCCGGCGTAAGGCCCATGTTGGTGGGGCCAAAGGCGATGTCCCGGTAGACCGTCTCCTCAAAGAGCTGGTACTCCGGATACTGGAACACCAGTCCCACCTGGAAGCGGACCTGCCGGATCTCCTTGGGCTTGGCCCATATGTCGGTGCCGTCCAGATAAATATGGCCACTGGTGGGCCGCAGCAGGCCGTTGAGGTGCTGGATCAGGGTGGACTTGCCGCTGCCAGTGTGGCCGATGACGCCGAGGAATTCCCCGGCCTCCACCTGGAACGACAGATCCTGTACGGCACTGCGTTCAAAGGGCGTCCCGCTCCCATAAGTATGGGTGAGATGCTCCACTCGTAAAATCGGTTCCAATGGTCCCGTTCTTCCTTTCCGTCATTTCATGGCCGCTGCCACGGCGTCGGCACAGGCCTCCACCGTCAGCGCATCCAGCGGCACGTCCCAGCCGCTCTGGCGCAGCTCATAGAGTAGCTCCACCGTGTCCGGCACCGTCAGTCCCAGGGCCCGCAGCTTCTCCACCTGGCAAAAGACCTCCTGGGGACTGCCGTCCATGGCCACCTGGCCGTCGTTCATCACAATGACCCGGTCCGCCTCCTCCGCCTCGTTCATGTGGTGGGTGATGAGGATCACGGTGATCCCCTTTTCCCGGTTGAGCCGGTGGGCGGTGGAGAGCACCTCTTCCCGGCCCATGGGGTCCAGCATGGCCGTGGCCTCGTCCAGGACGATGCACTCCGGCTCCATGGCGATGACGCCGGCAATGGCCACGCGCTGCTTTTGTCCGCCGGAGAGCAGGTGGGGCGCGTGGCGGACGAATTTCTCCATCCCCACCACGGCCAGGGCCTCGTCCACCCGGCGGCGGATCTCCTCCGGCGGCACGCCCAGATTCTCCGGGGCGAAGGCCACGTCCTCCTCCACCACATTGGCCACAATCTGGTTGTCCGGGTTCTGGAACACCATGCCCACCCGGCGGCGGATCTCCAGCAGCAGCGCCTCATCGGCGGTGTCCATGCCCTCCACCCACACCTTGCCTCCGGTGGGCAGCAGCACGGCGTTGAAGTGCTTGGCCAGGGTGGACTTGCCGGAGCCGTTGTGCCCCAGCACCACCACAAAGCTGCCCTTCTCTATGTTCAGGTCCACGCCCCCCAGCGCCAGGCGAGGGGTCTTTCCCTCCTCCGCCGGGTAGGCGTACTCCAGTTGCTCAGTCTGCAGCATAGTTGACATACTCTCAAGATCTTCCTTTTGGGGATTTTCGTCCGGCCCGGGGCTTATTCAGACTCCCAGCGCCCGGTGGCGCCGCAGGGCAGCGCCAGGCCCGTCTCCGTCACCGGCAGGCCCAGTTCGTCCCAGGAGCAGCGGCCGCCGTACTTCTCCTTCACCAGCAGGCTCAGAAGGTAGCCCAGCACCGAGGGGGCCAGGCCGGTGGTGTAGGAGTTGATGAGGACAAACAGGGGCTTGTCCGACAACACACCAGCGCACAGCTTCACGAAGGGATACAGGTTCTCCTCCAGCTTCCACACCTCGCCGCCGGGGCCCCGGCCGTAGGAGGGCGGGTCCATGATGATGGCGTCGTAGGCCTTGCCCCGTCGGATCTCCCGCTCCACAAATTTGGCGCAGTCGTCCACGATCCAGCGGATGGGAGCATCCTGCAATCCGGAGACCTTGGCGTTCTCCCGGGCCCACTGGACCATGCCCTTGGCCGCGTCCACATGGCACACGCTGGCCCCTGCCGCGGCGCAGGCCACGGTGGCACCGCCGGTATAGGCAAACAGGTTCAGCACCCGGATGGGCCGGCCGGCAGAGCGGATCTTGTTCATGGCAAAGTCCCAGTTCACCGCCTGCTCCGGGAAGATGCCCGTATGCTTGAAGTTCATGGGCTTGACCTGGAAGGTCAGCTCCCCGTAGCGGACGGTCCAGCTCTCCGGCAGCTTGTTCTTCTCCCAGTGGCCGCCGCCGGTACGGGAGCGAAGATACCGGGCGTTGGCCTGCCGCCAGCCGGAATTGGTATGGGGCGTCTCCCAGATGGCCTGGGGGTCCGGCCGCACCAGGACCTGCCGGCCCCAACGCTCCAGCTTCTCTCCCCCGCCGCAGTCCAGCAGCTCATAATCCTGCCATTTATCCGCGATCCACATAAGACGTCCTCCACATTCACAAAAAATCACACATTATCGAATTATTATACTCCCCAACGGCACCTTTCGTCAATGAATAGATTGTGAAGAATGGTGTCGTCTCTCCCCTGCCCCATTGGGTCCCCGGGACAAAAAATCAAAAATTCGCTCTTGACATTTCCCAGAGCTGTGCTACAATGGCCCCAATACAAAAAAGGCTGTGATGAAGAGGGCGAAGGCGCGGAACCTTGCAGAGAGCCGGCGGTTGGTGCGAGACGGCGGGGAAACGTTTTCAATGCCTATGGCTTCTGAGCCGGAGGGTCGAGACCGGAGACGGATTAGGCCCTTCCGTGTCGCCGCGTTAAGGCAGAGGGCTTGTTGGAGCCTGTGAGAGGTGCGCCGGAACCGGCGCGCAATTTGAGTGGTACCGCGGGAGCATCTCCCGTCTCAAAGTTTTTCTTTGAGACGGGAGTTTTCTTTTTGCCCCGCCAATTCAGACAACGGAGGTAAATGAACATGAGCAACTATCGTATTGAGACCCAGTGCGTCCAGGGCGGCTATACGCCGGGCAACGGCGAACCCCGCCAGATCCCCATCATCCAGTCCACCACCTTCAAATACGCCACGTCCGAGGATATGGGCAAGCTCTTCGACCTGGAGGCCAGTGGCTATTTCTATACCCGCCTGCAAAATCCCACCAACGACTATGTGGCGGCCAAGATCTGCGCCCTGGAGGGCGGCACCGCCGCCATGCTCACCTCCTCCGGTCAGGCGGCCAACTTCTTCGCCCTGTTCAACATCGCCTCCTTCGGAGATCACATCGTAGCCTCCTCCAGCATCTATGGCGGTACCTTCAACCTGATCTCCGTGACCATGGCCAAGATGGGCGTGGAGACCACCTTTGTAGCCCCGGACTGCTCCGACGAGGAGCTGGCCGCCGCCTTCCGCCCCAACACCAAGTGCGTCTTCGGCGAGACCATCGCCAACCCCGCCCTGACAGTGCTGGACATTGAGCGCTTTGCCAAGGCCGCTCATGACCACGGCGTACCTCTGATCGTGGACAACACCTTTGCCACTCCCGTGGGCTGCCGCCCCTTTGCATGGGGCGCCGACATTGTCACCCACTCCACCACCAAGTACATGGACGGTCACGGCGCAGCGGTGGGCGGCGCCATCGTGGATTCCGGCAAGTTCGACTGGATGGCCCACGCCGACAAGTTCCCCGGCCTTACCACCCCTGACGAGAGCTACCACGGCATCACCTATGCTGAGAAGTTTGGCAAGGAGGGCGCTTTCATCACCAAGTGTACCGCCCAGCTCATGCGGGACTTCGGCGCCATCCAGTCCCCCCAGCACGCTTTCTACCTGAACCTGGGACTGGAGAGCCTCCATGTCCGTATGGCCCGGCACTGTGAAAACGGCCAGGCGGTGGCGGAGTTCCTGGCGGCACATCCCAAGGTAGAGAAGGTGAACTACTGCGGTCTGCCCGGGGACAAATACCACGCGCTGGCTCAGAAGTACCTGCCCAACGGCTCCTGCGGCGTGGTGTCCTTTGAGCTCAAGGGCGGCCGGGAAGCAGCGGGCATCTTCATGAAGCACCTGAAGCTGGCTGCCATTGAGACCCATGTGGCCGACGCCCGTACCTGCTGCCTCAATCCCGCTTCCTCCACCCACCGGCAGATGACCGACGAGCAGCTTGCCGCCGCCGGCGTGCCCGCCGGATTGGTGCGGATGAGCTGCGGTCTGGAGAGCAAGGAGGAGCTGATCGAAGACATCGCCCAGGCGCTGGACGCCATCTAAAAAGCAAACCGAGACAAGGAGTAGCACGCCATGCCCATCAAAATCCCCAATCAGCTGCCCGCCACCCGGACGCTGCGCAGCGAAAATATCTTCGTCATGACTGAGACCCGGGCCATGACCCAGGACATCCGCCCGCTGCAGATCCTGCTTTTGAACCTGATGCCCACCAAGGTGGACACAGAGACCCAGCTGGCCCGGGTCCTGGGCAACACGCCGCTGCAGATTGAGCTGGAGCTCATCGCCCCCACCGGCCATGTGTCCAAGAACACCTCACAGGAGCATATGCTGGCCTTTTACAAGACCTTTGACGAGGTGAAAGACCTGACCTTCGACGGACTCATCATCACCGGCGCGCCGGTGGAGCAGATGCCCTTTGAGGAGGTGGACTACTGGCCGGAGCTGTGCCGGATCATGGAGTGGAGCAAGACCAACGTCCACTCCACCCTCCACATCTGCTGGGGCGCCCAGGCGGGACTGTACTACCACTACGGCATCCCCAAGCGCCCGCTGCCTGAAAAGCTCTTCGGCGTGTTCCGCCACACGGTAGAGGAGCCCAATTTCATGCTCTTCCGAGGCTTTGACGACCAGTTCTGGGTCCCCCACTCCCGGAACACCACCGTGGACCGCTCCGATGTAGAGGCAGTGCCGGCGCTGAAGATCCTGGCCTCCTCCCCAGAGGCGGGCATCTACGCCATCAAGACCGACAAGGGCCGCCAAATCTTCATCATGGGCCACTCGGAGTATGACCGGGACACCCTGAAAAAGGAGTATCTGCGGGACGTGGAGGCCGGGGTGGACATCCAGCTGCCCAAAAACTACTTCCCTCACGACGACCCCGCCCAGTCTCCCCCCGTCACCTGGCGGTCCTGTGCCAATCTACTCTACGCCAACTGGCTGAACTATTTTGTCTATCAGACTGCCCCCTACGACATCCGGGAGATCCGTCTGGGCCACCGCACCGACGACTAAACGCAAAGAAAACCGCCTCACTCCGACTCGGAGTGAGGCGGTTTTGTTCTTCTATTCCTCCCGGCAGTACTGCTCCCTGAGCACCGCCAGCAGCACCCGCACCCGCTCATCGGCTACGGAATAGACCACATACTGCCCGTTTCGCCGGTCCGCCACCAGGCCGGCGGAACGCAGAGCGTGAAGATGCTGGGACAGGGCCGATTGGCCGATCTTGGGGGTGTGCTCTCCCAGCTCCCCCACCGTCATGGGGTGCTCCAGCAGAGCGCACAGCAGCAAAAGCCGGTTCTCATTGGCCAGCAGCTTCAAAAGCTCCGCCACCTGCTTTGCCTTCTCCTCCATGTGCCTTCTCTCCTTCCTCCGTATGCTTTCCCACCCGCAGGCGGCAGATCAGCTGGGTCATGGTGCCCATGGGGCAGAACACGCACCAAGTCCGGGGCTTAAAGAGCACCATGACGATGACCCCGATCAGGGTGGAGGTGAGCATGATGCTGTAAAACCCAAAGGCGAACTGGGCCACCCAGGGGGCAAAGATCGTGCCGTGATAGGCCCAGTGCCAAGGCAGACGGAACATCCAGAACAGCTTTACGAACTCCCCCAGGTCCCGGGCTCCGGCGCCTACCAGATAGGTGGTCCAGAGCATCTGGAAGAACATGAGGAAAAAGAAGACCAAAAAGCCGTACCGAAAGGCCTGAGAGCGCATCCAGCGGGGTGTGGGGCGGTTCCGAGACAGCTTCAGCCGTCCGCCCAGAAGGCTCAGGAACTGCCCCCGGTCACAGTAGCGGTTGCAGTAGAGCTTGCCGCCGCCGAAAATGGAGATCAGCAGAGGCAGGCAGAAAAAGATCATGCCCAGCCAGGCAAAAAGGATGTTGAAAAATCCCAGGCCCAGATAGATGGGCGTGACGATCCAGAGGCAGTCGTACCAGTGCTTCTTGTTCCCCTTCATACCGTTTCCACCCGCGCTTTCAAAGAGATGGTCCCCGCCGGGCACTCCCCTGCGCATTTGCCGCAGCCCACGCAGCGGTCGGTATCCACTCGGGCCGCCACGCCCTTCCACACCTGGATGGCTCCCAAGGGGCACACCTTCACACAGCAGCCGCAGGCCACACAGTGCTCTCCCACCTGGGCGTATCGCTTCGATGCCATAAGACTCCTCCTTAATTTCATTAGTATTTTAATATATTATAATATATTAAAATATATGCGCTCTGTCAAGGGAAAAATTTTCCTCTATGATTCCCACTCTATTGCTATGTGCTCTTTTCCCGATATGTGCAGCCTGGAAGACGGAAAAACAGCCATTGCTCAAAGCAGCTCCTACTTTGAGCAACGGCCGTTCTCAAGACAGCGGGGGACACGGAAAGGGCCCCGTCCCGAACTTTTCGGGACGGGGCCTTTTGGGCGATCTGCAAATTCACGCCTGGCTCAGTTCATGGCCGAGGCCACCTTGATGAGCAGCAGCCGCACGGTGGCGGCGCTGTACTTCCCTGCCGCCCAGTACTCCGGGCTGTCGATGATGCCCGCCGCTGCCAGTTTTTCTACGGCGGCGCTGAGCTCCGGATCTCCGGCCTCCTGGGAAGGTTCCTCCGGCTTCTGGACAGCTCCTCCGTCCGACGCCGCCCAAGGTACGCCCAGATACTCTGCGATGCCCTTGGCCTCCGCCTGGGCCACCTTGGCACGCCATACCTCGCTCTTGAGGTTTTCCGTGTCCTCCTGGTTGGTGTGGAAGGCGTGCTCGATGAGCACCGCCGGGGCGGCAGTGTTCTTGAGCACATAGAGCGCCGGGTCATAGACCAGAGCCGTGGTCCGCACGGTGATGCCGGCGGCCTTTACCTGCTTCAAGATGGCCTGAGCCGCCTTTTCCCGTTCGCCTCCCGCGCCGTAGAGATAACAGCTCCAGCCCTTGGCACTGCTCCAGCCGCTGCTTGCCGCCGCATTGGAGTGAAGGGATACGAAGAGATCCAGGCCTTGGATGCCGTTGGCGATCTTGCATCGCTCCTGGAGACTCACTGCCTGGCCGTCGGGCCGGGTCTCGGTGACGGCCACGCCGCAGCGCTCCAGATGGGTGCGGATGCGCTTGGCCATGTCCAGGGCGAACTCGTGCTCGTAGTAGGTGCCGTCGGGGCTGCGGTTGGCCAGGTTCCCGGCGTCGTGGCCCGCGTCCAGGCACACCGTCTTTTTCTCATTCAATGGGTTCTCCTCCTTTTCGTGGACCACCAGATAAAAAGGCAGCACCCGGTCCGCATCACAGGCAAAGCCCCGCCCCTGGCGGTCCCGGTAGCACACCGAGCCGCCGCCGTCCAGCATCACCGCGCTGTCCCAGCCGGCGGATGCCAGCACATCCCGCAGCGCCTCAGGTGTGTACGCCGTCTCCGTCACCAGATAGGCAAAGCGCCCGGCCTTGCTCCCCATGGCCTGGCGGGGGCGGCTGCCCCCCATGTCCGGGTTGTAGTGGGGATTCTCCACCGGCTTGCCGTTGACGATCAGCGCCACGCACTCCACGCAGTTGTCCCTGCCGTCCGGCAGCAGGGCACAGCCGTAGTCCTGCACATCCCGGCTCCAGGCCATGCCCCAGACCTGATAGGCCGGGGCACAGTAGGTCACGCCGTCCCCTTTCAGATGACAGCAGGCCTGGAGGTTGGAGAGGAAGATGGGCCCACCGAAGAGAAAGCTGCCGCCGGTCTCCTGAAGGATCTTCTCCATCTCCCGCTCCGGGTATCCAGCCGTATTGTGGTAGATTTGCAGTCGGGCGAGGTCTTCCAGAGGGATGGTACCCGCAAACTGCTCAGCCATTGCCCTCACCGCTCCCCGCGGCAGATTTTTTCTCCGCCTGGGTGCCGAAATAGAAGGCGATGACCACGGTGAACACGGTCAGGAACTGCTCCGTGGTCACATGGCCCGTCACCGAGAGATAGGCAAACACCGCCGTCAGGGCAATGGTGACGATGCTCTTGACCGATAAAAGGTTTGCTGCCCGCTTTTTCAGCTGCTCCATGAAATGCCCCCCTTACAGCTCGCTGAGCTTGTTGTGATCGACGATCTTATACGTCTGTCCGCCAATGAGCACCAAAGCGTAGTTGGTGTCGGCGCCATTGTCGTAGTCCACAGTGACACCGTCCACCACATGGACCTTCTCAAAGCCGCCGATGCCCACATCTAAAAGGCCCCAGCCATTGGCCTCCTGGGGCGTATCGCCCACACGGGTCTCGGCGATCTCCTGGGCGGTCAGCTGATTTTTGCCCTCCACCAGGCGGACGTTGACGCCGATCTCCTTGAGTTTTCCATTGGCCTCCTGGGCGGTCAGTTCTCCCTTGGTGTAGGCTCGGATGATATCGTTGGTTTTCATTTCAAAACTCCTCTCTTTTCTTTCGTTTAAATTAGGGTGCTTCCCCAGCACTGCTCTCTCCGACAGCCTTGGAAGACTGGTTCTTCCCTTTTCTCCACCGGAAAAACCCCGGACAGAGCCCCCCTTTGTTCCGTCTATCCTATGCCGCCGCAGCCTTGGCCGTGCCGGAAAGCACTCCCCTTTGTAGGCGTCCAGGGGAGCCAATGGTGTACTCTTTTATGCAACGTACAGCCCACAGAGCAAAAAAGAGGACGCCTAGAAGGCGTCCTCTTTTGTCTGCACTCACTTATTAAGATATTCCAGCATGGCCGGCAGCCGTTCTTCTGCCATATGCCGCCCCTCTTCATACAGAGCCTTGAGCTTTCCCACGTCCTTTTCCACCCGGGAGACCTGCACCGGTCCCCTTGGCCGGATCACAAAGATGCGGCCCGACCGTTCCAGGCGGTTGATCTGGGCGTGGAGCTCGTTGTAGCGCACCGGCAGCAGCCGCAGCGCCTCCACCAGCAGCGGCCAGTCCCGATACTTCTGCTGATACAGACGCAGCATGGTCCAGCCCACCGGCTTCTTCCGATAGCCCTTCTGACGGGTCAGTACCACTACAATCTTCTCGTATCCCTGTTCTATGGCCCAATCCACCGGTACTGCGGAGGCCACGCCGCCGTCCAGGCAGTGGCGGCCGTCCACCTCCACCATGGGAGACATGAGCGGGATGCTGCAGGAGGCCCGAGCAGCCATCAGGATGTCCTCTGAGACACCCTTCTCATGGGCTACTAACTCACCTGTGCGGCAGTCGGTGGAAAAGGCCACATACCGCTGGGGAGAATTGTAAAAGGTGTCATAGTCCAGAGGCAGCAGTTCCTGACTCAGCTCGCCAAAGAGGAAGTCAAAGTTGAACACCGACTTGTTCTTCACAAAGCTCTCCAGGCCCATGTAGCGCTTGTCGTTGACATAATCCAAATTCACCTGGGCAGTACGCCCCGGCTGGCGCGCTACATAGTTGATGCCGCACAGGGAGCCAGCAGAGACACCACCCACACAGGGGAAGGTGATCTCCCGCTCCATCATCACATCCAGCACGCCGGCGGTGAACAGGCACCGCAGCGAGCCGCCCTGCAGCATCAGTGCCGCGCTCTTTGGCATTTCAAACATGAATCCACTCCTTCTTCCGCGCATGGCAAAGGGAAAAGAGAGGCCGAAACAACAGCCTCTCTCCCCTGCTTTACTTTTTGAAGCTGTCCTTCAAAGACACACTCCGGTTGAACACCAGATGTCCCGGACGAGAATCCTTGTTGTCCAGGCAGAAATAACCCAGACGCATGAACTGATAGCTCCTGGGAGCCTGGGCGTCGGCCAGCCCCGCCTCCACCTTGCAATCCGTCAGAATCTCCAGGGATTTCGGGTTGACATAATCTAAGAAATTCTTGTCCGCTCCGTCAGGATCAGGATCCGTGAAGAGATTTTCATAGAGCCGCACCTCGGCGTTGACAGCGGTGTTGGCATCCACCCAGTGGATGGTGGCGCCCTTCACTTTTCTGCCGTCGGCAGGATCGCCGCCCCGGCTGTCCGGATCATAGGTAGCCAGAACTTCGGTGACGTTCCCGTTCTCGTCCTTGACGCAGCCGGTGCAGGTGATAAGGTAGGCACCCTTCAGGCGGCACTCGGGACCGCCTGGGAACAGGCGCTTGTACTTGGGCACAGGGGTCTCCAGGAAGTCGTCCGCCTCGATCCACAGATTGCGGGAGAAGGAGATCTCCCGGGTGCCGGCGGCAGGATCCACGGGGTTATTTTCCACTGTGACCATCTCGCTCTGTCCCTCAGGGTAGTTGGTGATGGTCAGCTTGATGGGCCGGATCACCGCCATGGTCCGCTGCGCCGTCTCGTTGAGGTCCTCCCGCAGGCAGTGCTCCAGGAAGGCGTACTCCACGGTAGAGTCCACCTTGGCCACACCGATGCGCTCGCAGAAATTGCGGATGGAGCGAGGGGTGTAGCCCCGGCGACGCAGACCGCAGAGGGTAGGCATCCGGGGATCGTCCCATCCGGAGACATACTTCTCCTCCACCAACTGACGGAGCTTGCGCTTGCTCATTACGGTGTAGTTGATGCCCAGCCGGGCGAACTCGATCTGCCGGGGCTTGGCGGGCAGATCGCAGTGCTCCACCACCCAGTTGTACAGAGGACGGTGGGCCTCAAACTCCAGGGAGCACAGGGAATGGGTGATGTGCTCCATAGCGTCCTCGATGGGGTGGGCAAAGTCATACATGGGATAGATGCACCACTTGTCCCCGGTGCGGTGATGGGTCATGTGATTGATGCGGTAAATCACCGGGTCCCGCATATTGAAGTTGCCGGAAGCCAGGTCGATCTTGGCCCGGAGGGTCATCCGGCCATTTTCAAACTCGCCGGCCTTCATGCGGCGGAACAGATCCAGGCTCTCCTCCACAGGACGGTCCCGGTAGGGACTCACTGCCGGGTGGGTCAGGTCGCCCCGCATTTCCCGCATCTGCTCGGGAGTCAGCTCGCAGACATAGGCCAGGCCCTTTCGGATCAGGTCCTCGGCACACTCATACATTTTATCAAAATAGTCGGAGGCATAGTAAAACCGGTCGTCCCAGGTAAAGCCCAGCCAGCGGATATCCTCCTGGATGGCGTCCACATATTCGGTGTCCTCTTTGGTGGGGTTGGTGTCGTCCATCCGCAGATTGCACATGCCGCGGAACTTCTCCGCCATGCCAAAGTCGATGGTCAAAGCCTTGCAGTGTCCGATGTGCAGATAGCCGTTGGGCTCAGGGGGAAAGCGGGTGTGAACCGTCATGCCCTGGAACTGGCCGCCCTCCGCAATGTCTTCTTCGATGAATGCCTGAATAAAGTTCTTGCCTTCCGACGGCTCCTCCGTCAGGGGGGTCTTGATGTTCTCAGCCAAAACGATTCCTTCCTTTCTTCCTCTTCAAGTGCCGATTCTTCGCGCTCCGGCGCAAAAAAACATGGGAATTTATTATATCGTAATTTCAGAGAAAAAACAAGGTCTTTGCCCTGCTTTCTCTCATTGCGTGCTTTCTCTCATTGCCGCGGCTTTTCTCCCCCCTTCTCTCCCTTCGCTATTTCATCAGCTTGCTTCTTTCCGCCGTTTTCTCCGGGCTAAGTAGGGGATTCACAGAAAATATCCCTGGGTGTATAATAAAAAATACATTTCATCCGAGGAAAGGAAGCGCTATGAAAAAGTCCCTTTTTCGCATTGCTTTAAGCAAGCTTTTGTATGTCATTCTCTTCGTGTCCATTCAGGTGGCGGCCCTGGTGGTCATGTTCCTCTTCTTCCAGGAGAAATTTGCCTATTTTTACGCCGTCTGCATTCTCTTTTCCCTGGCCGCTGCCCTCCACATCATTAACAGCGAGCGCAATCCGGCCTACAAGATTGCCTGGCTCATTCCGCTGCTTCTGGTCCCCATCTTCGGCGGTCCCCTTTATGCCATCTTTGGCAAAATCCATCCCACCCGCCGTGAGATTCAAAGTCTTCGCCAGGTGCTGCATCAGACCGCAGAAGCGCTCCGGGATGAAAATGCAGGTCTGGAACAGCTGTCCCAAGTGGTGCCAGAGGCGCTGCCACATGCCCGCTATATCCAAACTGCCGCGGCCGTTCCCCCCTATTTCCGGACGGATACCCAATACTATCCCCTGGGGGAGGAAATGTTTACCGCCATGTGTCAAGAGTTGGAGGGTGCCGAACGGTTTATCTTTCTGGAGTACTTCATCATCCATGAGGGGACCATGTGGAACACCATTCTGGAGATCCTGGAGCGAAAGGCTCGGGAAGGCGTAGAGGTCCGGGTCATGTTCGACGACATGGGAAGTCTTCTGACCTTGCCCCGGCACTATGAGCGGCAGCTGCGCCAAAAAGGCCTCCAGGCCTGTGTGTTCAACCCCTTTCACAGCATCCTCTCCTCCCGCTTCAACAATCGGGATCACCGGAAGATCTGCGTGGTGGACGGCACCGTGGGCTTTACCGGCGGCATCAACCTGGCAGATGAGTACATCAACGCAGTGGAAGTCCATGGCCACTGGAAGGACGGCGGCGTGCGGCTGCGGGGCGACGCAGTGTGGAGCCTGACGGTAATGTTCCTGGCCATGTGGGATTTTGTGTGCGGCAAGTCGGAGGATTTTTCCCGTTTCCGCGGTGACCCGCAGGTCCTCTCCGCCGTTCTTCCGGACGGGTTCGTTCAGCCTTACACGGACATGCCTTTAGACCGGGAAAATGTGGGAGAAAATGTCTACCTGAACCTCATCAATCGGGCCCAAACCTCCATCTGCATCACTACACCCTATCTGATTCTGGACAACGAGACCATCACCGCCCTCCAGACTGCCGCCAAAAGCGGTGTGGACGTGCAGATCATCACCCCTTATGTGCCCGACAAGAAGTATGTCCAATTTCTGACTCGCTCCAACTATGAGGCACTGCTGCGGGACGGAGTGCGCATCTACGAATATACCCCTGGCTTTATCCACATGAAGAACTGCATCTGCGACAGCAAGTACGCCGTGGTGGGCACCATCAATTTTGACTACCGCAGTCTCTACCTCCACTTTGAGTGTGCCGCCTGGATGTGCAACAGCAAGGCGGTGGGGCAGGTGCAGGAGGATTTTGAACAAACGCTTGCCCTTTCCCGGGAAGTTACACTGGACTCCATGCAGCAGCTGGGATTCATCAAACGGCTGCTGCTGAGCATCCTGCGGGTGTTCTCTCCCCTGTTCTGACCGATGCCTTTTTTGCAGAAAAAAAGCGCATGGCTCTCGCCATGCGCTTTTTTATGGACCGTTTGAGCGGATCTTACTTCAGCTCGACCTTGGCACCGGCCTCTTCCAGCTGCTTCTTCAGCTCCTCGGCCTCGTCCTTGGACACGCCCTCCTTCAGGGTCTTGGGAGCACCCTCGACAGTGGCCTTGGCCTCAGCCAGGCCCTGGCCAGTGATCTCACGGACGACCTTGATGACCTTGATCTTGGCAGCGGCATCGAAGCCGGTCAGGACCACGTCAAAGTCGGTCTTCTCCTCAGCAGCGGGAGCAGCAGCGCCGCCGGCAGCGGGAGCAGCCATAGCAGCGGCGGAAACGCCGAACTCTTCCTCCAGAGCGTGAACCAGCTCGCTCAGCTCCAGAACGGTCAGGCCCTTGATCTCTTCGATCATAGCGGTAACTTTCTCAGACATTGTATTTGCCTCCTAATTCAAGATAATTTTAAATCGGTAAGCTGCTTATTCGGCAGCGGGAGCGGCCTCTGCCGCAGGAGCTTCTGCGCCGCCTTCCATCTTCTCGGCGATCTGCTTGATGACGCAGGCCAGACCGGAAATGGGGGCCAGCATGGTGCCCAGGACCTGCGCCTGCAGGACAGGCAGAGCGGGAATGGAAGCCAGGGAGTTGATGGTCTCCATAGAGATCACCTTGCCATCCATGAAGCCGCCCTTGATCTCGAACTTGCCATCCAGCTTCTTGGCAAAGCCGGAAATGACACGGGCAGGAGCCACGGGGTCATTCTCGCACACAGCCAGAGAAGTGGTGCCGTTGAGCAGATCATCCAGCTCGTTCAGGCCGGTGTTGTTCAGGGCGAACCGGAGCAGGGTGTTCTTCACCACGGCGTAGTCCACCTCGTTCTCGCGGCACTCTCTGCGCAGCGCGGTGTCCTCGGCCACCGTGATGCCCTTGTAGTCCACGATGACGCCGGCGGCGGACTTCTGCAGCTTCTCGGTCAGCGCAGCAACGATGGCCTGCTTTTCACTGAGAACTTTTGCGTTAGGCATTGTTTGGTTTCACCTCCAGAGATTTGTCGGTGCGTTCAAAAAAGGAAAGCCGTCCCTGCGACAAAAGACGCAAGGACGGCGTAGCAATCTTACGATTTGCTGTCCTCGGCAGGACTTACGGAGTTTCCCCCACCTGCTGTCTTTGGAACGCATCTGGTATTATATCAGGCTTCGACAGGTTCTGTCAAGCGAGATATCAAATTTTTTGCGATATCAGATCTTGGCTGCGTTCATGCGCACGCCGGGGCCCATGGTGGAGGCGGCGACGCAGCTTCTGATATACTGGCCCTTGGCGGCAGCGGGCTTGGCCTTGATGATGGCGCCCATGAGAGCGTTGTAGTTCTCAGCCAGCTTCTCGGGGCCGAAGGACACCTTGCCGATGGGGCAGTGGATGATGTTGGTCTTGTCCAGACGGTACTCGATCTTACCGGCCTTGACTTCCTTGACAGCCTTGGCCACATCGGGGGTCACGGTACCAGCCTTGGGGGAGGGCATCAAGCCCTTGGGGCCCAGGACCTTACCCAGACGGCCCACAACGCCCATCATGTCGGGGCTGGCGACCACCACGTCAAACTCGAACCAGTTTTCCTTCTGGATCTTTTCCACCAGATCCATATCACCCACATAGTCAGCGCCGGCCTCGCGGGCAGCATCGGCCTTGTCGCCCTTGGCAAACACCAGGACGCGGACGCTCTTACCGGTACCGTGGGGCAGCACGATGGCGCCACGGACCTGCTGATCGGCGTGACGGGAGTCAACGCCCAGCTTCACATGCAGCTCGACGGTCTCGTCGAACTTAGCGGTAGCGGTCTTGCAGATCAGAGCGAAACCCTCAGCAGCATCGTACAGAGTGTTCTTGTCGATCTGCTTGGCGCTCTCTTTATATTTCTTGCCTCTAAACAATGTTATTTCCTCCTCATAGTGGTTCTTCGGACTCTATCCTCCCACTGTATTCGGCGACAGCGGAGCTGTCCCTCAGTCGCCCACAACAACGCCCATGGAACGGGCGGTACCGGCGATCATGCTCATAGCGGCTTCCAGGCTGGCAGCATTCAGATCGCGCATCTTCAGCTCAGCGATCTTCTGCACAGAGGCTTTGGAAATGGTGGCCACCTTGGTCTTGTTGGGCACGCCGGAGCCGGACTCGATGTTGCATTCCTTCTTGATGAGGACAGCAGCCGGGGGCGTCTTGGTGATGAAGGAGAAGGAGCGGTCGGCATACACCGTGATGACCACAGGGATGATCATGCCCATGTCGTTTTTGGTGCGCTCGTTGAACTCCTTGGTAAACGCAGCGATGTTCACACCGTGCTGGCCCAGAGCGGGGCCCACGGGGGGTGCGGGGGTTGCTTTGCCTGCGGGGATCTGCAGCTTCACATAGCCTGTAATTTTCTGTGCCACGAAGTAGCACCTCCTATTAAAGATGTGGTGACGGCCGTCTCACGGTCGTCTTTGGCGGAGCCAATGGCTCCTCCCACTTGCGCCGGATCTTCTCCGGCCTGACGCCAAAGGGGCGCCGGATCAGTCGATGACCTCCACCTGGTCCAGCTCCAGCTCGACCGGGGTCTCGCGACCGAACATGGAGACCACCACACGGACCTTGTTCTTGTCCGCGTCGATCTCCTCCACGACACCGGTGAAGCTCTCCAGAGGGCCGTCCACGATCTTGACGTTGTCGCCCACGTTGTACTGCACCACGATCTCGTGCTTTTCCATTCCCAGGGCCAGGACCTCGTCCTCGGTCAGGGGAGTGGGATTATTTGCGTTGGAGCCAACGAAGCCGGTCACGCCGCGGACGTTGCGGACCATGTGCCAGGTGTCGTCGGTAAGGACCATCTTAATGAGGACATAGCCGGGGAATACCTTCCGTTCCACTTCCTTGGAAGCGCCGGAATCGGTCACCTCGGTTACCGTCTCCAGAGGGATCTGCATATCCAGAATCATGTCCTCCAGGTGACGATTGGCCACGACCTTCTCGATGGCGGTCTTTACGGCATTTTCATAGCCGGAATAGGTATGCACTACATACCACTTTGCGCTGTCAGCCATCTCTCTTCACCTCAGGCGCCGAAGGCGCTGATGAGCAGATGCACGGCTTCCACCGCAACATAGTCGAAGACCCAGATGCACACACCGATGGCCAAAGAGCACAGAAGCACCGTGCCGGTGTTCTTGATCACGGTCTGCCGGTTGGGCCATACGATCTTCTTCAGCTCGCTTTTCATCTCACGAAGCCAGCGGCCCCGCGTCTTCTTGACCTTCTTTTCTTCCGCCATAGTCATTCGCCCTTTCTTATCCTAACTTACTTGGTTTCCGTGTGAAGCGTGTGCTTCCTGCAGAAGGGGCAATACTTGTTCATCTCAAGACGGTCGGGATCGTTCTTCTTGTTCTTCATGGTGTTGTAGTTTCTTTGCTTGCACTCGTTGCATCTCAAAGTGATCTTAACTCGCATCTAACGGCACCTCCTTATACTTGGGTATCTTCGCGATACCACTTGCCTCCCTGCCATTTCGCAGGGGCATCTTCCACCGCGTGAAAAGCGAAAAATGCGCAGGACAAAAGAGCCCCTTTCACAGGTAAAAATGATTGTAGCACAATTTCGCCCACTGGTCAACTATTTTTTTCAAAAAAACGTCAGTTTTTTCAAGACACTGCCTCCGGCCTGGAAAAGGCCTCCAGAACCGCTTGGATTTGCTCCTGCGGCAGAGTGCTGAGTGCCACTGGTGCCGCCGGGTCCTTCCCCCGGGGTGCAAGCTCCCGCTCGTACCACAGCACATCCCACCAGGCGCCGTTTTTATAGCCCGCCATGCGGTGGACCGCTGTCTGACAGAAGCCCACGGCTTGGTGGAGGGCTTGGCTGGCGGGATTGGGTGATGTCACCAGGGCATGAGCCGTCAGAATCCCCTGCATCTTCAAAAGCTCCAGCAGTGCCCCATACAGCCACCGGCCCAGGCCCTTGCCTCTGGCGTCCCGGTCCAGATACAGCGACAGCTCCGCGTTCCACTGGTAGGCCGCCCGCTCCATGTGCCGGTGGGCGTAGCCATAGCCCAGGATGTGCCCGTCCTCCTCCCAGACCAAATAGGGGTACTCCTCCAGAATCCCGGCAATCCGGGCAGAGAACTCCGCCTGGGTAGGAAGCTCATATTCAAAGGTAATCGGCGTGTCGATATATTGGCCGTAGATGGCCAGTAATTCCGCCGTGTCGGCGGTGGTTGCCATACGAATCCCCATGGGACATCCTCCCTTTTGCATTGCAATTTCCTTCCGTTTTACCATAGCTTTCCCCGCAATGCAAGTGCCTTGCACCGTCAGAGCCAGTATGGTATCATAATAAATATATAGAAATGTCCTCCAAGGAGAAAGGAGGCCCGCTATGAAACGGCGCACTCTGGCCCTGCTGCTGACATCTGTTGCAGCGCTGCTCTCCGCCTGCGGCCAAAGCCCCTCCCCTGCCCCGGGGTCGGAGACAGCAGAGGCATCGGAACAAACTCCCCTGCCGGAGTCCGTTTCAGAGCCGGACCCCCTGCCGGGACCGGAGAGCGTCCCAGAGCCGGCGGCGGAAGACTTTGTCCCGGTGGCGGACTACCTGCCCCAGGTCCGGGTGGACCTGCGCTATGCCGGCAGCGACAACTTCACCGGCCAGACCATCTATGACTTCACCAACGCCTATCTCCGGTACGGCACGGTCCAAAAGCTCTCCCAGGCCCAGGAGGCCCTGGAGGAGGCCGGGTATTCCCTGCTGATCTGGGACGCCTTTCGGCCTGTGGAGGCCCAGTTCCGGCTCTGGGAGATCTGCCCGGACCCGGTGTATGTAGCCAACCCGGAAACAGGCTATTCCTCCCACAGCCGAGGCAACACCGTGGATGTGACGCTGACGGACCTGGCGGGAAACGCCGTGGAAATGCCCAGCGGCTTTGACGACTTCTCCCCCCTGGCGGACCGGGATTACAGCGACGTGCCGGCGGAGGCCGCCGCTCACGCCCAGCTGCTGGAGGAAGTGATGACCGCCTGCGGCTTCCGCCCGTACAGCGGCGAGTGGTGGCACTTCAGCGACACCGACGAATACCCCGTGGAGGAGACCTTGTCCCCGGATTGAGAAAGGAGCACCCCATTATGCGCATCATGGCCATCGATTACGGCGACGCCCACACCGGCATCGCTGTCTCAGACCCCACCGGCTTTCTGGCCGGCTTCACCACCACCATCCACAGCCGCCGGCAGGAGGAGGTGGTGTCCGAGATTTGCACCCTAGCCCGGAAACACGGCGCCCAGGAGCTGGTGCTGGGCCACCCCAGGAACATGGATGGCACCCTGGGCCCCCGTGCGGAAAAGGCGGAGGCCCTGGCGGAGATCCTGCGGGAGACCACCGGGCTGCCGGTGGTACTGTGGGACGAGCGCCGCACCACCATCGACGCCCACCAGATCCTGATGGGCACCGGAAAAAACGCCAAAAAGCGGAAAAAGACCGTGGATGCCGTGGCCGCCGCGCTGATCCTGGAGGGCTACCTCACCTTCCGCAGCCGCCCGCCCCAGGCCTGACCCTCTTCCCCGGCGGATATCCGCCGGGGTCTTTTGCTCTTGACAAATACCCCCTAGGGGTATATACTGTTCTCCAGAAAGCAGAATACCCCCGAGGGGTATATTCAAGGAGGACTTATGCGAGAAGAGCGCTATGAGATCAGCGGCATGCACTGTGCCGCCTGCAGCAGCTCCGTGGAGCGGGTCACACGCCGGCTCCCCGGCGTGGAGCGCAGCGACGTGAATCTGACCACCGGCATCATGACCATCGCCTACGACGAGAACCAGGTGACGCCGGAGGCCATCATCAAAAAGGTGGAGAAGGCGGGCTTCGGCTGCCGGCAGAAGATGCCGGAGCAGGCCAAGGCCCAGGCACCTTCGGAGGACAAGGCCGAGGCGGAGCTGCGGGAAAAAAAGCGAAATCTGACCGGCGCCGTGGTGGTGACGCTGCTTCTTTTATATGTGTCCATGGGGCAGATGCTGCCCTTCGGCCTGCCGCCTCTGCCGGTGCCGGACATCATGGATATGCACACCCATCCGGTGAACTTCGCCATCACCCAGCTGCTGCTGGTGATCCCGGCCATGTGGTTCGGCCGCAGCTACCTCATCAGCGGCTTCAAGGCCCTGATCCACCGCAGCCCCAATATGGACTCCCTGGTGGCCATCGGCAGCTCCTGCTCCTTTTTGTACAGTCTGGTGATGACTTACCTGCTCTCCGACGATCCGTCATTGGTCCACAACCTCTACTATGAATCCGCCGCCGTGGTGTTGACCCTCATCAGCGTGGGTAAATTCCTGGAGAGCCGCAATGTCCAAAAGACCAAGGGCGCCATCACCCGCCTGATGGAGCTGCGGCCCGACGTGGCCATCCTGGCAGAGACCGGCCAGGAGGTGCCCACCTCCTCTTTGCAGGTGGGAAATGTGATCCTGGTGAAGCCCGGCGGGAAGATCCCCGCCGACGGCACCGTGGTCAAGGGCTCCAGCTCCGTCAACGAGGCCATGCTCACCGGCGAGAGCCTGCCGGTGGAAAAGGAAGTCGGGTCGGAGGTCATCGGCGGCAGCATCAACCAGGACGGCGTCCTCTACGTCTCCGTCACCCACACCGGTGAGGATTCCACCCTGTCCAAGATCATCCGCTTTGTGGAGGACGCCCAGGGCAAAAAGGCCCCCATCTCCCGGGTGGCCGACAAGGTGGCCGGCGTGTTTGTGCCCGTGGTCATGACCATCGCCCTGGCGGCGGCCGTTGTCTGGCTGGCTCTGGGCTATGAGTTTGCCTTCGCCCTGCGGGTATTCACCTCGGTGCTGGTCATCGCCTGCCCCTGCGCCCTGGGTCTGGCCACCCCCACCGCCATCATGGTGGGCACGGGCCTGGGGGCCTCCAACGGCATCCTCATCCGCAGCGGCGAGGCTCTGGAGACCACCCACAAGACCGACACGGTGGTGCTGGACAAGACCGGCACCGTCACCGAAGGCCGCCCGGCGGTGACCCAGGTCCTCTCTCTGGAGCTGCCGGAGCGGGAGCTGGTGGAGCTGGCGGCATCGGTGGAATCCGTATCCCAGCACCCGCTGGCCAAAGCCATTGTGGACTATGCAAAGGAAAAGTCCTTTACGATCCTTGCCGCTCCGAGAGAGTTTGAAAATCTCTCCGGCCGGGGCATCCGGGCGGTGCTGGAGAACGGCTCCACAGTGCTGGCGGGCAACCAGCGCCTGATGGAGGAGGCGGGGGCAGACCTGACGCCCTTGCGGGCGGAGGCAGAGCGCCTGTCCGGCCAGGGCCAGACCCCCATGTACTTCCTCCGGGACGGCAAGCTTCTGGGCCTCATCAGCGTGGCCGACCAGGTGAAGGAGACCAGTGCCGCCGCCATCGCCCATCTCAAGGCCCAGGGCATCCGCACGGTGCTCCTCACCGGCGACAGCCAAGCCGCCGCCCAGTATATCGCCTCCCAGGTGGGGGTGGACCAGGTGGTGGCGGAGGTGCTGCCGGAGGAGAAGGCTGGCGTAGTCCAAAAGCTTCAGGCAGAGGGTCGGAAGGTGATGATGGTGGGCGACGGCATCAACGACGCCCCCGCCCTGGTCCAGGCCGACATCGGCTGTGCCATCGGCAACGGCAGCGACATCGCCATCGAATCCGCCCAGGTCATCCTCATGCGGGGGGATCTGAACGACGTGTCCCGGGCCATCCGGCTCAGCCGCCTGACCATCCGCAACATCAAGCAGAACCTGTTCTGGGCCTTCTGCTACAACACCATCGGAATCCCCATCGCCGCCGGCGCGCTGTACCTGAGCTATCACCTGCTGCTGACCCCCATGTTCGCCGGCGCCGCCATGTCCCTGAGCTCCATCTTCGTGGTGTCCAACGCCCTGCGGCTGCGATACAAGAAGCTGGACTGAACATCAGAAAGATTTTGAAAAAAGGAGGCTCGCCCTATGGCCGATCTCACTTCCAAAGAAACCGCCGCCCAGGAGCCGGAGGCCGCCTGCTCCTGCCCGTGCACCCGGCACAAGCACCGGGAGGCGGCGGAATACGACGCCCTGCTGCGTCGCCTGAGCCGCATCGAGGGCCAGGTCCGGGGCATCCGAGGCATGGTGGAAAAGGAAGCCTACTGCACCGACATCCTGACCCAGGTCTCGGCGGTCCAGGCCGCCCTCAACGCCTTTGCCCGGGAGCTGCTGGGCAACCATATCAAGACCTGCGTGGTCCAGGACATCCAAGCCGGCAAACTGGACGTGGTGGATGACCTGCTGAGCACGCTGCAAAAAATGATGAAATAAAAGGAGACTTCGCTATGAAAACCATTTCCGTTCCCGACATGATGTGTGAAAACTGCGTCAAGCGCATCACCAAGGCCCTTACCGACGCGGACCTCAAGTTCCAGGTGTCCCTGGCTGACAAGACCGTCACCATCGACGGCTGCGACAACTGCCTCAAGACCGCCATGGAGGAGCTGGAGGATCTGGGCTTCACCCCCAAGGCCCTGTAAGCCTCACCGTCCACGCATCAGTAAAACAGCGGAGCGGACCCAAGGTCCGCTCCGCTGTTTTTTCAATTTTTTCCATCGGCTATTGAAGTCGCACAAGAAAAGTGGTAATATAAACGTAGCAAATCAGTGAAATTGACCATTCTTCAAGCTTGTGATCTCCCTACTTTGCAAGCAGGGCCGCAGAAAGGAGGCCGCCATGAAGAAAAAAGGGATGCTCTACCTCTGGTTTGTCGCTGTGATCGACCTTCTCTTTCTCTTCTTCTTTTGCGGTCTTCTTTTGACCCAGTTTGGGGCCTCTCTCCCGCTGATCTCCCATTGGGTCCAGTTTCCCGCTCCGGAGGAAGCGGAGCAGATGGGAACCATAACAGTCGTCATAAACTACTTTCTCCGTTTGTATATCCTATGCGCTGTGGTGGATGTGCTCACCCAGCTTGCCTACACCTTTTTACTCTATGGGCACTTTCTGGGCAGGATCTACGGTGCAAAGCCAGATCCAGTCCTGCCTGTTAGTCGGCGGGTCATGTTATGGTCTTCTTTGCCGGTCTTGGCAATCGGGGTGGGACTTCTTTTTCTCAACCATCAGATGTCGTCTCAATCCTACGCCCGGTTTTGGATCCTTCCGTTGTTCCTGGCCCTTTATCCTCTGGATTACTGCATTTTCTTTTTCTACGGCATCCTCCAGGCCCACCGGCAGAAAAAGGAGGAGCCGCTCCTCTAGCACGCACCGCCTCGATATCCCGAGGGAGGGGAGGACGAAAGTCCTCCCCTCCCTTTTTCTTTCCCTAGGTCTAGGCCTCCTCCAACAGGTTCCGCAGCAGCCCAAGGCCCCGTTCCAGCTCCTGCCGGCTCCGGGGCGAGCTGATGGCCAGCCGGACCCCCGGCGTGACCCGTCCGCCGCCTACGGCAAAGCGCTCCCAGCCAAAGACCTGGACGCCCCGGGCCCGGGCCGCCTCCTCAAAGCTCCGGCCGGACCACCCAGGGGGCAGCTCCAGCCACCGGAACTGAGCGCCACTTTCCCCCAGCAGGGAAAAGTTCCCCAGGTACCGCTCCGTCAGCTGGTTGCGCCGGCGCAGCTCCCGGCGCTTCTCCTCCACCATCTGCCGGGCAAGACCACTGTCGATAAGCTGGGAGACCACTTCCGCCTCCAGCGGCGGAGCCATGACATTGAGGGCGTCGCCTCCACCGGCCAGGGCCTGGGCATACCGGGGCGGCATCCCCACAAAGGCGATGCGCAGACCGGCGGAGAGGGCGTTGGAGACTGTGGAGAGATAGACGCACTGCTCCGGCGCCAGGGCCGCCAGCGGCGGCAGCGGTGCGGGGGACAAAAAGGAGTAGGTCCCATCCTCCAAACACAGCAATTCCCGCCGCCGGATCAGCTCCGCCAGAGCCGCCCGCTGGCCGCTGTCCATGGTCGCAGCGGTGGGATTGTGGTGATCGGGGCTCACATAGAGGCCCCGGACTCCCTCGTTGCGGCACAGCTGGTCCAGCACCTCCAGATCCAGCCCGCCTCTTCGGCAGGGCACGGGCAGCAGCTGGACCCCCAGCAGCCCCGCCAGCTTTTTCACGCCCGGGTAGGTCAAGGCGCTGACCGCCAGCTTGTCCCCGCTGCGCAGCAGCGCCGTCATGGCCACCGCCAGGGAGTTTTGAAGTCCCGCTGTCAGGAGGATCCGCTCCGGCGGCACCTCCAGTCCCATCCATTCCAGCCACCGCTGGCCGCTGCGCCGGTGGGAGAGGCGTCCGGCGGTCTCACCGTATTCCAGAACGGCGCTGACATTGGCCTTTTTCAGCAGCCGGCGGAGGGTCTCCACCACATAGGCGTTCTGTTCATACAGCGGGTGGGAGGCCCCCAGGTTGATGCACCGATCCAAGCCCGTCTCATCCAGCATGGGCAGATCGGAGCCCACGCCGGCGGCGATGTAGGTCCCCCGCCCGGTCTCCCCGCAGATCAGGCCCTTTTCCGCGCACAGCTTGAAGGCCCGGGCCACCGTGCTCAAATTCACGTCCAGATAGTCCGCCAGCTCCCGCTGGGGCGGCAGCTTGTCCCCCGGACCCAGGAGCCCGCTGCGGATATCCGCCTCCAGCTGCCCGGCGATCTCCCGATAGAGGGGCTCCTCCCCCGTTCGGCGCAAGCTGGGCCGCCAGGTCATGGGATAGTCGTCAAAGGAATTGACAGGCACGGTCCTTCCCTCCCCGTTTTATTGTAGTGCGAACAATTTTACCATTGCAGCCGAACAATTTCAAGGCTATACTGGACTCATACCAGATCGAAAAAGGAGGTCACACGATGGAACGAACCATTTTGCTGCTGGGCGATCCCGCCCTGTATGAGGTCAGTGAGCCGGTGACAGAGGAGGAGCTCCCCCAGCTGCGGGGCGTGGTGGAGGACCTGCACGACACTTTGATGGCGTTCCGGCGGAAGTATCACGCCGGGCGGGCCATCGCCGCCCCCCAGATCGGCGTACGCAAGCGGCTTTTGTACATGTGCATCGACCATCCGGTGGTGTTCCTCAACCCGATGCTGGAGCCTCTGGGAACGGAGACCATGGAGGTGATGGACGACTGCATGTCCTTCCCCGGTCTGCTGGTGAAGGTCCAGCGGGCCCGGCGCTGCCGCATCCGCTACCGGGACATGGACTGGAACCAGCAGGAGATGGTCCTGGAGGGGGATCTTTCCGAGCTGCTGCAGCATGAATATGACCACCTGGACGGCATTCTGGCCACCATGCGGGCCATGGACAGCCGCTCCTACTTCCTCAAGGAGGCTCTGTGATGCAGCGCATCGGCATCCTGGGCGGCATCAGCGCCGCCTCCACCCTCCACTACTATGATACCCTCCACCGTCTCTACTACCAGGCCCATGGGGATTACTACTACCCGGAGATCCTGGTCAACAGCCTGAACTTCCAACACTTCACTGACCTGGAAAACAGCGCTGACCCAGAGCCCTATCGCCAATACATCCTCCAGGGCCTTGCGCGCCTGGCCCGGGCCGGGGCAGACTTTGCCGTCATGGCGGCCAACTCCCCCCACTCGGTTCTGGAGGATATCCGCCTCCAGCTGCCCCTGCCAGTGGTAAGCATCGTGGACGCCGTGGGTCGGCGGGCCCGGGAACTGGGGATGAAGCGCTTGCTCCTCACCGGCATCGCCTACACCATGCGGGGCACCTTCTATCCCCGGGGACTGGCACCCTACGGCATCCAGGTGGTGGTCCCCACCCCGGAAGAGCAGCAGCGCATCGACCACATCATCTTCTCCCAGCTGGCCATCCACCAGGTGGACGCAGCGTCCAAGGCCTTTTTCCTGGAGCTGCTGGCTTCCTATCCGGTGGACGGCGTGATTCTGGGCTGCACGGAGCTGCCCCAGCTGGTGACCCAGGCGGACACGGCAGTCCCCCTGCTCAACTCCCTGGAACTGCACTGTCAGGCGGCGCTGCAGTACGCCGCCCTGCCTTCCTGATCCCCTGCCGCAAAGGCGCCGCGGAGTCACCTCTGCGGCGCTTTTTCTGTCCCTTTCCCATCTTCCGTTTCCCTTTTGACATACCTGTATCAGCTAGGTATAATAAGCATAGATGGCCGAGGGTCAAAACGGAAAGGAGGCAGGGCGATGCAGGTGGACAAGAGCCTGATGACCGGCAGCACGGTGATGCTGGTGCTGTCGCTTCTGAGCCAGCGGGAGATGTACGGCTACGAGATGATCGCCGAGCTGGCCCGCCGGTCCGAGGACACCTTTCAGCTGCGGGAGGGGACCCTCTATCCCATCCTCCACACCCTGGAGGCGGACAAGTGCGTCACCGCCCGGGAAAAGGCTGCGGGAAACGGCCGGACCAGGCGGTATTACCGCATCACCCGGCGGGGCAGAAAGCTTTTGGAGGAAAAGCAGGCCGAGTGGAAGTTCTTCACCGACAAGGTGGAGCAGGTGGTCTTCGGCACCTCCCCCTCCCCCGCCTGAGGCGACGGGAAAGGAGGAAGCTATGGAAGAGAAAAAGACCGCCCGGCAGTGGTGCGACGAGGCTGTGAGCTATGTCCGCTTCCGTCCCGACCGCTCCGCCATCCGGCGGGAGCTCACACAGCATCTGATGGACAGCCGATTTCAACTGCTGGACCAGGGCCTGGATACAGAAACAGCGGATGCCCGGAGCGTGGCAGCCATGGGAGATCCTCAGACGGTGGGGCTGGCCCTGGACCGGGCCCACAACCCCTTTCTCGGGTGGCTGTGGGAACTCAGCCGTCTGGTCTGCGGCATCCTGGTGTTTCTTGCCCTGTGCTGCGTGCTGCGGTCCGACTGGCGGTTCACTGTGCAAAACAACCTGGCCCGACTTATAGAACCGGCCTCCGTCAGTCAGGAGCCGGAACTGGACCCGGACTATGGCGTGGCCGACGGCACCTATCGTCTTTTGGGTGAGGTGGGCTGCCCCGCCCCCGTTCAGGCGGGGGACTATACGCTGACGGTCACCACAGCCTTCTATCGGGAGGAGACCGAAAATGGCCAGCGGAGCCTGACCCTGGGCCTCACTGCCCAGCCCCAACACTTCTGGATGGAGGCCCCTGCCCTCTTCCCCATTCTCGTGGCCGTGGACAGCAACGGCACCGTCTATTCAAATGCCCGGGCCCCCTGGATCTCCGTCTGGCCGCTGGAGAGCGATGCCGGAGCGTATCAGTTCTGCGTCGATTTTATATCCATTCCCGGAGAGCCGGAGTGGATCCAGCTGCAAAGCAGCCTGGACGATTCCTGGAGCCTGCGTCTGGAGCTGCCCGAGGAGGTGACGCCATGATCCGCCTGCCGAGACTGAGCCGGAAGCAGCGGGTGGTCCGGAATCTGCTGGTGGGGCTGGCCGCCTGCGGGATCATCTGGTACGGCTTTGACTTCGCTCCGCCCACCGCAGGTCTGGCCCTCCGGTGGAAGGCCCAGACCTATCTGCTGGAGGAAACGCCGGAGCTGCTCTACACCAGTCCCGCTGGAAAAAACGGCAGCCGGGAGCTGGTGGGCCGCTGCGGAGAGCGCTGGTTTTACTGCCGGGACTACCAGACGCTGCTGTTCCACGATCTGGGCAATCTGACTTTCACGGAGCCTACAGAACCCGTCACCTGCATCATTCCCCCCTTTGGAGGCGAGGATGTGCTCTACATCGCGGCCCAGATCCCCGGCGCCGCAAGGGCGGCGTGCAGTGTCCGTTTTCAGTCCACTGTCAGCGTCGCCCAGAATAACACCACATCCATCATCGATCTGGACGAGACATACAGTGCCCAAGCGGAAGCCAATCCCCAGGGCATCTACCGTTTTCCCCTGGAGCGCAAATATGAAGATGCGCTCGCCCCTATGAGGACCGCGGAATGGGCCACGTTCCACGCCTATTCCTGCATCCCGGAGCAAAACGCCGGCCTGGATCTGATCTGCACGGTCCAGGTGACCTTTTACAGTGAGGACGGCCGGGAGCTGATGCAGGATTCCCAGACGTTCCAGGCTGGAACAGAGTCTACATAATCTTCCTCGATAAAAGAAAAAGTGTTCCGAAATTGAAAAGCTGCATTTTAACCAGTGGTTAAAATGCAGCTTTTTAATCAATTCCAGGAAACTATTAGAATCGAGGCAATCTCTCCGCATCACAAAGCTCCCCGCTCCATCTTCGGCCTCCCGTTCTTTTCTAAATTACCCTGCACCTCACATAGGTCCATAGTGGATGGCCTGTGCGATCATCAGCAACAATGATCCCACAGCTACCCAAAGCACAAAGAGCTTTCCCATAAACTTCATCCATTTCTCATAGGGCACATTGACCGCCCCCAGGTTTCCCATAAGTGCGGTAGACATGGGAAGAATATAGTTACAAAAGCCGTCACCGAAGTTGAAGGCCAGAATGGTAGTCTGGCGGGTGATACCGATCATATCTGAGACGGGGATAAACACAGGCATGACCACAGCCGCTTGTCCGCTTCCAGAGACGATAAATACATTGATGATGATGTTGGCAAGAAACATTACTGGTCCCTGCAGAAATTTGGGAATCACATAAATCGCCTTTCCAATAGCATAGACAATCGTGTCCAACACACCACCGGCATCCAGCACCTCCGAGATGCTTCTGGCCAACCCCAGGATCAGTGCTGCGCCGATCATCCGTTTCGCGCCAGCTGTAAAGCATTGGGCAATCTTACTGGGAGAAAAGCCCGCCAGCACACCGGCCACAATACCCAGCCAAATAAACACAGCGGTATTGTCCTTCAAAGACCAGCCCCACCGGATACCTCCGTAAACGATCACGCCCAATGCCACAAATAGAGCCAGAATAACCAATACCTTTCTCACCCCAAGAGGGCCGTGAATCTCCTCCTGGACAGTCCGCTCCTTAGTCTTGAGGTCCTCTTCATACATCGGGCTCAGGCATGGGTTCTTTTTAATCTTCCGTGCATATCGAATCAGATAGAAACCGGTGGCCACCAAGTATACAGCAAAGCAGAAAAAACGATAGCCAATGCCGGAGTACAGCGGCAGTTCTGCAATCCTTTGAGAAACTATGGTGGTATTCAGATTCAGCATTCCGGTGGAAAAGCCCACCGCCCCACCCAGCAGGATCAGCGCTACACCCACAATGGAATCATAGCCCAGTGACAGGGCAAACATGACCATA
>CALXDZ010000129.1 GCA_944387205.1 uncultured Oscillospiraceae bacterium
ACGACAGCAATGACACCACCTGGACCCTCAACGCCTCCGCCGCCTTTGTGGGAAGCCTGCTGGGCTTTGATAGCAGCAAGTGGGTGTTCTGGAACAGCGATGAGCTGGTCCTCTATCAGGACGGAGAATTGCTCCCTGGCCGCGGCGCCACCCTGGCCTCTCTGGACCTGAGCGATTTGGAGTGGGTCCAGGCGGACCGGGACTACTTGGCCCAGCCCTCGGAGTTCCTGGCCAACGACAGCGTCTCCCTGATGACGGTGGAGCAGGGCCAGATCACCGACAATCTCTTCAAGAGCAACCTCTACTCCTATTCGGTGCCCCAAATCGTCACCTATCTGGAGTCGGGCAGTGAGAAAACAGTGGCCATCTGGCTGGACGACGTCACCACCCGCTCCGCCGAGAACCGCACCGCCCTCTATTACAGCATCTATGACGGTTCTCGCTGGTCCTCTCCCGAGTTGTTGGCCACAGGCAGCGATACCGCTGATTTTGCCCCCACCCTCCAGGTGGTGGACGGCCAGCCCATGGCATTGTGGATGAAAGCGGACGCCGTCCTTGCCAGCGGCGCCGATGTGGATACGACGGCCAGCCATATGGACATCGCCTACGGCGTCCCCGGGACTGCCTGCAAGACCATCGGCTTTGCCGACGGCATGGATATGCTGCCCACGGTGTGGAAGGACGATTCTGGCCTCCACATCGCCTTCGTCCACTGCCCCAACGGTCCCTTTGAGGGCGGACAGGAGATCTGGGTCTACTCCGAGGCCACAAAGGAGTATACCCAGCTGGCTGAGGGCCTCTCCGGCATCGATTCCCTCACCGCCGACGGCAGCGGCACCCTCTATTACAGCGTGGCCGCGGAGGACAGTCAGACCCTCTACCGCCTGACCGGCTCCGATACCTCCGAGGCGGTGGGCAGCGGCTGCAAGCCGGTCTTTGCCTGCGGCAAGCTGTGGTGGTACGACAATGGTGTGATCCGCAGCACCGGCGGCGACCAGGTGCCCGCCGTGGAGGGCTCCGACTGGTTCCTGCCCCTGAACTTCGGCGGCAGCGAGGCCGTGCTCTTCCGGGGTACCAGTGAGGACAGCGACAACACCACCCTCTACCTCAGTGTCAAGGACGGCAGTTGGGGTCAGCTGATCCCCCTGCTGGAGGCGGAGGGATACCTCGGCGATGTGTCCGCCTCCGTCTCCTCCAAGAGCGGGAAGCTGCTCATTCTGGCCAACCAGCAGACCATGGGTGCAGACTATGAGATCACACAGGCTGACCTGATGTACTACGAGGTAACGCCGGGTATGGACCTGTCGGTCACCGGTGTGACCTATGACGGCACCTCCCTGGTGCCCGGCGGCGTGCTGGGCGTCAAGGTCCAGCTGGACAACCGGGGCACCGAAACTGCCACGGTGTTCCAGATCGATCTCTATGATGGCGATACCCTGCTGGGCACCGCCTACGCCCAGGAGACCCTGGCCCCCGGCGCCAGTGGGCTGCTGACGGCGGATCTGCCCCTGCCGGAGACCCTGCCCGACGCCGTCACCGTTCAGGTGACGCCTCTGATGAGCGACGATACGGCTCCCGCGGACAACAGCATGGAGCTCGCCCTGCGCCTGGCCGACGTGTCGGTGGAGGAGATCGCCTCCACCGTGTCCGCCAAGGACGGCACCGTGGAGACCGTGGTGCGGGTGGTGAACCGGGGACAGAGCACCCTGGAGAATATCTCTGTCTCCCTCCACGCAGACACGGCGGACGGCGATGCGGCGGCCAAGAGCCAGCCCATTGCATCCCTGGCTCCCGGCGATGTGGCCACCCTCTCTTTCACCAGCGCTGCCTCTGACCTGGCTCCCGGCGATCTGGTCTACGCCGTGGCCGAGTTGAAAGATGAGCAGCTTGCCCAGGAAAACCTGCTGTCCAACAACACCGGCTTTGCCATGGTCCAGGGCGGCGTGGCTGAGATCGACACCGAGTTCCACGTCTACGCCAGCGCATCTTCCTCGGAAGATGGGCAAGCCTCCGTGGTGGTCAGTGCGGAGAACAACAGCGCCCAGGATGTGACGGCTTCTTACTATATTGCCCTCTATGACGGCGACGGCCGCATGGTGCAGTCCGTCCGTTCCGACGTCATCACTGTGGCAGCCGGCAAAAAGCAGAAAGTGGCGGAGCTGAACGTCTCCTCCGCCCAGGGCCTCACGGCCAAGGTGTTCGTTCTGGATGCCGAAGGACGGCCCCTGCTTCCTGCCTGGTCCGACACGCTGGAATGATAAAAGCGCTCCGCTTCTGCGGAGGAGCCCTATAAAAGACAGATCCCCGGGCCTGCCGCTTTGCGGCAGGCCCGGGGACTTATTTCTCTTTTATGGTTTTTCACTTCTCTGGCTGACAGAGCACCTGGTAGATCCCTGCCGCCGTCCCGCCGGAATAGCGGATGGTACAGGAGAGAGTAAAGGTTTCTTCTTCCTCCGGCACCTCGTAGAGCAGCACTCCCGCCGTGATCTGGTGGGAAGACAGGGCGATCAACTCCGGCAGCTGGCTGCTGACATAGCCGTTATCGGCCAGAGGCCGGACGCTCTCCTCCCCGCCCCAGTACACTTCAAAGGCCGAGGTGGGGATAGACACCGGAGACGCCGTAGGGTTCTCAAGCACCATGCGAACTGCCAACACTTTCTTTCCCTCAGTCGGCTGGAAGCGGTTGAGCCGGGCCCGGGTATAGGAGCCCAGCACTCCGAAGCCGAACAGATCCGTATACAGAGCGGTCTCCTCCTGGGCCGTCACAGTCCCGCCCGGCGGGGCGGCGAGGCTCGCCTCGGGCAGGATCATCTCACTGGGTAAAAAGAGATCCAGATCCCGCCGCAGCTCAGGAAAGGCCAACCGCGCCAGGATGGCGCAGGCTTCCGCACGGGTGATCTCCTCCTCAGGTCGGAAAGAGCCGAAGATGTCGCTTCCTGTCAAGACTCCGGTCCGGTACAAAAGAAAGATGTCCTGGCGGTAGGCGGTCTCCTCTGTCACATCCGGCAGAAAGAACACGGCGTTGATCTGCCCCATCTCCTCCACAGGCAGCGCGGTAGCCAGAAAATGGGCCATCTCCCCCCGGGTGGCAGGCACATCGTAGTCGTCAAACTCATCCCGGTCCACCATCTTGCGGACCACCGCATAGTCCAGGGCGGACTGGTACCAAGGTTCACTTTCCTCCAGCTGGCACTGGCCGGTATAGTAGATCATCCGTACCCGCACCGCCATCACCAGTGCCTGTGCCCGGGTGAGAGAACCCTCCGGAGTAAAGGTGTCCACTCCGGTCCCCTCTATCAAGCCAGCAGCGCAGCACCGCTCCAGCGCCTCTTCGTACCAAGCTCCCTCCGGTACATCTTGAAATTGGATGGTAGAAACCTCTTCCTGAGGCAGAAAGTTTTCCATCCCCGCTGCATAGACAGCTCCACTAAGAGGCAGCAACATACAAAACACCAGCATGACAGCCAGAATCGCCTTTCGCATTCCTTTCAACACCTTCCTCAGGAAATCATGGTTTTCTTGTATCATATTCCTTTTTCTTTGCCCACACAAGTCCATCCTGCAGAAAAAGTGGGCCAGGGAATGAAAAACAACTTTCCCTGACCCACTTATTCTGTTTTGCTTGGTTCTTATCCCACGTTCCGCGCTTCAAGCCAAGATTCATCATCCGAGCAGACAAAAAACTTTCCCCGATTAGAGTCAAACAGCACCGACACTACAGGCAATCTTTTTGTGAACACTTCCTCTACCTGCTTTCGAGCCAGGAAATGTCCCTCCAGATATTTCACATCGCCCTCCTGCTTGATAAGGCGCTCTCCCAGCGTCCGCCAGAAATTGGCGCCGAATATCTCGAACATGGACAACAGCAAAGCATCAGAGTCTTCCAGCTCTCCATAGATGAGCTTAGATATTCCAATCAGAAAAGACTTTTCAATGCCGGCAAATACCGTCACCTTTTTCCCGTTCTTGCTGTAGATAATGCTCTGGTAGACGGCCTCTCCGAAGTATTCTCCGCCGTAGTCGCCATTGATCACCTTTGCCTGGGCATCGATATTCAGCGTAGCCGCAAACATTCTGTTGATCTCCTGCTCAAGGACCTGCTGATCCACTTTCTTTTCTGAGGGATAGCACAACACACCCTTGCCAACAATAGCCATATCCGCAGTGGAGACATGCTCCAATAGCCAGCCAATTCCTACTCCCACAAAGGCAAATGCCTCATCTCTTGTGCATATTCCGCGCTCAATGACCTTTTCAAACTTTGCGATCTGCACTGTCTGGAATTCATCGTGGAGACGCTTGTGGGCCACGTAATCTGAATATCCGATCTCCCGCATATACGCCTCTTCTCTCAGCGCATGTTCCGCAAAGTAGTTTTTGAGGTACTTTACCCCCTCACGCACTACAAAAAGTCTGGCTTTTTCATCCATGCCGCGGCTATCTTCTATTGTATCAATAATTTTCCCCGCAATCTTAAAAAGACGCTTGTGGTCATCATCCAGCGCCTCGATCCCCATGGAATAGTGATCTTTCCACTTGATCCTCATGAAAAAATAGGTCCCCTTTCTTTGCCTGCGGCCACTTTCCCAACTGCCGCGGCAAGGTCTCTCTGACTGCGGGATTCTATAAAGTCAGTTTTTATCTGAAAGCAATCTTACAGGTTATGGCTTTTGTCCCGATTCAAAGAAGATTCTTTACTTGAACTTTACATTTCTTATTGTATGCAGTTTCCTCATCCATGTCAAGATTACAGATAAATGTGCATTATGAATATTTTTCAGTATCTAACAACCTCATGCTTTTGGGGGTGTTTCTTTATTTTACCTGCAAAGCAGGATTTTTCCTTTCACAATTTGTCTTTTCCTTTTTCATTTCCCCCTATTTTTCTCCATTATCTCCCTGAACGAATATAGATGCACAGCTTTCACTGAAAAAACTCTGGTGCGATGGCATCTGCATAATAGTGTACTGCAATCATCACAAAGGGAAAAAATGCCGGAGCGCATCTGCGCTCCGACATTTTTCTCTCCCATTGGAAATTTAGTTTTGTGCCTGGAACCGCTGCATGACAGCCTCGTCCCGCATTCGCTGCTCCTCCAGGGCCTCCTTGAGGAGCATATCCTTGACCTTCATCAGTCGAGTAGTGGTGGAGCGGTCGTTTTCGTCTAGCTTCATGTTGATATACTTGATGGTCTCCTGGGTGTTGGGGATCACCACATACTCCAGGGCATTGACCCGGCGGCGGGTCTTTTCGATCTCCTCCGCCAGCATCTGGGCGGTCTTTTCGATCTCCGCCAGCTTGAGCATATCCTGGAACACCTTTCCCAAAGCATCCACTGCCATATCCAGTTCGCCGGAGGTGCCGGTAAAGCCGTAGGGATAGATGTCGCTGTCGGACTGGGTCTTGGTGTGGAAGGTGTACACAGGCACATTGACGCTCATGATGTTCTTAAAGCCCATTTCCAGCTCCACGCTCTGCTTGGGATAGAGCAGGGCCTGCTCCAAAGCCTCATCGGACATAAGGGCCGCCGCCACGGTGAAGGAGCTGTGGACTTTCATCAGCTGCTCCTCCACCTGGGCTCGGAGGGTCCGGACCTCCCGGACAGTGTCCAGAAACTGCTTCATCAACTCATCCCGCTTGTCCTTGAGCAGCTTGTGGCCCCGCTGGGCGGTCTTGAGCTTGCCTTTGAGCCGGGTCAGCTCCATACGGGTGGGGTTCACATTGAGCTTTGCCATGGTCCCCCCTCCTTACTGCTCTTTCTTCGGCAGATACTTGTCGATATGCTTTTGCTTGATGCGCTTGAGCTCCGCCGTGGGCAGGATGCTCAAAAGCTCCCAGCCCAGATCCAGGGTCTCCTGGATGGAGCGGTTCTCATCATAGCCCTGGTTGACATAGCGGCGCTCGAATTCGTCGGCGAACTTGGCGTAGAGCAGGTCGGTGGGCGTCAGAGCTGCCTCGCCCAGGATGCTCATGAGCTCCTTGTTGTCCTTACCGGTGGAATAGGCGGCAAAGAGCTGGTTCATGGTGTCGGCATGATCCTCCCGGGTCTTGCCCTCGCCGATGCCCTTGTCCTTCAGACGGCTCAGGCTGGGCAGCACGTCCACAGGGGGATTGATGCCCTTGCGGTAGAGCTCACGGCTGAGGATGATCTGACCTTCGGTGATATAGCCGGTCAGGTCAGGGATGGGGTGGGTCTTGTCATCCTCAGGCATGGTGAGGATGGGGATCATAGTGATGGAGCCGGGGCAGCCCAGACGGCGGCCGGCCCGCTCATACATGGTGGCCAGGTCCGTATACAGGTAGCCGGGGAAGCCGCGACGGCCGGGGACCTCCTTCTTGGCGGCAGAGACCTCACGAAGGGCCTCGGCGTAGTTGGTGATATCCGTCAGGATGACCAGCACGTGCATGCCCTTTTCAAAGGCCAGGTACTCGGCAGCGGTCAGAGCCATACGGGGCGTGGAGATACGCTCCACGGCGGGGTCGTTGGCCAGGTTGGAGAAGAGCACCGTCCGGTCGATGGCGCCGGTGCGGCGGAACTCGCTGACGAAGAACTCGGACTCCTCGAAGGTGATGCCGATGGCGGCGAACACCACGGCGAAGTTGGAGTTGTCGTCTCCCAGCACCTTGGCCTGCCGGGCGATCTGGGCCGCCAGATTGGCGTGGGGCAGACCGGAGCCGGAGAAAATAGGCAGCTTCTGACCACGGACCAGGGTGTTGAGGCCGTCAATGGTGCTGACACCGGTCTGGATGAACTCGTTGGGGTAGTCCCGGGCAGCCGGGTTCATGGGCAGACCGTTGATGTCCCGGTACTCCTCGGCCAGGATCTCCGGGCCGCCGTCGATGGGCTGGCCCATGCCGTTGAACACGCGGCCCAGCATATCAGCGGACACGCCCAACTGCAGGGGGTGGCCCAGGAAGCGGACCTTGGACTGGGCCAGGTTGATGCCCTGGGCAGACTCGAACAACTGGACCACAGCGGTGTCGCCGTTGACCTCCAGCACCTTGCCCCGGCGGATGCCGCCGTCAGGCAGCTCCACCTCCACCAGCTCGTCGTAGGTGACATTTTCCACCATACGAACCATCATCAGGGGGCTGGCGATCTCCTGAATGGTGCGATATTCACGAATCACTGGTCCTCACCTCCCTGTTCCGCAATGGCCTGGATCTCCGCTTCCATCTCGCGGACGATCTCTTCATAGACCTTGGGATACTCGTCGACCTCCACGCTCTTGGCCCGGCCGATCTTCTCCCGGGCAGGGATGGCAAAGAGCTTGGCTGTGGGGGCACCCTTTTCAATGGCGGCCCGGCACAGCTCATCATACCGCAAGATCATGGCCAGCAGCTTCTCCTGCCGGTCGTAGGAGGAGAAACCGTCCACGTCCACAAAGGCGTTTTGCTGCAGGAAGTCCTCACGGACCATCCGGGCAGCCTCCAGCGTCAGCTGGTCCGCCGGGGACAGGGCGTCCTTGCCCACCAGCTGGACGATCTCGTTCAGGCTGGCTTCGCTCTGGAGCAGGCGCATAGCCTTTGTCCGGTCCTCCATGAATTCCTTGCCCAGATTTTCATCAAACCAGGGCTTCAGGGAATCCAGGTACAGAGAATAGGAGTTCAGCCAGTTGATGGCGGGGAAATGACGCTTGTAGGCCAGCTGGGCGTCCAGGGCCCAGAAGACCTTGACGATACGCATGGTGGCCTGGGACACAGGCGCGGACAGGTCGCCGCCGGGAGGCGACACGGCGCCCACGGCGGTCAGGCTGCCCCGGCGCTCGTCGGAGCCGATGCACTCCACAGAGCCGGCCCGCTCATAGAACTGGGCAAGGCGCGAGGCCAGGTACGCAGGATAGCCCTCCTCACCGGGCATCTCCTCCAGACGGCCGGACATCTCACGGAGGGCCTCGGCCCAGCGGGCGGTGGAGTCGGCGATGACGGCCACGTCATAGCCCATGTCGCGGAAGTACTCGGCGATGGTGATGCCGGTATACACGGAGGCCTCACGGGCAGCCACGGGCATATCGGAAGTGTTGGCGATCAGCACCGTCCGCTTCATCAGCGTCTCGCCGGTGCGGGGGTCCTTCAGCTCGGGGAACTCCCGCAGAACGTCGGTCATCTCATTGCCGCGCTCGCCGCAGCCGATATAGATGACGATGTCCACGTCCGACCACTTGGCCAGCTGGTGCTGCACCACGGTCTTGCCGGAGCCGAATGGGCCGGGCACGGCGGCGGTGCCGCCCTTGGCAATGGGGAACATGGTATCGATGACCCGCTGGCCGGAGCACAGGGGCTTCACCGGGGGATACTTGTGCTGATAGGGGCGGCCGGTCCGGACAGGCCAGCGCTGGGTCATGGTAAGAGGCACCTGGGTGCCGTCGTCCTTGGTCAGCGTGGCGATGGTCTCGGTGACATTGAAAGAGCCGCTCTTGATGTCGGTGATGGTGCCGCTGAGGTTGGGGGGCACCATGATCTTATGGAGCACCACAGGGGTCTCAGGCACGGTGCCGATGATGTCACCGCCGACGACCTTGGTGCCGGGGGTCACCGTAGCGGTGAACTCCCACTTCTTCTCGTGGTCCAGGGCAGGGACCTCCACACCACGGGTGATGCAGGCACCCACCTTTTCCACGATCTTCTCCAGCGGACGCTGGATACCGTCGTAAATGCCCTCGATCATGCCGGGGCCCAGCTCCACGCTCATGGGGGCGCCGGTGGTCTCCACCACCGCGCCGGGGCCCAGGCCAGAGGTCTCCTCGTACACCTGGATGGAGGCGGCATCGCCGTTCATGTTCAGGATCTCGCCGATGAGCCGCTGCTCGCCCACCCGAACCACGTCGGCCATGTTGGCGTCCTTCAGTCCGGTGGCCACCACCAGCGGGCCGGAGACCTTGACAATTTTACCGCTCAATAAGCTCAACCTTCTTTCTCGTCGGGACAAGCTTTGTATCCTTCGCCCCGGCGCAAGCGCCAGGGCTCACTCACTCCGCTGTCCCTCCTCCTCCCCGCCGGACCCGCTTCGCTGGGCTCCGGCGGGGGTGGAACGGCCGCCATGTATGGCGGCCCTACAATCAGTACGATAGAGCCAGCCGTAGGGCCGCCATATATGGCGGCCGCATCGGCAGGTTATAAAATATCCGCGCCCACGGCCCGCTCCACGGCCCGCTTGACATTGGCCATGCCGATGCCCAGGGAGCCGTCCTTGCCGGGGATCAGGATGATGGCGGGGGTGAGGGCATCCTTGTATTTCTCCACATCGGCCGCCATGGCGGCGGCGTACCCCTCGGTGAGGTAGATCACCGCCACATTCTCCCTGGCCAGGGCGTGGAGGGTGCG
>CALXDZ010000130.1 GCA_944387205.1 uncultured Oscillospiraceae bacterium
TGGCCGCCTTCGGCCTCCATGCCCTCCACCAGCTCTTCCTCCAGCGTATCCACATAGTCCATCATCCGACAGACCACCTGGTCAGGCGCATCGTATGCGTCCATGGTCTCATCCACCCATACCTCGCCCTCGCCGCCGTTGTAGAGGAACACATCGGCCTCGCTGATACATATCACATCCAGAGGCGTGGGCTCAAAGCTGTGGCTCTCCCGTCCGGGGGAGAGCAGCAGCGTCACTTCGATCCGGTCGCCGCCGATCTGCCGGGCAAAGTCGTAGTAGGGGAACAGGGTGGATACCACCTGGACCTTGTTCTCGTCCTGGGTGACCTGAGGGCCGCAGCCGCTGAGCGCGGAGAGCAGCACCAGCACTGCCAGCACTGCCCCGGTGAGCCGGAACGTGCTCCGGCGGTTACGGTCAGCTCTTTTCATGGGCGGTGTCCTCTCTGGCACAGGTCTGGCACAGACCATACAACAGTGTTTTCCGGGGATTGATGATAAAGTGGTGCTCCTCCTGGATGTGGCGGTAGAGGGGAGAGAGCTGAGCGCAGTCCAGATGCAGGATCCGGCCGCAGCGCTCACACTTGAGCAAAAAGCAGTTGCCCACCGCGTGGTCGCAGTACTGGTAGCAGGCCCCCTCCTCGGTGTTGATCTTGTGGACCCGGCCCTGGGCCTCCAGCTTGTCCAGCTGGCGGTAAATGGTGGCCACGCCCACAGCCACACCCTTGGCCCGCAGCTCCTCCGCCAGCTCCAGCGCTGTCACATGGCCATCCCGGTGGGACTCGATACAGGAGAGCACTGCCTGCTGCTGCCTGGTATGATATGGCATGCAATCGCCTCCTAATTGAAAATGAGAATCATTTTCATAGTATAGGCGGATCCGTGAAAATGTCAAGAGGGGTTGCAAAAAGTCCGCCGGTAGGGTATGGTAGGGAGGAACAGTCTCGGGGCGACCCGATGAAACGAATGAAGGAGTGTGCTGTATGAAAGCGGCATTGGTCATTATGGCAGCGGGACTGGGATCCCGCTACGGCGGCAGCAAGCAGGTGGACGGCATCGGCCCCAACGGGGAGATCCTGATGGAGTATTCCATCTACGACGCGCTGCGCGCCGGCTTCACCAAGGTGGTGTTCATCATCAAGCCGGATATGGAGCAGCTGGTGCGGGACTTGGTGGGGGACCGGCTGGAGCGGATGGAGACAGCGGACGGAAGTCCGGTAGAGGTCCGCTATGCCTTCCAGGATTTCTCCTCAGTGCCGGCGTTCTATCACATTCCCCCGGAGCGTACCAAGCCCTTTGGTACGGTCCACGCGGTGCTGTGCGCCGCCGATGCGGTGCAGGAGCCCTTCTGCGTCATCAACGCCGATGACTACTATGGTGTGGACGCCTATCGCACCATCTATGAGGAGCTGGGCCGCCTCAAACCGGAGGGGGAGGCCACCATGGTGGGGTATCTGCTGAAGAACACCGCCAGCCTTAACGGCACCGTCTCCCGAGGCGTGTGTCAGGTAAAGGAGGGCAAGCTGGTTTCCGTGCGGGAGGCCCTGAAGATCCAGCTCTATGCCGATGGCTCTTTGAAGGACCTGGATCAGGGCAAGGCTCTGGCCCCGGAGACCGTGGTGTCCATGAACTTCTGGGGCTTTACGCCCAGCATCTTCCTGGCCCTGCGGACCTATTTTGAAAACTTTCTCCGCACCCAGGCCGGGGACAATCCCAAGGCCGAGTGTCTGCTGCCGGTGATGGTGGGCAGCGAGCTGGAGGCGGGCCGTCTGACAGTGTCCGTGCTCCACTCTGCGGACCGCTGGTTCGGCATGACCTACCATGAGGACCGTCAAACAGTGGCTCAGGAGCTGCAAAAGCTCCATGACGCCGGAGTGTATCCCCCTTCTCTGCGGGCGTAAAAAAGAAAAGCAAGCGGCACAGCGAAAAGCTGTGCCGCTTGTTTACATTTTGAGGGAGAGACGTCTTTTAGCTGCCGAAGGCCTCATCCAGAATGGACTGGGCCTCTTCCGGCTGGGAGCAGACACACACCACTACATAGGTGCCGTGCTGCTCAGCGATGGCCTTTTCCAGCTTGGCGGACTCGTCAGGCATGTAGTCGGCATAGCTCTCCGTCCGGTCGGCGATGCGCTGCTGGGCAGTGGAGAGCAGCGCTGCGGCGCCGTCGGCATCCTCCGCCTGGAACAGAGCCACCTCGTCGGCTGTAGTGCCGCTGCTGCTCCACACCAGAGCCTGAGCCGTGGCGGTGTCGCCGTAGAGCATGGTGATGGTCTCGCTGTCCAGCTCATAGAGGTCCTCGCCGCACAAGGCGGTCAGCTCCTGGCCCAGAGAGGCCAAGTCCACATCTGCGGTTTCCGTGCCGCTTTGGCCGCAGGCGCACAAACTCAGGGTCAGCAAAGCGGTCAGGAATACCGCTGTCAGGGTTCTTTTCATCGTTCTCTTCTCCTTATCCATATATGTGTTGTGAAATTTCCATCAGGGTGCCGTATGGGTGGTGAGATAGGTCAGCCAGGTCTTGCATCCCTCGGGTTTGAGGTGGACTCCGTCAAAGGAAATGTCCGCTGGCAGTTTGCCGCTTTCGTCCTCCACCGCTTCTGATACATCCAAATACCAGACTTCCTTTTCCTCGGCCAGTTCCATCAACAGCTCATTGTACTGATTGATCCGGTCATTGTTGACGTAGTATCCCTCATCATCCTTGGCTTGCGTCACCGGGAGAATGGACTCAATATAGATGACCGCGTTGGGCTGGATCTGGCGGATCTGATCAATGAGAGCGCCGTAGTGCTCCGCAAACAGGTCCGGATACACCCAGCCCAGCTCGTTCATACCCAGCATGAGGTAGACCTTGGTAAAGCTCTTTTGGGCCAAAGCATCCATGATGGAGACCTTGGCACCAGAACTCAGCCGCTCGGTGGCTTTGGCGGCCACAGTGTCCACCGTGGCGCCTACGGAGGTCAGATAGGAGGCATTGCCCAGTCCGGCATAGAGTTTGAAGCCCTCCATCCGGGAATCACCGATAAAGACCGCGTCGTCAAAATAGCTCAGGTCCACGGCCTCCGACTCACCCACCAAACGGGACGAGACCTTTGTCTCTTCTCCGCTGCCGGAAGGCGGTTCTTCCTCTTGTGCCGTTTCCTCCTGGTCCTTGTCAGCGTCCTGTTCTATACTGTCCTGAGGGTTCTCCGGCAGCACCTCCACCGGGCGGGATACAGGCTGCGTGGATTTTTTGTGGACCGTTGGCTCATTGGCCGGCACAAAAGGTGTCATCAATACGACTACCAAAATGATCACTGCCGCCAATGCCCATTTCCAGGGTGAACGGCGCCGCCGTCTTCTTCTGCTTCGTCTGTTTTTTTGTACCAGGTTTCCGTTCATAGCGCTCTGCTCCTCCTGCTCCAAGCCCGCTGTATCGTTTTTCCGCCTTCCTGCCCCAAAGGGAGGAATGGCAGTTTTATGTCAATCGCTACTGTCTTATTCTATCCTGAAACTAGACGTTTTTCGACAACAAAAAGTTGAAGGAATCGTTAAAAAACAGTAACAAAATTTTGTTGCCCCATGCAGGTTCGTTGTGCAGGTCCCTTGACTTTTTCATACCCGTCCCTTATGATAGGGGCAAGCGTGATATTTTTAAAAAAATAACGAGGGAGGGGATGTGTGTGCGCGACGGCTGCGGGCGGGAGATTGACTATCTGCGCCTGTCGGTGACGGATCGGTGCAACTACCGCTGCCGGTACTGCATGCCGCCCCAGGGAGTGCCCAAGAAGGCCCATGAGGATATCCTCACCCTCGAAGAGCTGGAGGAGATCGCCTGGGCGGCGGTAGGCTGCGGCGTGAAGAAGATCCGCCTCACCGGCGGAGAGCCTCTGGTGCGGCGAGGGCTCGTGGAGCTGTGCCGCCGCCTGCGGGCCATCCCGGGCCTTCAGGAGCTGTGCCTCACCACCAACGGTTCCCTGCTGCCGGAACTGGCCGCCCCGCTGCGGGAAGCGGGCGTGGACCGGCTGAATATCAGCATGGACACCCTGCGGCCGGACCGATTTGCCGCCATGACCCGGCTGGGAACGCTCTCGAATGTGCTTGCCGGCATCCAGGCGGCAGAGGACGCAGGCTTTGACCATTTGAAACTGGATGCCGTCCTCATTGGGGGCTTCAACGATGACGAGATCGCCGACTTCGCGGCCCTGACCCGGGATCATCCCTGGGAGGTGCGGTTCATCGAGCTCATGCCCATGGGGCCCTGCGCCGACTGGGACAAAAGCTGCTTTCTGCCCAACACCGCAGTGCTGGAGCACCTGCCGGAGCTCCAGGCAGTGGATACACAAGGCGTGGCCCGGCGTTTCCGCCTGCCGGGCGCCAAAGGCACCGTGGGACTCATCTCCCCGGTGAGCCACGACTTCTGCGCCCAGTGCCGCCGCATTCGGGTGACGGCGGACGGCAAACTGAAAGGCTGCCTTCACAGCGCGGAGGAGATCCCCCTCCGAGGCCTCCACGGCCAAAAGCTGGAGGATGCCCTCCGGCAGGGCATCCTGCAAAAGCCAGCCGGGCACCATCTTTCGGAGCGCCGGAGCGACACGCCCCGGAACATGAACCAAATTGGAGGCTGAATCATGGGAGAACTGACCCATTTCAACGAGCAGGGCCGGGCCAGAATGGTGGATGTGACGGATAAGGCCGTCACCCACCGCACCGCCGTGGCTGCCGGGGAAATTCATATGGCCCCGGAGACGTTGGAGAAAATCAAAGCCGGTACCATGAAAAAGGGCGACGTATTGGCGGTGGCCCAGGTGGCGGGCATCCAGGCCGCCAAACACAACTGGGAGCTGATCCCCATGTGTCATCCTCTGCCTCTGACCGGCATCGACATCACCTTCGCCTTGTCGGATGAGCCCACCATGGTGGAGGTCCGGGCCGCCGTCACCTGTACCGGCGTCACCGGCGTGGAGATGGAGGCCCTGACCGCCGTTTCCGTAGCGGCCCTCACCATCTATGACATGTGCAAGGCTGCCCAGAAGGATATGCGCATCACCAACATTCGCCTGTTGGAGAAGTCTGGGGGCAAGAGCGGAGATTACAAAATAAAGGAGTGAGCCCCTTGGCCACTGTGGTATCCGTCAATATCAGCGAGAAAAAGGGGACCATCAAGCATCCGGTGCCGGAAATTCAGCTCAAATTCCGCCACGGCATCGTGGGGGACGCCCACGCCGGGGACTGGCACCGGCAGATCAGCCTCCTGGCAGAGGAGAGCGTGGACACCATGCGGGCTGCCTGCCCCATCCCCCTGGAAGCGGGGGTGTTTGCGGAGAATATCAACACCCGTGGGCTGGACCTCAAGCACCTGCCTGTGGGTACCCACCTGCGCATTGGGGAGACCGAAGTGGAGGTGACCCAGATCGGCAAGGAGTGTCACAGCGACTGCGCCATCAAAAAGGCGGTGGGCAGGTGCGTCATGCCCACGGAGGGCATCTTTGCCGTGGTGGTGCAGGAGGGCACCGTCCGCCCCGGAGACAAGATCGAGATTTTGGAGGCTGGGAAATGAAGCTGATTCGCACCGAGGAGGCCGTGGGCCATGTGCTGTGCCACGACCTGACCCAGATCATCAAGGATCAATATAAGGACGCCCGGTTCCGCAAAGGCCATGTGGTGACGGCCGAGGATATCCCTGTCCTGCTCTCCATGGGCAAGGAGCACCTGTATGTCTGGGAGATGATGCCGGGAATGGTCCATGAGAACGACGCGGCGGAGCGGCTCTACGCCCTGTGCGCCAATGCCAACATGGACCGCACGGAGGTCAAGGAGGGCAAGATCGAACTCAAGGCCGCCTGTGACGGATTGTTCCTGGTGAACTCCGAAAGGCTCATCGCCGTCAATACCGTGGAGGATATCATGATCGCCACCCGCAAGGGCGGCACTGCCGTCCGCAAAGGGGACGAGCTGGCGGGGATGCGGGTCATCCCCCTCATCATCGAGGAGGAAAAGCTACGGGCGGCGGAGCAGGCCGCCGGAAACGAGCCGCTGCTGGAGCTGAGGCCCTGGGTCCGGAAAACTGCCGCCATCGTGGCCACCGGCAGCGAGGTGAAGAAGGGTCTCATCCAGGACACCTTCACCCCGGTGGTCAAGGACAAGCTGGCGGCCTACGGCATCGAGACCATCTCCGTCAGCTACTCCGGCGACGGGGTGGAGAACGTGGCGGGTGCCGTGACCGAGGCCCGGGCCACCGGCGCCGACGTGATCCTCTGCACCGGCGGCATGAGCGTGGACCCGGACGACAATACTCCCGGCGGGATCAAGGCAAGCGGAGCCAACATCATCACCTACGGTGCCCCGGTGCTGCCCGGCGCCATGTTTTTGCTGGGCTACTACGACGACGGCACTCCCGTCATGGGCCTGCCCGGCTGCGTCATGTACGCCGGGGCCACCATCTTTGACCTGGTGCTGCCCTTTGTGGCGGCGGACATGCCGGTGACCCGGGCCCAGATCGTGGCCCTGGGGGAGGGCGGACTGTGCCTGGGGTGCCAGCCCTGCCACTGGCCCAACTGTCCCTTTGGACGCTGAGAGAGGAAAAAGCACGGACGCGCACCCCGTCAAAAGTCCGCGCCCGTGTTTTTCAGGAGAGAGCCCGGTGATGGGATCCCTCACACCCCTATCATACGGGCCCTCTCCTTAAAATGCAATGAAAAGGAGAGAAAAAAGATGAAAAGATGGCTTTCTTTGCTGCTGGCCCTGTCTCTGACGGCCTGCGGCAGTACTTCGGCTCCTGCCTCCGGCTCCTCCGGTGAGGAGGGCGGCGAAACGGTGGAGCTGATCGTCTTTGCCGCCGCCTCCATGCAGGAGACCCTGGAGGAGATCGCGGAGGACTACAAAGCGGTGGCTCCAAATGTAACGCTCATTTACAGCTTCGAGTCCTCCGGCACGCTGCTGGACAACATCGAGGCCGGGGCGGACTGCGATCTCTTTATCTCCGCCGCCCCCACCCAGATGAATGCCCTGGACGGCACCATGGCCGACGACGCTGAGAAGAACCCTGACGGCCAGGACCTGCTGCTGGAGGGCACCCGGGTGGACCTGCTGGAGAACAAGGTGGCCTTGGCAGTGCCCGAGGGCAACCCCAAGAACATCGAGAGCTTTGACCAGCTTGCACAGCTGCTGAAAAGCGGCGACGTGTTCCTGGCCATGGGCAACAGCGATGTGCCCGTGGGCCAGTACACCCAGAAAATCTTTGCCTACTACGGCCTGGATGAGGATTCTCTTAACGCTGCCGGTGTGCTGACCTATGGCACCAACGTCAAGGAGGTCACCAGCCAGGTCAGCGAGGGAGCGGTGGACTGCGGTGTCATCTACGCCACCGACGCCTTTTCTGCCGGGCTCACCGTGGTGGACGGGGCCACCGCCGAGATGTGCGGCCAGGTGATCTACCCGGCGGCCGTGCTGAAGAACTCCCAGCACCCCGAGGAGGCCAAGGCCTTCCTGGCCTATCTCCAGGGCGACGAGGCCGGCACGGTCTTTGAGAGCGTGGGCTTCACACCTTTGACTTAAGCGCGGCCATACATGGGAAAAGCAGGGGAGGGACACCGTCCCCTCCCCTTCCTCTTTCTCCCCGTCTGGGCCAAGGGTCCCCCAGGGGACCGCTTGACCGCTGCCGCGGACCGGGCCAAAGGCCCGGTGTGGAAATGGCGGGAAAGCATCTGATCCAAGGAGGCGCTGCCGATGGACTGGTACCCACTTTTCAATTCTCTGCGTATCGCCGCCATTGCCCCACTGAGCTGACGCTCAGCGGGGACCCCGAATCAAACTTGCCCGGCCAGGCAAAGCCCGCCCGGGCCAAGGGTCCCCCAGGGGACCGCTTGACCGCTGCCGCGGACCGGGCCAAAGGCCCGGCGTGGAAATGGCGGGAAAGCATCTTAATATAAGAGAGGCACTGTCGATGGACTGGTACCCACTTTTTAATTCTCTGCGTATCGCCGCCATTTCCACGGTGGTGATCTTCTTTTCAGGCATTGCCGCTGCCTACTACATCGCCAAGCTTCCCCGGCTGGCAAAGGGGGTGCTGGACGTGGTGATGACGCTGCCTCTGGTGCTGCCGCCCACGGTGGTGGGCTATCTCCTGCTGCGCCTGCTGGGGCCCAACCGTCCGGTGGGGGCCTTCCTGCTGGAGCAGTTTGGCGTGAAGATGGTGATGACCTGGTGGTCCGCCGTCTTTGCCACGGTGGTGGTGGCCTTTCCTCTCATGTACCGTACTGCCCGGGGCGCCTTTGAGAGCTTCGACGAGACCCTGGCCGACGCTGCCCGGACCTTGGGCCGCTCCAATAGCTGGATCTTCTGGCGGGTGCGGATGCCCGTGTGCCGCCAGGGCATCCTGGCGGGCACGGTGCTGGCCTTCGCCCGGGCCCTGGGGGAGTATGGCGCTACGGCCATGATCGCCGGCTACACCCCCGGCCGCACCGCCACCATCTCCACCACCGTCTATCAGCTCTGGCGCACCAACAACGACGCTCTGGCTTTCCGCTGGGTGCTGGTGAATCTGGCCATCTCCACGGTGGTGCTGCTGGCGGTGAACCTGTTGGAGCGCAGCCAGCGGCAGACGAAAAAGGGGGTGGTCTGATGGCTCTGACGGTGGAGATCCGCAAAAGGCTGGGGAGCTTTTCCCTGGAGGTCTCCTTCCGGGCGGAGGACGGAGAGACACTGGCCCTGCTGGGAGCCTCGGGGTGCGGCAAGTCCGTGACCCTCAAGTGCATAGCGGGCATCCTTCGGCCGGACGAGGGACGCATCGAGCTGGACGGCCGGGTGCTCTATGACAGTGCCGCCCGAGTGGACCTGCCGCCTCAAAGGCGGCGGGTGGGATACCTCTTCCAGCAGTATGCCCTCTTTCCCCACATGACTGTGGCGCAAAACATTGCCGCCGCCGTGGCCAGGAAGAATCGACGGGCAGCGGTGACGGCAGAAAAGATACGGGCGTTCCATCTGGGAGGACTGGAGAACAAGCGGTCGTCGCAGCTCTCCGGCGGGCAGCAGCAGCGGGTGGCTCTGGCCCGGATCCTGGCCTCGGAGCCGGCGCTCTTGCTGCTGGACGAGCCCTTCTCCGCCCTGGACAGCTACCTCAAATACCAGCTGGAGCTGGAGCTGGCGGACACTCTGGCGGCCTTTCCGGGACCGTCGGTGTGGGTCTCCCACGACCGGGGGGAGGTATACCGCAACTGCCGCCGGGTCTGCGTGGTGGACCAGGGGCGCTCGGAGCCGGTGCGCACCATGGACGAGCTCTTCCGAAGCCCCGGCACCGAATCCGCCGCCCGGCTCTCCGGCTGCAAGAACTATGTCTCCGCCCGCCCGGGCGGGGCGGGGGTCCTTGTGCCGGACTGGGGCGTGGAGCTCCGGTGTGCCGGAGCGGTGCCGCCGGAGACGGACCTCATCGGCATCCGGGCCCACTATGTCCGCCCCGCCGGAGCGGGGGAGGTGAACGCCCTGCCCTGCCTGGTGGAGCGGGTCATCCAGGACGTGTTTGAGACGGTGCTGCTGCTGCGGCCGGAGGGGGCGGCGCCGGAGGCGCCGGTGCTGCGTCTGGCCATGGAGAAGGCGCCCCTGCCCCCGCAGGCGGGCAGCCGCCTGACGGTGGCCATCCCGCCGGAGGACATTTTGCTGCTGCGAAAAGGAGGACGATAGCGATGTTCACCGCCGCTGTTTTGACGGTCAGTGACCGGAGCGCCCGGGGGCTGCGGAAGGACGGGAGCGGCCCGGAGGTGGTCAGGCTCCTGGAGGAGGCGGGCTACCGGGTGGTTTGGACCGGCGTGGTGCCCGATGAGCAAAAGGAGATCCAGGAAGCACTGTGCCGCCTGGCGGACGAGGAGAGGGCGGCGCTGGTGGTCACCACCGGGGGCACTGGTTTTGCGCCCCGGGATGTGACGCCGGAGGCCACCCTGGCGGTGTGTGAGCGGCTGACGCCGGGCATCCCGGAGGCCATGCGCTATGCCTCGCTGCAGGTGACGCCCCGGGCCATGCTCTCCCGGGCCCAGGCGGGCATCCGGGGAAAGACGCTGATCGTGAACCTGCCCGGCAGCCCCAAGGCCGCCCGAGAGAACCTGCAGGCCGTGCTGCCTGCCCTGGCCCACGGCCTGGAGATGCTCTCCGGCCGCCAGAGCGACTGCGCTGCTCTGGGAAACTGAATCCGTGCTTTGCCGTCCCATGTTCTGGGGCGTCGAAAGAGCGCAAAAAAATGCCAGCCCCAACGGGCTGGCATTTTTTAAGAAGCAATGGAAAAAATCAACGCTTGCTGAACTGGGGAGCGCGGCGGGCAGCCTTGAGGCCGTACTTCAATCGTCTGAGCGATGATTTTCCTTGATATTCCGGGCTTTTTTGAGCCTCGGCCCCTCGGTTGTCCTATTCCTTAACCAAAAAACAGGCCACTTTTACGAGGGGACAG
>CALXDZ010000131.1 GCA_944387205.1 uncultured Oscillospiraceae bacterium
AATATGGGGTCAGCGCCGGTTTTTGACCAGTTCCCGGCGAGGGGTAAAACTCCGTCGGCCTTAGCGTCCCAGAGCTTTCCGGGATTTTGGAGAAGTGTGGCTCGAACCCGGGCCTCACGCTCCCAAAGCAGGCGCGCTACCAACTGCGCAACACCCCGATATGAAGTTGTGGGACTGCCCGGGCGTATCCTCCCAAAGCAAGCGCGCTACACCCGGTTATGGAATTGTGAACCCCAAGGCAGATTGATTTAGACCTCTGCGCTGTCAACTGTACGAAAAGTACCATATCACTATACCATAAAAAAAGAAAAAAGCAAAGCACTTTATTTGGGATTTGGGTCAGATATGAGAGGTGGCATAACCACCGCAGCCAAGGAAGATGGAAAGCATCCAAAAGGGAAGGGGCAAAGCAGAAGAAGCTCCGCCCCTCCCTTGCTGTGATCGTAATATATTTAAGCTACCTGCTGTTCTTTTCGGCACACTTTGATGCCGGAGACAGTAATGGCAACCAAGAACCAAAAGGCGCACATGACACGGGGATAGTTCCACAGGTAGTCCGCAATCGCACAGACCATGGCGCCAGCAATGGCCGATGCTCCGCCCAGAGTCAAAAGGCGGGCAGCAGGGGAGGCGTGCTTGACTGCCGCAGCAGCAGACTTATAGCTCCAAAGCATTCCGGACACAAAGCCAGTCACACCCAGCAGTCCCATCTCCGCCCAGACCTGCAGATAGATATCGTGGGCATGGACAAAGGGCGCTGTGCCCCGATAGAGGCTGTTGTCCTGAATAAACTGCTGCACGGCCGAAGTGCCCAGGCCTGCGCCGCGAATGGGGCTCTCCTTCAAAAGACGAAAAGCAGCGCCGTACAGGGGAAAACGACTGGAGGTAGAGGAGTCATTGAGATTGGTGATAGTGGAGATGCGGTTGAGGATGGTATCCGGCAGGAAAGGCACACAGGCCAGAGCCAGCAGTGCCAGTACCGGAATCAGCCGGGGATTCCACAAGAACACGAACACCACAATGGAGAAGGCCAGGCCAATCCAACTGGCCCGGGAATAGGTCATCAGGATGGCGCCAGTGCCCAGACAGAAAGCGGCGAAGGCAGCTAGCTTGCTGTACCAGTGCCGGGCGCACAAAACAAGGGCCAGAAGCACCGGCAGGAAGAACAAAAGCAGTTCTGCAAAGGCATTGGGATTATCGAAAAAGGAATAGACCCGGCCAGGCATACCGGCATTGAGGGTCATGTCCACATAGGACTCGTTGACCTCCACGCCCTGAATGCGCTGCACAAAGGCGTAGGCTGAGGAGATGGTCACAGCAATGCCTGCACCGCCGGCCAGACGCAGCAGGTCCCGGACATTTCGAACGGCGCTGACGGTGACCAGGACGCAGAGCATACAGGCCAGATGGTAGAGCAGGAACCGGGCAGAGAGGGACCGATAATGGGACAGGGGCAGAGACAGGAGAACCGCCGCCCCAAACAGCACCAGGTAGGGCCCCAGGGATTGGACATCCACTCGCAGAGATTTGCGGCGCATCCCGCCCAGGATCAGCAGGCACAGACACAGGAAAAACCCCAGCAGACTGTATGCGTTGTTCCATCGCTCATAGGGGATGATCAGCAGCAGTGCCATGAGCCAGGAGGCGGCAATGGCCGTGGAGTCGCCCATATCGAAGGCCAGATTGGCGAAAAAGCTGCCGTCAAAGGTCTTTTGCCAGACCAGATACCAGCGGTGGAGAAGGTTGGCGGGTAAATTCAGGATCCCGCCCAGCAGACGGCAGCTGACGCTGGAGGGCCAGGATCGGGGCAGAGTGCCCTCCCGGGTCAAAAAGCAGATAAGGGCGCTCTCATGCCATTTGTGCTCGCACCAGTTGCAGAACCGGTGCAGCAGGGCGCCTACCGCGCTCTCCCGGCACAGGGCGTAAATCAGCAGGGCCAGACGGCCGATACAGCTTTCCTTGACAAGTTCCATGGATCGCTTCTCACTTTCTTCCAGGCTGTGCGGCGTCTCAGCCGCGGTTTTTCAGACGGTACAGTGCCGTCAGCAGGCCGAAATGGCCCCCGCGCACCAGCTCGGTGACGATCTGCTTGTTGCGGGACTGGTTCCGGGGGTGGAGGACCAGCAGGGCCCGGGCCATATCCGGCTGCTTGGCCATGGCCTTCACCCGCGCCTGCCGCTCCCGCCAGGAGGCGGGATTGCCCGTGGCGTACTCGTTGCCAATGGCGATCAGCAGTCCGGCAAAGCAGCTCTCCTCCCGCCAGTGGGGCCGGTGGGCTGCAAGGTCGTACCGCTCCACAAGGGCTTCCTTTTTGTTCAGAAAACGGAAAAAGGTATCCAGATAGTCCTTCATATATTTGTGGGTAACAGAGGAGGGATTTTGCAGATAGTTGTAAAGGGGCTTATCTGTCATGGCCAGGCGCTTGGCGTGACAGAAATACTCCAGCAAAAACAGCTCGTCCTCCAGATAGGCGCCGTCAAAGGTGATCCCGGCCTCCCGAATGACGGAGGCGGAGTAGAGATAGCGCCAGATGAAGCCGTTGACCACCCGGGCGCCGGTCCGGTCTCCGGTCAGGGGATAGACGATGCCCTCCAAAATGGCGGTGCGGTCATAGACACCAGCAGGGAGGACCGCTGTCTCAGCCCAGCTGTGTCCGTCAGGCGTCACACCCAAGTGGGCGCAGCCGGCGCTGTCGGCTCCGGCGGAGACGAGGGATTGGTAGAGCGTCTCCAGCATGGTGGGCTCCATCCAGTCGTCGCTGTCGGCAAAGGCAATGTAGGTGCCTCTGGCCTCCCGCAGTCCCCGGTTCCGTGCGGAGCTGACGCCGTCATTGGCCTGATGAAAAGCCCGGACCCGGCTGTCCTCGGCGGCGATGGCGTCACACAGCGCGCCGCTGCCGTCGGGGGAGCCGTCCTCCACCAGGATCAGCTCCAGATCGGTAAAGGTCTGGTGCAGGATGCTGTCGGTGCATTTGCGGAGAAAGGCCTCCGCCTTATATACGGGAACGATCACGGAGATCGTGGGCATCAAAAACCACCTCCGGGCAGAAAATAGATAGGGGAGGGGCCGCGAATATAGAGCCCCGCATAAAAACCGCCGAAGGTATTATACCCGACCAGTGCCGCTTTGGCAACTGTCAGCGGGGGCGTTGTCCGGCTTTTCTGAAGCGGATGTGCCGTCCAGGGAACACAAAATGACCCCCAGAAGGATCACCGCGCCGCCCAGCACCGTGGTCATGGGCGGGGCCTCGTGGAGCAAGAATAATCCCAGCAGGCTGGCAAACACCGGCTCCAAGAACTTGACCGTGGAGATGTAAGAGGCCTTTTCATACCGCAGGCCCCAGCTGAACACGCTGTGGCCCAGGAGGGTGCAGAACACCGCCAGGCCCAGGCCGATCCCCACGTCCCGCAGGCCCCAGCCGGTCAGGGGCACACCGGTGATCAGAGCGGCCAGCATAGTGGTCAAGCTGCCGGAGAGATAGACCAGGGTGGTGTAGACCGTGGTGGACAGCTCCTGGCGCAGCAGCCGGCCGATGACGGTATAGACCGAGACAAAGGCCGCCCCGGCCAGCGCTACCAGATCTCCGGAAAGACTGCCGCTGAGCCCGTCGGCCAGGGCCACAGCCACACTGCCGCAAAAGGCAAGAACGATGCCGACGGCACCCAGGCGGCCCGGCTTTTCCCGGGTCAGCAAAAACATGGCCAAGGCGACCCAAAACACCTCTGTGTCCACCAGTACCACCGAAGAGGCGATGGAGGTCATGTTCAGGGAGGTGAAGTAGGCAAAGAAGTGGAACCCCAGAAAGGCTCCGGAGAGGAGGCACAATCCCAGCTGCCGCCTTGTCAGGTGCCGCAGCTCCTCCCGCTGCCGGAGCAGGACCCAGGGGATCAGCAGCACCGAGGCAAAGCCCATACGGTACACCACCAGTGTTAGACTGGGTGCCTGGGACCACCGTACCAGCAGTGACGACATGGACACCCCTACCACACCCAGCAAAATGATCAGTTTCTTCATGGGTCTGCCTCCTTTACACACCTGACCAGTATAGCATAAAGCGGAGATACCGTCCACAAAAGAAAAACAGAAAAAAGACCTGCTAATAAAAGTCAAGTAGAAATTACAGATTTTTAGAGAAGCAAAAAAGGCAACACAAAATCAAGCCGCTGAGCGTTTCAAAATTAAAACGGCGGCCAGACAGATGGTATAACGC
>CALXDZ010000132.1 GCA_944387205.1 uncultured Oscillospiraceae bacterium
ATCCCATTCCGGGCTGAATACGGAGCGTCCCTATAACTGGACCGGCGACATGGTGGCGGATATGCTTCAGAACATGGTCTACCTTGGACACACGGTCAACCTCCGCTACAGCACCAAGTCCTACAAGGACAAAAAGAGATGCGAACGCCCTAAATCCGAATGGCTCATCTTTGAGCATACTCATGAAGCGCTGGTGGATCAGGAAACCTGGGATATCGTACAGGAGGTACGGTCCCATAAACGCCGCCGGACAAATATGGATGAGCAGAATATGTTCTCTGGATTAGTGTACTGTGCGGACTGCGGTATGCCCATGGTGCTGCACCGGGCGCACACCATGAAGCCGGAGCAGAACAATTTCACCTGCCGTACCTACAAGAAGGATGGGGCAGATGTATGCAGTGCTCACTATGTCCGGGAAGTGGCGCTGAAGGAAATCGTGCTGGAAACGATCCGCAGAGCCACACAGTTTGCCAGGAGCGATCCGGAGCGGTTTGCAGCCTACATCCAGCAGAAGCAATCCACTGAGGTGGCAAAGGAGATCCGAGGCTTGGAGCGAGAGCTGTCCGCCATGCGGAAACGGGATGGGGAACTGGATGTGGTGTTCAAGCGGATGTACGAGGACAGCGCTTTGGGACGGGTGAGCAATGAACAGTTCCGCTTGCTGTCTGAGGCATACTCCAAGGAGAAAGCGCAGCTGGCCGAAACCATCCCTGACACGGAGGAGCGCCTGGAGAAACTGCGCAGCAGTATGGCCAATGCCAAAAACTTCATTGCCAAGGCCAGGAAGTTTACCGACATGACAGAACTGACCCCGGAACTGCTCCGTACCTTTGTAGCGAAGATCATCGTGTATGAAAAAGAGGTCAAATACTCCAAGCACGCACCGCAGAAAATCCAAATCTGTTTCCGGGACTTCAACCTTAACGAAACGGACGATGTAATTCTCTGCGGAGAGACAACAGAAAAGGCAGACAGTGCAACCGCACTGCCTGCCTAATCCGAGGACACACTTCAAGATACCCCTATCAGGAGTAGCCGAAGGCTGTCTCTCTTTTTTTCTGTGGTGAAGATGATTTGCTCGAACTCGGTACCTCCACCTCTAAAAACGCGCTCTGCGCGTTTTTTTCAATCCGAGGTCGCCTGGGGTCCCCGCAAAGGGCCAAAGGCACTTTGCGGGGTGGGTGGAAGCGAGTGAGAGCCTCGCCGCCGTTTTGTGTCCTGCCAACACCGGGGGAGGACGCACCGGCGGCGGGGTGGTTTCCCCGAACTCGGTACCTCCACCTAAAACGCGCTCCGCGCGTTTTTTCAAATCCGAGGTCGCCCGGAAACTCCGCCCCTCTTTCCATTCTTTCCACTTCAAAAAGCGGGGACGCCCATTGAGGGCGTCCCCGCTCGCTGTTTCCATATGCTTTTCACCCCAGGGCCCGGTACAAAAAGGCCACGATCTCTGCCCGGGTGCAGCTGCGGTCCGGGGCGAACTCCTGAGAGCTCTGGGCGGTGGTGATGCCTTCCTCCATGGCCCAGGCCAGGGCCTTCCGGTACTCTGCCCGATGGGCCAGATACTCCTCCAGGCACAGCCCCTGCTGGTGGATCACCCGGGCCGCCTCCTTGCCCACATAGCGGTAATGCCAGGGCTCATAGATGATGCCCGTCAGCTCTCCCTTGTCCCCGGGGTAGCGGAGGATGAAGCCGTACTCCCAGCTGTGCTTGATGAGCCACTGCTGGGCGGGCATGGACGCCTGGCTCTCATCCAGGCTCCAGTTGTGGTTGTCCACCAGGTCCACCGCCAGACCCAGCTGGTGCTCGCTGGTGCCGGGCACGGCCACCGATCTGGCCGCCTCCGTCCGGGCCTTGTCCTCCGACATGCCCTGGGCCATGAGCCGGTCCACCTTGTTGGCGTAGAGCCGGGCCTGGGTCTCCTCTGTCCGGTAGGCCGAGCACACCGCAGGGGAGAGGCCTGCCGCCCGGCAGTCTTCCAGCATCTGGTGCAGGGCCCCGGCGCAGCGGCTGTCCACCTGGTAGTTCTCGCCGATGGGGGTCAGGGAGACGGCAAAGTCCTCCGGCAGGGGATTCCAGGCGTTGACCAGCTGCAGATTCCAGGGTGTCTCCTCAGGAAGCTCCCCGGCGTCGGGCTGCCCCGCCAGCTTCCAGAGATACGTCACCACGGCGCTGCGGGTACAGGGCCGGTCCGCTCCGAACACGGTGCCGGACACCAGCCCCTTCTCATAGGCCCAGAGGGCCGCCTGGGCGCAGTAGCTGTCCCTGTCCACATCGGTGAAAGGATTTTCCTCCGTGGGCACAGGGGAGCCGTTGGCCCGCCACAGGAAGGTCAGAATCTGCCCGGTGGTGCAGGTGGCGCCGGGGCTGAAGGTGGTGGGAGTGGTGCCGGAGGTGATGCCCCGCTCCAGGGCCCAGTTCACCGCCTGGGCATAATAGGCGTCCTCCGCCACATCGGAAAACCGAGGCGGATCGGAGGGCTCAGCGGGCTCCTCCGGAATCTGGCCGGAGGGTTCCTCCCCGGGGGCAAGCCGGAAATAGAGCCGGACGGTCTCCGCCTGGCCCCCCACCGGGGCATCCTCCGTCAAAGAGACGGCGCACAGGTCCGCCTCCCCCAAAAGGGCCCGGGCCCTCAGCTGGGGCCAATTTTCCCCGTCCCCAAAGGACCTCTCCTCCACAGAGCGGTAGGCCCCCGCCTCCAGGACAAAGGTCTCCACACGGCCCCGAACCTGGGGAGAGGAGACGGAGAAGGTGAGGATGGTGTCTCCGTCCGCCTGATAACAGGTCACTGTGTGGGGCACACCTTCCAGATAGAGCTTTTCCATGCCCCGGCCCGTATAGTCCCGGATGGTCATGCTGCCCTTGCCCGAGGGTAGGGCGGCTGCGGCCTCTGTCCCTCCGCCGGAGGTGACCGCTCCCACCTGCATACACAGAGCGCTGGCGATCCAAATGGCCGCAAGGGCCCTTGCGATCCCTCTGCGCATCCTGTTTCCTTTCATGCTCTTTCCTCCTCTTTTCGCGCTCCGTTTCCGGAAACGCCTGAAAAAGGCCGGCGCCACCCTTGATGGCGCCGGCCCTGTACACTGGATCCAAAAGGCCTGTCCCGGCCGCCGTGTCCGCCGGCAAGGGACACGTTTCTCGCCGGGCCCCACAGGGGAGCTACTCTTTCTTTTTTCAGTCTATCAGATGAGGACGGGAATTGCAAGAGAGCCGAAAGAAGTCCCCCTGTTCCAAATGGAACAGGGGGACTTTGGAAAGCGGGCCTATTCCTCCTCGCCCAGAGGCAGGTAGCAGTAGGAGAAGTCGTCCTGCAGAGGGAATTCCTCCGCCATGCCCCGGGCCTGGAGCTTCTCCCGGGCCACCGCCTTTTTGGCGTTGTTGTCCTGGAGGTCCATGGTCCGCAGCGTGCCCTCCACCGTCAGGGGGAACCTGCCGTAGGGGATGGACACCGCCAGTTCCTCATCTCCCCACTGGCAGTACAGTCGGGTGCCGCCGCAGAGGGTGGAGAGGTTGATGTGGTTGGACATATAGGGGTAGGCCGTGGATTCGGAGCAGACGGCCTGGAGACCGGACATCTTGAAGTTGGTCTCGATGCCGTAGTAATAGGTATAGCCCTGGATCACCCGCATGGCGTAGTAGGGGGTGGTGATGAGGAGCACCATGTGGGGCACCGGCTCATCGTCGGCATACTGCTCCAGGGGCTTGACCAGCACGCCGTAGGCCTTGTGGTCGCACAGCGTCTGGCGGTCCCGGGTGTACTTGGCGGTACCCAGGTCGTGATAGAGCTGGGTGCGCAGGCCCCGGCGGCCGCTGTGGTGCATCTCATCCATCTCCGCGATGCCCAGAGCCCGGGCGGCGGCGATGCAGCGGTGGGCGGAGGCGTCGCCCTTGACGGCGTGGCCCAGGGTGGCGGACTTGACCATCATACAGTAGTTGATGGGCCGGGTCAGCTCCACGCCCCGGGCCTCCTCAAACTCCTTCTTGGTAAACAAAAACCGGACGCCCACGCATTTCCGGGGCCAGTCCACGGCGCACTCCAGCCGGGATACCAGCTCTCTGGGGGACCGTTCTTTTTCCATGAAAGCTTCCTCCTTACAGACGTTTATAGATCCAGCCGCCCATCAGCTGAATGAGCTGGACCAGGATGCACAAGATCACCACACCGGTATAGAGGATCACATCGTCAAAGCGGTGATAGCCGTAGTTCATGGCGATGGAGCCCAGGCCGCCCGCACCGATGGCGCCGGCCACGGTGGTGGCGGAGAGGTAGGTGACGGTGGCCAGGGTGGTGCCGGAGACGATGGAGGGCACCGCCTCCTTGAGCATGACTCGGAAGATAATCTGCAGATCGGAGGCGCCGAAGGACCGGGCCGCCTCGATGAGCTGGGGGTCCACCTCCACCATGGCGTTTTCAAAGATCCGGGCCATGAAGGGGGTGGCCGCCACCGTCAGCGGGAACACCGCCCCCTGGACCCCCATGGTGGTACCCATGACCACCCGGGTCAGGGGCAGCAGCGCCACGATCAGGATCATGATGGGGAAGGAGCGGATGAAGTTCACCAGGAAGTTCAGCACACCGTAGACCCAGCGGTTGGGCCGCAGGCCGTCCTTCCGGGTGATGATCAGCACCACGCTGATGACAAAGCCCAGCACCGTGGCCAGCACCATGGTGGCCGCCAGCATGGCCAGCGTGTCGCCGATGGCCGGCACAATGAGCCGGAAGAAATACTTGTCCAGTTTTGCTATGATCTCCGCCATCATACCGCTTCCTCCTCTCTTTTCTCCTGCTGCCGGGGCTCCGCCGCCCAGGCGATGTTCTGCTCCCGCAGCCAGTTTTCCACAGCGGGAAGGATCTTTTGGGGTACCTGGATCAACAGATAGGTCACCGCGCCGTGGCGGTACTGCTCCCGGTCCGCCCGGAGCACGGAGAAGTCCTCGCCCAGCTCCCGGGCCATGCGGGAGAGGATGGGCTTTTTCGCCTGCTCCGGCGTAGGCAGCAGCCGCAGCACGGTACCCTCCTCCCAGGAGGCGTCCACCTCCTGCTCCTTGCCCATGAGCCGCCGCAGGGCCTCCGGGGGCTGGGAGAAGAGGGAGGTGATGTCCCCCTGGGCAGCAAGACGCCCCTTTTCCAGCAGATACACCTGCTCGCAGGAGGCCTTGAGGATGGACAGCTGGTGGGTCACCACGATGATGGTGATGCCCAAACTTCTGTTGATATCCGAGAGCAGGTCCATGATGGTCTCGGCAATGTTGGGGTCCAGAGCGGAGGTGGCTTCATCGCACAGCAATATCTTGGGGTTCATGGCCAAAGCCCGGGCAATGGCCACCCGCTGCTTCTGGCCGCCGGAGAGCTCCCGGGGCAGGGCCTTGCCCTTGTCCGGCAGCTGTACCATCTCCAACAGCTCGTCCACCCGCCGCTCCATCGCTTTTTTGTCCCACTTCCAGCACTTCATGGGCAGGGCGATGTTCTCCCGCACATTGAGGCGGCCCAGCAGGGAGAACTGCTGGAAGATCATGCCGATGCCCCGGCGGAATTCCCGGGCCTCCCGGCCCCGGAGGGAGGAGACCTCCACCCCGTCAACCTTGAGGCTGCCCTTTTCATAGGTGGTCAGTCCGTTGATGCACCGCAGCAGCGTGGACTTGCCCGAGCCGCTCTGGCCGATGAGGCCGTAGACCTTTCCCCGCTCCATGGTCATATGGATGTCCTCCAGGGCGTGGAAATCGTCAAAGTGTTTGCAAAGTCCCTGTATCTCGATCATGGCTTTCCCTCCTTACGCCTGATAGGACAGGGGGGACGGCTCAGCGCCGTCCCCCGGGTGTGCATTTGGCATCAATAAAGCACCAGGGTGCCCTGGTAGGTCTCATTGAACCAGGTCTGATACTCCTCGGAGTGAAGAGCCTCGTCCAGGGCCTTGACCCAGGCGCTGTCCGCCTCGGTCTCATGGACGGTTAGTCCGATGGGATAGTCCTTCTTGGACTCATTCTCCGCGATGAAGTTGTTGGGATCCATGCCGGCGTCCATGATCTGCTGACCGGTGCAGACCACGGCGTCACAGTCCTCGATGCTGCGGGCGGTGTAGGAGATCTCCGTCTCCACGAACTGGATGTTCTTGGGGTTCTCCGCCACGTCCAGAATGGTGTAGAAGGCCTCGGTCTTCTCGCCCAGGGTCAGAAGGCCCAGATCCTGCAGGAACAGCAGGGTGTTCTCCATGTTGGTGGAGTCGTTGGGGATGGCGATGGTGGCACCGTCAGGCAGGGCGTCCAGGGAGTCGTACTTCACGGAGTACAGGGCGGTACGGCCATAGTACAGGGGGCTGGTGACCACAAAGTCGGTGCCGTTGTCCTCATTGTACTGCATGAGCCAGGGCTCGTGGTTGTAGATGAAGGCGTCGATGTCGCCCACGCTGCAGGCGTCGGCGGGGCCGGAGTTGGAGTCAAAGAGCACCAGCTCCACAGTGTAGCCCTGATCGGCCACCAGCTCGCCCAGCTTTTCGATCATATCGGCATAGGTGCCGCCGCTGCCCATCTTGATGGTGGTCTTCTCCTGGGGCTCCGCGCCGGAGCTGGGGGTGGTGGTCTCCGTGGCGCCGCAGGCCGCCAGAGACAGGGCCAGAACTAAGGCCAAGACAAGGGTCCAAACTCGTTTCATGCTTGTTCTCTCTCCTTATTCTCTTTCTTTCCCGTGCGTTTCCGCTAAGTTGCACAGTAACCTCTATTATACTGGTTCTCTATGGCAAGTCAACGGACCTATATTGGGATTTTTCCGATGTGAAATAGGGATTTTATCGCCTGTTTCGATAACACTATGGAGGCCGCTATGCCGTACGCTATATCGGTATCTTTCCTTCCCATCTTCCTTTTTTCGCGCCGACGTGGTATGATAGGGCGAAAGGGCGCCGTTTCCACGGTGGCGCCGGAACCCTTCCTTTTGCCGGAGGGGCGCGCTTTTCTTCTATCACGGAAACGGAGGACCTTGCTTATGTCCATCAAACGATTTTTGACTCTTGTATTGGCGGCTATGCTTACCCTTTCCCTGACGGCCTGCGGCTCCGGCGGCGAGACCGGCAGCGGCTACCCCGACGACGACGGCACGGCCCAGGGAAAGCTGGACACGGTGATGCACACGGAGTTCTTCACCTTTACCATCACCGGCGCCGCCCTTCACTCCACCCTGGACGACTATGTGCCCGGTTTGGGCCAGGTGGTGCTGGCGGTGGACATGGAGGTGGAAAACACCTTCTCCGAGACCATTCCCATGTTCGACACCGACTTTTTGCTCCAGTGGGGCGACGGCGAGGAGGACCAGGCCTACTGCCTTCTGGACACCGTGGCCGACGACCAGCTGCCGGAGCGCTATGACCTGGAAAAGGGCCAGGCCCGGTCCGGGCGGCTGTACTTCGCCGTGCCCCAGGATGTGGAGGACTTCACGTTGACCTATCTGGAGCACTTTGACGACGGCACCACCGGAAACAAGTTCTCCGTCACCTTCACCGCCGACACCTCGGACCTGCCCCAGGCGCCCCAGGTGCCGGATGAGACGCCGGAGTCTTCCAGCGAAGAGGCAGACGCGGCATGAGACTTTTCGACACCCACGCCCATTACGACGACGAGGCCTTTGATGCTGACCGGGAAGCGCTGCTGACCGCCCTGCCGGAGAGCGGCGTGGAGGCGGTGGTGAACCCGGGCATCACCGTGGAGACCTCCCGGAAAGCCCTGGCCCTGGCGGAGCGCTATCCCCACGTCTGGGCCGCCGTGGGCATCCACCCGGAGGACTGCGCCGGGTCAGGGGAGGCGGACCTGGAGGCCATACGGGCCCTGGCGGCCCACCCCAAGGCTGTGGCCATCGGGGAGATCGGCCTGGACTACTACTGGCCGGAAAACCCGCCCCGGGCATTCCAGCAGGAGATCTTCCGGCGGCAGATGGCCCTGGCGGAGGAGCTGGACCTGCCCGTCATCATCCACGACCGGGAGGCCCACGGGGACTGCCTTGCCATCGTCAAGGAGTTTCCCCGGGTCCGGGGCGTGTTCCACTGCTATTCCGGCAGCCCGGAGATGGCAAAGGAGCTCCTCAAACTGGGCTGGTACCTGGGCTTTGACGGGCCCATCACCTTCAAAAACGCCCGCCGGGCCCCGGAGGTGGCGGCGGTGACGCCTCTGAAGCGGATGCTGCTGGAGACCGACTCGCCCTATCTGGCGCCGGTGCCCCACCGGGGCAAGCGCAACGACTCCCGGCTGCTGCCTTTGGTTGCGGAAAAGCTGGGGGAGTGGAAGGGATTGGCGCCGGAGGCGGTGGCAGAGGCCGCTTTCCGCAACGCTGTGGAATTTTTTGGACTGGAAAAGGAGATGGCTGAGCCATGATGACCATTACCTACGAGTATGAGGGTGCACTTTATGTCAACCTGACCAACCGGTGCGACTGCGCCTGCGTGTTCTGCCTGCGCCACAACGGCCACAAGGGCAGCATCTATGCCGACGATCTGTGGCTGGACCACGAGCCCAGCTTTCAGGAGGCCCTGGACTCCCTCATGAGCCGGGACCTGGCCTCCTATCGGGAGATCGTGTTCTGCGGCTTCGGAGAGCCCTCCTACCGCATCGACGACATCTGCGCCCTGGTGGACGCCATGAAGGAGAAGGTGCCCGGGCTTCCCCCGGTGCGCATCAACACCAACGGCCACGGCAGCCTGATCCACGGCCGGGACGTGGCGCCCCAGCTCAAGGGCCGCATCGATGTGGTGTCCATCTCCCTCAACGGCTCCACGCCGGAGGAGTACACCGCCGTGACCCGGCCCCAGAGCGGGGAGGCGGGCTGGCAGGCCATGCTGGACTTCACCCGGGAGGCGGCCAAGTACGTGCCCCAGGTGGTCATGACCATCGTCAACAAGGATAAGACAGAGGAGGATATCCAGCACTGCCGGGAGCTGGCCCAGTCCCTGGGCGCCCAGCTGCGGGTGCGGGAGTACATCCCCGACTAAAAAGGACTTTGTGAAAAATCCCCGCCGGAACCGGCGGGGATTTTTTGCAGGACGGAGGAGTTTTGCGGGGAACAGGAGAGAGGGACTGTCATTTCAATCCAGCCGGGTTTTCCACACTCCAGAGTGGCTTTTCTTGCCCCTGCGGGGCAATTCACCTTCTGCGCCTGGGGAAAAACGCCTCTCAGACCGCCAGTGCGGCGGTCTGTCCGCCGGGCGGACAAACGCTGCGCGCAGCGGGCTGCATCTTTCCCCAAAAGGGGGAATCTTTTGGGGAAAAGTTGGTCCGCCTTAGGTGCTTTCCCTCGCAAAAATGCGCTGCATTTTTGCGAAAGCAAAAAAAGGCCGCGCCGAATTTTCGGCGCGGCCTTTGCAGGTCTTTATTCGGTCACGAAGGGCAGCAGCGCGCTCTGACGGGCCCGCTTGATGGCCTCGGTCAGCTGACGCTGATGCATGGCGCAGGTGCCGGTGGTTCTCCGGGGCAGGATCTTGGACCGCTCGGAGATGTAGCGGCGCAGCTTGGCGGCATCCTTGTAATCGATGGACTCGCACTTGTCCACACAGAACTGGCAGACCTTGCGGCGCTTGCGGTTCATGGGACGGCCGGGTCTCTGTTCACGTTCCATAGCCATGGGAATTCCTCCTTATTCAAAAGTAGAAGGGCTCCGCGCTTTTAGAAGGGCAGCTCGCCGTCCTCCTCGCCGATCTCCGCGAAATCGGAGCCGGAAGAGGGAGCGGGGGCATAGCCGCCGGAGGGGGCGCCGTAAGCGGGGGTGCCGCCGTAGGCGGGAGCCTGTCCGTAGCCGGGGGCGAAGTCGCCGCCCTGGGCGCCGGACTTGGAGTCGCCGAAATACACGTTGTCGGCGACGATCTCGGTGGAGACGCGCTTGCCGCCCTCGCGATCGGTCCACTCCCGGGTCTGGAGCCGGCCCTCCACCACGGCCATCCGGCCCTTGGTGAAGTACTTGGCCACAAACTCGGCGGTGGCGCGCCAGGCGACCACGTCGAAGAAGTCAGCTTGCTTTTCGCCGCTCTGGGACTTGAAATCCCGGTCCACGGCGATGCGGATGGACGTCACCGCGGTGCCGCTCTGCGTCCGGCGCAGCTCCGGGTCACGGACAAGACGTCCCATAAGAATGATGCGGTTGAGCATGCTCTAGCCCCCTCTTACTCGCCCTTGCAGACGATCAGGGAACGCATGATACCGTCGGTGATCCGCAGGACACGGTCCAGCTCCTTGGGGAAAGCGGGCGCGCTGGTGAAGTTCATCAGCACATAGTAGCCCTCGGTCCGATCGTTGATCTCGTAGGCCAGCTTGCGCTTGCCCCACTCCTCAACCTCGACAGCGGAACCGTTCTGCTCTGCCAGGGTCTTGAACTTGGCCACCAGGGCGGCGGTGTCCTCCTCGCTGAGCATGGGATCGATGATATACACGACCTCATAGTTGGCGGAAACTTTTGCCATTGTTGCACCTCCTTTTGGACTTTGGCCCCCGCCCTTACGCGGGAGCAAGGATAGCCCGCATACTGCGAGCCTTACTATTATATCGAAACAGGGGAAAAAGTCAAGGGGAAGCGCCAAAAAAATTTCCGTTTTCCCCGCATTCTGGGACTGCGGGCCCGGATTTAGCCCCGGCAGGCCGCCTCCGGACAGGGAAAAGGCGCGGGAGAGGGAAGTCTCCCGCGCCTTTGGCGCGTCTCACATCTGCTCCACACGGGCGGGGGCCATGTACCGCCGCAAAGAGGGCACCCGGGGCAGCAGCCGCAGCAGCAGCGTGCCCAGCACGCCGCAGGCGATGGCCTCGCCCAGGCCCACGGTCAGGGCGTTCAGGCCATAGGCAGGCCAGAAGGCCGCGCCGTCCAGGGTTGCGAAATAGGCGATCTCCGCCCCCACGATGACCATGTTGCACACCACCGGAGGCACCGGCGCCAGGGCCCGATGGCGGAGCTTGGCCGTCCAGATGGCTGCAAGCAGCGTGGCCAGGGTGCCGAAGATCCAGTCCAGCACAAAGGGCGAGCCCAGGAGATTGGCCAGGAAGCAGCCCACCGCCAGGCCGGGGATGGCCTCGGGGAAGAAAAAGGGCAGCACGGTCATGGCCTCGGCCACCCGCAGCTGCACGCCGCCGTACTGGGGAATGGGCAGCAGCAGCGTCAGGGCCGCGTACACGGCGGCGATGACCGCCGCGGTGGTCAGCTGTTTTGTGGTGAAACGGGTTTTGGACATGATGATTGACCTCCATTTTTTTGTTTAGAGAACGGCCGGTGAGGCCGAACGAACGCCGCCCCCAAAGGGCGGCGCTTGGACAGGGTGATGGCACCTGTCGCTGGGCAGTATAGCACACCGGAAGGCAAAAAAAAAGAGGCAATTTCACCGAACCGGGCAGAAAAATCCCCCTCCGCACGATGCGAAGGGGGATCTTCCACACATTTTCAGGGCGTTACCACCACGCGGATGAGGCTGGCCGCGGCGTCGCCGGCGGTCTCCTCCGCCTCCACGCCCCGCTGGGAAAGGGCCGTCACAAGGGCTGCATACTCCTCGGAGCTGAGATAGTACACCGTCCCGCCGGTCTCCTCATCCGTCCCCTGGGGGACAAAGCCGGCCAGAAGGTCCGCTCCGTCGGCGGGCACCGTCACGCTCATGCGCCAGGAGAGGACGCTGCCTGCGCCGCTCTGGAGCTCTGCCTGCCCGGCGGAGGCGGGGGTCTCCGCCTCGGCGCCGCCCTGGGACGTCTCGTCCCGGGCGCTTTCCGGCGTCTGGGCCTCCTCCTGGGAGGTCTGGGTCTGGAAGCCCGACCCGGCGGGGGCCTTGGCGTCCTGGGAGGGCTCCTCCCGGATCTCCCGGGCCTCCTTGTTCTCCACCGCGGGCTCCGTCTGATCCGCCTGGACGTTCTCCTCCTCCGGCGCGGCCTCCTCCGGCGCCGCCTGGGCGCTCTCGGAGCCGCCGCTCTCCGCTTCGGCGGAGTCGGTGGTCAGGGAGGCCGCGTCGGCGGCGGCGATCTGATTTTGGGCCCCGCGGCTCACCAGCTCCGCCCGCCAGGCGCCGCCGCCCACCAGGGCCAGCAGCGCCAGACAGCAGGCCCAGGCGCCCCAGCGCCGCCAGAGGGTATGGGAGGCCCGCTTCTTCTCCGGCGGGGTCTGGGCACGGATGCGGGCCATGACGGAGGCGGTGAAGTCCTCGGGCACCTCCACCTCCTCCAGGGTGGGGAAGGCCCGGCCCATGGCCTTGAGGTCCGTCAGGTAGGCCCGGCACCCGGGACAGGTGAACAGATGAGCCTGGAGCCGGCCGGTCTCTTCCTCATTCAGCTCCCCGTCCAGCCAGGCACTGATGAGAGCCGCATAGTCCTCACAGTATTTCATGGGCAGCCCTCCTCGTTCTTTTCTGTCTCTTTGGACGGCTGCCGGTGAAAAAAGTTCCCCCGTTTGAGAAGAAATTTCCGCAGCTGCTGCCGGCCCCGGCTGATGCGGGACTTCACCGTGCCCACATCCAGGTCCAGTACGTCGGAGATCTCCTGGTAGCTCATCTGGTGCATCTCCCGCAGCACCAGCACCTGCCGGTGGTCCGCGGAGAGCTCCCCCAGCCCCTCCCGGATCAGCTCCCCCAGCTCCTTTTGCTCCAGGGCATCCTGGGGAGTCAGGCTGGTCCGGTCCGGCGCCTCCGGGCTCAGCTCGTCGTCCAAGGACGCGGCGCCCCGGTGACGCTTCTCCCGCCGCAAAAGATCGATGGCGGCATTGGAGGTCAGACGGTAGAGCCAGGTGGAGAACTCCGACTCCTGGCGGAAAAAGCGCAGGCCCTGCCAGGCGGAGAGAAAGGCCTCCTGGGCCGCCTCCGCCGCGTCCTCCGGGTTGCCGCACACCCGCAGGGCCAGGCCGTAGACCTGCTTTTCATGGCGGCGCACCAGCTCCTCGAAGGCCTCCTGGTCTCCCTGCTGGGCCGCCTGGATCAACTCCCGCTCCTCCTTGGTCATCATTTCAGATCCCTCTTGATGCCCCGGGTGACGGCGTAGACGTCCTCCAGGGTGTTCATGCGCACGATCTGTTCCTTATAGTAATTGGCGTGGGGCACGCCCTTGAGATACCAGCAGTAGTGCCGCCGGGCCTCCAGCACCGCCACCTTCTCCCCCTTGTCCGCGGCGGCCTCTTCGATCTGGGCCACCACCGCGTCGCACCGCTCCGCAAGGGGCGGCAGGGGAGGGATGGGCTCCCCGGCCAGGGCCGCGGCGGCCTGGGCAAAGAGCCAGGGATTGCCGAAGCACCCCCGGCCGATCATGGCCATGTCCGCCCCGGTGAAGCGGAGGATGCGCACCGCGTCCTCCCCCTTGAAGATGTCGCCGTTGGCCAGCACCGGAATGGACACGGCCTCCTTCACCTGCCGGATGGTGGTCCAGTCCGCCTGTCCCGCGTACATCTGCACCCGGGTGCGGCCGTGGACCGCCACGGCGGCAACGCCCACCGACTCCAGCGCCACCGCCAGCTCCACGGCGTTGATGCTGCCCTTGTCCCAGCCCCGGCGCATCTTCACCGTCACCGGCACGGGGCTGGCCTGCACCACCGCCTCGGCCACCCGGGCGGCCTTCTCCGGGTCCCGCATGAGGGCGGAGCCGTCGCCGCTGGCGACCACCTTGCCCACGGGGCAGCCCATGTTGATATCGATGAGGTCACAGCCGGAGAGCTCCGCCGCCTTCACCGCCGCCTCGGCCATACACACCGGGTCGCTGCCGAAGAGCTGCACGGCGAAGGGGTGCTCCCCGGGGAAGGGGCGCAGCAGCTGCCGGGTCTTTTTGTCCTGATAGCACAGCGCCTTGGAGCTGACCATCTCCGTATAGGTCAATCCCGCCCCCAGCGAGGCGCACAGACGGCGAAAGGCCGCATCCGTCACGCCGGCCATGGGCGCCAGGGCCAGGCGGGAGGGGATCTCCACGTTCCCGATGCGCACTGTCTTATCCATTGGCTCCTCACCTGTCCTTTCCTTCCATAAAGTGACGGAATACCGGGGAAGTTCCCTCTCTTTCCGCCCTCCTTGGGACGGGAAGAGACGTTGGCAGGTTCCCGGTTTTCCACAGTCTTTGTATTGTACCACATCCCCACCCACGGCGCAAGCCGCCCCGCTCTTGCGTCCGGGGCCGTTTTCTGCTACCATGGGAGGGAAAGAGAGGGAAGGCCGTTGAGAGAGTTTCGCTTTGCCGTCCGCCTGGCGGTGCCGCTGCTGTTCACCTACGTGTTCGTGGGCCTGGCAGCGGGGCTGCTGCTGCGCCAGGCGGGATACGCCCTGATCTGGGTGTTTTTGTCCGCCGCTTTGGTTTACGCTGGGTCCATGCAGATCATCATGGTGCCCCTGATGACCTCCGGCGCGGGGCTGCCCACGTTGGCCCTCACCGCCTTCCTCATCAACGCCCGCCACATCTTCTACGGCATCGGCTTTGTGGAGAAGTTCCGGAAAATCGGCGGCTGGCGCTACCCCTTCATGGCCCTCACCGTCACCGACGAGACCTACTCGGTGCTCTGCGCCCTGGAGTGTCCCGAGGATCTGGAGGAGGAAAAGGTCCAGTTCGACCTGCTGGCCTTCTGCTACGGGCTCTGGGTGGTCAGCTGCACCGCCGGGGCCTTGCTGGGCCAGTCTTTGCCCGTGGACCTGACGGGGGTGGACTTTTCCGCCACGCTCTTTTTCACCACCGTGGTGGTAGACCAGTGGCGCCAGGCCAAGACCCATGTGCCCGCGGTGCTGGGAGCGGTGTCGGCGGTGGTCTTTTACCTGGTGCTGGGACCGGAGGACTTTTTGCTGCCGGCCCTGGCGGTGTCTCTGGCGGTGCTCCTCTTCCTGAAGGACCGCCTGGTGTGGAAGGAGGGAGGGCCCCGCCGTGTCTGAGGCTGTGCTGACCTTTTTGCAGATCCTGGTGGTGGGTCTGGTGACCGCCGCCCTCCGGGGCGCGCCCTATCTTCTCTTCAGCCGCCGGCCCCTGCCGCCGGTGATGGACTATCTGGGGGCGGTGCTGCCCAGCGCCATCATGGTGGTGCTGGTGGCCTACTGCCTTCGGTCCGTGGACCTGAGCGCCCCGCCCTACGGCGCCGCCGCCTGGGTGTCCCTGCTTGTGACCGTGGGGCTCCACGTGTGGCGCCGGAACACAGTTTTGAGTGTTGTGGCGGGCACCGTGTGCTACATGGTGCTCATCCGCACGGTGTTTCCCCTGTGACTTTTTCCACCGGGTGTGGACAGATCCACCCGGCTTGATCAGAAAGGAGAGGTGTCTATGTTTGACCGCACGCTGCTCTTGAAGCTGGCCCAAACCCACGAAAGCTTCTATCTCTATGACCAGCGGGTGATGCTGTCCCATCTGTTCCAGCTGCGCAGCGCCATCCCCTGGGCCCACTTTCTCTACTCCATCAAGGCCAACCCCCACCACGCGGTGCTCCACACCGTCTTTTCCCAGGGCTTCGGCGGCGACGCCGCAAGCCTCGGGGAGGTGGAGCTGTGCCGGATGCACGGCCTCAAGCCGGAGGAGATCTTCTTCTCCGCCCCCGGCAAGCCAGCCTCCGCTCTGGCCGGCGCTTTGGGCCGGTGTACTCTGGTAGCGGACAGTCTGGGGGAGATGGAGCGCATCGAGGCCCTGGCGGAGGAGCGGGAGACTACGGCGGACATCGGACTGCGGGTGAACCCCAACTTCACCTTCACCGCCGATACCGGCGCGCCGGGGAAGTTCGGCGTGGACGAGGAGCAGCTCTTTGACGCCATGGACCGCCTCAAGGCCATGAAGCGGGTACGCCTGGTGGGCATCCACGTGCACCTCAAGAGCCAGGAGCTGGATGAGGCGGTGCTGGAGCGGTACTACCGCAAGCTCCTGAAGCTGGCGGAGCGGGTAGCCCAGGCCCTGGGCCGGCCCCTTGCCTTTTTGAACCTGGGCTCCGGCCTGGGCATCCCCTTCGGAGCTCAGGACGCCTCTTTGGACGTCTCCGCCCTGGGGGTGGGGGTCTCGGCTCAGGTGGAGGCCTTCCGCCGCCGCTTCCCGGAGACGAAGCTGTACATCGAGACGGGACGGTTCGTCACCGGCCGGGCGGGCATCTACGCCACCCATGTGACGGACGTGAAAACCTCCCGGGGCAAGCGGTACGCGCTGCTGGCCAACACCCTCAACGGCTTTGCCCGGCCCTCTCTGGCCCAGCTGGTGGGCCAGTATACCCACGCCGCCCAGCCCCCCATGTGGGAGCCCCTGTTCACCTGCCGCCGGCCTTACCGCATTTATGTGCTCAACGACGCCCGGGAGACGGAGACCGTCACCCTGGCGGGGAACCTGTGCACGGCGGCGGATCTGGTGGAGCCCATGATCACGCTGCCCAAGCTGTCGGTGGGGGACGTGGTGGTGTTCACCAACGCTGGGTGCTACGCGGCGGTGATCTCGCCCTTCCAGTTCGCCTCCCTGGAGCCGCCGGCCCAGCTGTTCCTCACCGAGGAGGGTCAGGTGCTGGATTGAGGGATCTTTTCCACACCATGTGCAAAAGACCGGTCTGAACGAAAGTTCAGACCGGTCTTTTTTCTTATTCAGCGCTGGAGCACAGCGGCCAGCCGCAGCCCGCACCATACGCCCCCCAGACACAGCCCCACGCTCAAGACGGCGTAGAGGGTCCCCAGGCCCCAGCGGCCCTGGCGCACCAGGTTCAGCGTCTCCAGGGAGAAGGTGGAAAAGGTGGTGAAGCCGCCGCAGACGCCGGTTTTCCAGAAGAGGGTCCATCCGGGGGAGAGGACGCCGCCGCTGAGACCCGCCACGCAGCCGATGGCCACGGTGCCTAAGAAGTTGGTCAGGAGGGTCAGCAGGGGGAAGGTGCCGCTCCAGGGCAGGAGGCTGATGCCGTAGCGTCCCATGGCGCCCAGGGCGCCCCCCAGGCCCACCAGCAGAAATTCCATGTCAAACGTCCTCTCTCGATCTTTTTCCACAAGCTGTGGGAGTTTATGGGGAACACGCGCGGCCGCACTCGCGGCGGCACAAAATCTTCCATTTTGCGGGGGCCCCGCTCAGGCGACTGGCGGGGGAAACATCTGCCTTATTCGAGGCCTTCCAGCTCTTTTCCCCGCAAAATTCATAATTTTGCGGGGACCCCTGAATCCTTTCACTTCCTCGGCGGAAGTCAATTCCGCCTGCGGCAAGGTTTTGCCCCCATCCGGGGACAAAACGCTTGGACGCCGCACTCGCGGCGGTATAAAATCTACGATTTTGCGGGGGCCCCGCTCAGGCGACTGGCGGGGGAAACATCTGCCTTATTCGAGGCCTTCCAGCTCCTCTATCCACAGGCTGTTCACCGCGTCGCTGGGCATCCGCCAGTCGCCGCGGGGACTGAGGGCCACGGAGCCCACCTTGGGGCCGTCGGCCAGGCAGGAGCGCTTGAACTGCTGGGAGAAGAAGCGGCGGTAGAAGTTCCGCAGCCACTTGAGAAGCGTCGCCCGGTCATAGCGCTTGCCGAAGGCCGCCTCCGCCAGCCGCAGCACCTTCCGGGGCCCGAAGCCCCAGCGGATGGCATAGTAGAGATAGAAGTCGTGGAGCTCGTAGGGGCCCACCAGGTCCTCGGTCTTTTGGGCGATCTTGCCCTCGATGGCGGGCAGCAGCTCCGGGGACACGGGGGTGTCCAGAATATCCGCCAGCACGCCGGAGAGCTGGGGGTCCTCCGCCTCCTTGTCGTCGGAGATGAAGCTGACCAGGTGCCGCACCAGCGTCTTGGGGATGCCGGCATTGACGGCGTAGTTGCTCATATGGTCGCCGTTATAGGTGCACCAGCCCAGGGCCAGCTCGCTGAGGTCCCCGGTGCCGATGACCAGGCCGCCGGTCTGGTTGGCGATGTCCATGAGCACCTGGGTCCGCTCCCGGGCCTGGCCGTTTTCAAAGGTGACGTCGTGGTTGTCCATGCTCTGGCCGATGTCGTCAAAGTGCCGCTTCACCGCCGGACCGATGTCTATAGTCCGCAGAGTGCAGCCCAGTCGCTCCGCCAGCAGCACCGCGTTGGACTTGGTCCGGTCCGTGGTGCCAAAGCAGGGCATGGTGACGGCGATGATCTCCTCGGTAGGCCGGCCCAGCATCCCCATGGCCAGGGCCGTGATGAGCACCGCCAGGGTGGAGTCCAGGCCACCGGAGAGGCCCACCACCGCGGTCTTGGCGTGGGTGTGCTCCATCCGCTTTTTAAGACCCAGGGCCGCGATGCCCAGGATCTCGTTGCACCGCTCCGCCCGGTCGGCGTCGTCCTCCGGCACGAAGGGAGTGGGGGACACGTGCCGGGTCAGGCGGGTTGAGGTCAGGTCCATGGAGAAGTACATCCGCCAGATCTCCGGGGCATTGGCGGCGGGGGCATAGGTATTCATCCGGCGGCGCTCAGACACCAGCTTCTTCACGTCGATCTCGCTGATGGTCAATCCCGCGGCGAACCGCCGCTCGGCAAGCAGCGCGCCGTTTTCCGCGATCATGTTGTGGCCGGCGAACACCAGATCCGTGGTGGACTCGCCCTCTCCGGCGTCGGCGTACACATAGCCGCACACCAGACGGCCGGATTGGCCGGTGACCAGGGACCGGCGGTAGGCCGCCTTGCCCACCGTCTCATTGGAGGCGGACAGGTTCAGGATAATGGTGGCCCCCGCCTGGGCCAGGGCCACGGAGGGGGGATTGGGGGCCCACAGGTCCTCGCAGATCTCCACGCCGATGACCAGCTCCGGCAGTTCCTCGCAGGCAAAGAGGCCGCTGCAGTTCATGCTCACATCCTGGCCGCACAGCTGCAGCATGTGGTCCACGCCGCCGGGTCCCCCGGAGGGGGTGAACCAGCGCTGCTCGTAGAATTCCCCGTAATTGGGCAGATAGGTCTTGGGCACCAGGCTCAAAATCTCTCCTTTTTGTATAACAGCGGCACAATTATACAGTTTGTTGTCCCATTTGTCCCGCACGGGCAGGCCCACGGCGGCGATCATGTCCAGATTCTTGGTGGCGTCCAGGATGGTCTGGAGCCCCTCCTCGGCGCCCCGGAGCAGGGTGTCCTGGAAAAAGAGGTCGCCGCAGGTGTAGCCGGTGAGGCACAGCTCCGGCAGCGCCAGGACCTTCACGCCCTGCTTGTCCGCCTCCCGCATGAGGGTGAAGATCTGCTCAGCATTATAGCGGCAGTCCGCCACTCGGATCTTGGGGGTACCGGCGGCGACTTTGACGAATCCATCTTTCATAGTCCTTGACCTCCTTAGTCGAGATGATGGCTCATAGGGGTATTTTACACCGCCCGCCGGGGATTTACAAGAAAAAGCGCCGGGGGTTGCGGCGGGGAACGCCATCTGGTATGCTGAGAAGAGAACGGCCTGCCCTTAGGCCGGTTCCTTTCCCGATCAACCACCTCACGGGCCCGCCGGCCCGGATTGAAAAAAAGGAGGCCTTCCTATGTCCTTTCAGCTGCGTCCCTATACGCCCCCCGACTTCTCCGACCCCATCCTCCTGGCGGCGCCGGAGGTGCGTCTGGTGCCCGCCCCTGCCGACGGGGTGGCCCCGGAGGGCTATCACGCCATGAGCATTTTCCCGGAGTACTTCAAGATCGGCGCCCAGTGGCATCTGGCGGAGGAGAGCCGCATGGACTGCGTGGCGGTATGGACCGGAAAACGGATCGACGTGCGGGAGTTCCGCCGCCTGAAACAGGGCGAACTGGTGGCCGTAGGCCGCACGGAGCAGGGGGAGGAGGGCATTCTGGTCCACCCCGACGGCTTCGGCGAGGGCCAGGGCAGCGGCCGGGACGTCTTTGCCTTCCGCCAGGGAAGGTCCCGGGAGACTGCCTTTTCCCGGGACTACGACGAGCTCTATGAGCTGCTGCGCCACGAAAAGGACCACGGCAAGGTGGTGTGGGTCATGGGCCCCGCCTTTGCCTTTGATCACGATGCCCGGGACGCCTTTGCCCGGCTGATCCGGGGCGGGTATGTCCACGCCGTGCTGGCGGGCAACGCCCTGGCTACCCACGACCTGGAGGCTGCCTACCGCTCCACCGCCCTGGGCCAGAACATCTACACCCAGGAGAGCCAGCCCCTGGGCCATTACAACCACCTGGACACCATCAACGCCGTCCGGTTCCACGGCTCCATCCCCGCCTTTTTGCAGGCCGAGCACATCCACGACGGCATCCTCCACGCTCTGGAGGAGACGGGGGTGCCCTATGTGCTGGCCGGCTCCATCCGGGACGACGGGCCCCTGCCGCCGGTGATCGGCAACGTCTACGAGGCCCAGGACGCCATGCGTGACCAGGTCCGGGGCGCCACCACGGTCATCTGCATGGCCACCACTCTCCACACCATCGCCACCGGCAACATGACCCCCTCCTACCGGGTGATGGCCGACGGCACCGTGCGGCAGGTGTACTTCTACTGCGTGGACATCTCCGAGTTCACGGTCAACAAGCTCTCCGACCGGGGGAGCCTCAGCGCCCGGGGCATCGTCACCAATGTCCAGGACTTCATCGTGAACCTGGCCCGGGGATTGGGATTGAAAGCGCTATAAAGACGACAAAAAGGACCGCCGTTGGGCGGTCCTTTTTGCTGTGTGTGTTTAGGAGGGAGAAAAATCACATCAGGTCTGGTAACCCTTTGCGAGTATTAAGATACCCTCTAAACATTTCCGAATCGTGTCTTTCTTATGAACAGTTTGTAAATTTGAAAGAAATCTTCCAGACCACGGCAAGGCTCCGGTCAAAGACCCGAGCGCTTGGACGCGCCAAAAGGCGCGATGGGTCAAGGGCCCGTCACTTAAACTTTCGACTCTCCGCCACGGCCAATTCGTCACACCGATTATTTTCTACCGTATCCGCATGGCCCTTGTGCTCCCCATCCGGCTGCCGCCGGACGGGGGCCCCTCCTGATTTCACCTCCGTGCCCCGAAGTGAATCCGGGGCACGGCAAGGCTCCGGTCCTCTGGACCGGAGCGCTTGGACGCGCCAAAAGGCGCGGCGGGTCAAGGGCCCGTCACTTAAACTTCCGACTCTCCATGACCGCCAATTCGTCGCAGCGGTTGTTCTCCACCGTGTCCGCATGGCCCTTGACCCAGTGGTAGTGGAGGGTGTGGATCTCCGTCAGACGCAGCAGCTCATCCCACAGGTCCGGGTTCAGGGCGGGCTTTTTGTCGCTCTTGACCCAGCCCCGGGCCTTCCAGCCCTTGGCCCAGCCCTTGGACAAGCCGTCGATGACATACTTGGAGTCGGACCACAGCTCCACCACGCAGGGCTCCTTCAAAAGAGACAATGCGGAGATCACCGCGGTGAGCTCCATGCGGTTGTTGGTGGTCTGGGCCTCGCCGCCGGAGAGCTCCCGGCGGTGGGCGCCATAGAGCAGCACCGCCCCCCAGCCCCCGGGGCCGGGGTTGCCACTGCAGGCCCCGTCGGTATAGATGGTTACAGTTTTCATAGATCTCCTTTTTGACGGCGCAGTACGTTCTTTCGCCGCCGGGAATTTGCTGCGCCCTCCCATCCGGGCCTGCGGCCCACCTTCCCCCCTGAGGGGGGAAGGTGCCGAGCGAAGTGAGGCGGATGGGGGGACGCCAGACAGAGCTGCCCGGGCGATCGTGTCACAGGCCCCCTTGAACCGCAGCTGAATATCCAGGTTGCTCAGCCGTAGCACCGTCAGATGATAGGTCTTTTCCAGGTAGGCTGTCCGCCGGGCATCCGCCTCCGGGCCCTGGTCCTGAAAGTGCTGGGATCCGTCCAGCTCCACCACCAGCTTGGCGGCGGGACAATAAAAATCCACAATATAGGGACCGAACACCGCCTGGCGGCGAAAGGGCAGGGGAAAGGTGCGAAGGAACCGATACCACAGCTTCCGTTCCTCTTTTGTGGCGTTCTTTCTCAGATCCCGGGCCTGGGCACGCATCCATGGGCGCATGGGAAAGCCCCCACTTTCTCTCCTGATTTTCGATGTCTGCCTGTGTGCTGCGCCCTCCCATCCGGGCCTGCGGCCCACCTTCCCCCCTGAGGGGGGAAGGTGCCGAGCGAAGTGAGGCGGATGGGGGGGCTTTTATTTTATTCCTGGGTCTCGGTCCCCTCAGGGGCCGTGTCCTGGTCCTCGGTCTCCTCGTCCTCTTCCTTGTCGGCCTTGGCCAGGGAGATGACCCGGCTGCCCTCGCTCAGGCGCATGACCCGGACGCCCTGGGTGGTACGGCCGTAGCAGTTCACGTCTTCCACAGCCATGCGGATGATGGTGCCGTCGTCGGAGATCAGCAGGATGTCCTCGCTGCCGTCCACCACCTTGGCCCCGGCGATCTTACCGGTCTTTTCCGTGACCTGATAGCCCTTCAATCCGCCGCCGCCACGGTGCTGGGCCTCGTCGCCCCGCAGGTACTCGCTGATGGCGGTGCGCTTGCCATAGCCGTTCTCGGTGATGGTCAGCAAGGCGGTATGCTCCGCGGCCACGGCGGCGGAGACCACATAGTCCCCCTCCTTCAGGCGGATGCCCCGGACGCCCACGGCGTCCCGGCCCATGCAGCGCACGTCCGTCTCCTTGAAGCAGATGGCCATGCCGTCGTGGGTCATTAGGAGGATATTGTCCTCTCCGCCGGTGGGCAGCACGGCGATGAGCTCGTCGCCCTCCTCCAGGGTGATGGCCCGGATGCCCGCCTTGCGGGCGGTGTTGAGCACGTTCAGGGGCAGGCGCTTCACCGTGCCCTTTCTCGTGACCATCATCAGCACCGAGTCGTCCTCCAGGCTCTTGACGTGGAGCATGGCGGTGACCTTCTCTCCCGGCTCCACCGGCAGGATGTTGACGATGTTGGTGCCCTTGGCGGACCGGCCCGCCTCGGGGATGAGATAGCCCTTCTTCCGGTGGACCTTGCCGGTATCGGTGAAGAAGAGCAGGAAGTCATGGGTGGAGGCGGTGAATACGGTCTCCACGCAGTCCTCCTCCCGCAGGGACTGGGCGGTGATGCCCCGGCCGCCCCGGCGCTGGCTGCGGTAGGTGCTGGCGGGCATCCGCTTGATATAGCCCGCCCGGGTCATGGTATAGACGCTCTGCTCCTCCTCAATGAGGTCCTCGATGTCGATCTCGTCCTCCACGTCCTGGATCTCGGTGACCCGGTCGTCGCCGAACTTGTCCCGGATGGCGATGAGCTCCTCTTTCAGCACGCCCTTGAGCAGGCTCTCGTCGGCCAGGAGGCTGTTGTAGTACTCGATGCGCTCTTCCAGCTCCTTGTACTCCGCCTCCAGCTTTTCCCGGTCCAGACCCTGGAGGGCCTTCAGGCGCATATCGAGGATGGCCTGGGCCTGGATGTCGTCCAGACCAAAGCGGCTCATCAGATTCTCCTTGGCGTTGTCGTAACTGGAGCGGATGATGCGGATGACCTCGTCGATGTTGTCCTGGGCCACCAGCAGACCCTCCAGCAGGTGGGCCCGCTCCTTGGCCTTGCGCAGGTCGTACCTGGTCCTGCGGGTGAGGACCTCCTCCTGGAACTTGAGGTACTCGTCCAGGATGTGGCGCAGGGACAGGATCTTTGGCTGGGACTGGTCGTCCACCAGCGCCAGCATATTGATGGCGAAGGTGGTCTGGAGCTGGGTCTGGGCAAAGAGGCGGTTCAACACCACCTGGGTGTTGGCGTCCTTTTTCAGCTCGATGACGATGCGCATACCGTTGCGGTCGGACTCGTCCCGGATGTCGGAGATGCCCTCCAGGCGCTTGTCCTCCACCTGGTCGGCCATGTTCTTGATGAGCAGGCGCTTGTTGACCTGGTAGGGGATCTCGGTGATGACGATGCGGGTGCGGCCATTGCCGAACTCCTCCAGCTCGTGCCGGGCACGGATGACCACACGGCCCCGGCCGGTGGCGTAGGCCGCCCGGATGCCCGCCCGGCCCATGATGATGCCCTTTGTGGGGAAGTCGGGGCCCTGGATGTACTGCATCAGGTCGCTCAGGTCCGCCTCCGGGTTATCCAGCACGCACACGGCGGCGTCGATGACCTCCCGCAGGTTGTGGGGCGGGATGTTGGTGGCCATGCCCACGGCGATGCCGGAGGAGCCGTTGACCAGCAGGTTGGGGAACCGGGAGGGCAGGACCCGGGGCTCTTTCCGGGTCTCGTCGAAGTTGGGGTCCCAGTCCACGGTGTCCTTGTCGATGTCCCGGAGCATCTCGTCGGAGAGCCGGGAGAGCCGGGCCTCGGTGTACCGGTAGGCCGCCGGGGGATCGCCATCCACGGAACCGAAGTTGCCGTGGCCGTTGATGAGGGGATAGCGCATGGAGAAGTCCTGGGCCAGGCGCACCAGGGCGTCGTAGACGCTGGCGTCGCCGTGGGGGTGATAGCGGCCCAGCACGTCACCGACGCAGGTGGCGGACTTCTTGAAGGGCTTATCCACGGTCAGGCCGTCCTCGTACATGGCGTAGAGGATGCGGCGGTGGACGGGCTTGAGGCCGTCCCGCACGTCGGGCAGGGCGCGGCTCTTGATGACGCTCATGGCGTACTCGATATAGGATTGCTCCATCTCCGGCACCAGGGGAGAGGTGACGATCTTCTGGTCCGGGTACCGGATCTCCTCCGGGTC